>JBKKDK010000290.1:0-11305 GCA_046708245.1 Arthrobacter sp.
CGCCCAGGGTCCGCCGGTCTGGACCGCCGGCGGCAGCCCGGGCGCGGGCACGACGGCGACGGGACCGTCCGCGGGCACCGCCCCGCCGGCCACATCGGCGGAAGCCACGGCCTCCGGTTCCGCCACGGCGCCCCCCGGTTCGACGGCGGCGGCCTGGAAGACCTTCACCGATCCCGCCAAGACCGTGAGCTTCGAGCTCCCGCAGGACTGGATCGCCCAGTCCGTCACGCCGGAGCCGGGCTCCCTCCCCGGTGCGCTCAAGATCGAGGTCAAGGACGGTAAAGGAGGCTACCTCGCCACCCTGCAGACCGGGCTCCTGCCGCAGCCGGCCGCGGCCTGTCCGGAGGACGCCGCCAGGGAATACGTGGTGGTCAGCAGCGTCCCCGTGGAGCTGCCGCACCGCGGCGGCGAGGGCGCCATCGACCCCCGCGTCGTGTTCCGGGTGATCCAGGGCTACAAGTTCTTCGGCTCCTACGGCATCACCAACGTGGTGGGCGGCTCCGGCGGAAAATCCTGCGGCCTGCAAAACGTGGTCCGCGGACCGGAAGGAAAGGGCGACTACTCCTTCGGCGACCTGACGGTGTTGAAGTCGCTGGCGCCGGACCAGAAGGTGGCCCCGGCGAAGCCGTTCGATACCCTTGACCAGGCGGCCAAATACGTCAACGACGGCACTGAATTCGCCAACGTCCAGCGGATGCTAATGTCTCTGAAGGTCAAAAACTAGTACCGCGTCGCCCCGCACACCGACGGGCCACCGACGGCGGACGGCCTGCTGCCAACCTGCTGCTACCTCACACCCCGGAGATACATGGAACGCTCTGTCGCCGCCCGCCTGGCCTTCAAGACCGTGGCCGACACCAAAGTCGCGCTGGCGGTGTCGGTAGCGCGCAACGCCGGCTACAGCGGCTTCGAGGAATCGTTGTCCGTGACGGCCGAAGGCGCGGACGTGGCCCTGACGGAACTCTCGGACCACCACGGCGGGCGGTTCCACTACATGGAATTCGCGGAGCCCACCGAGGTGCTGGTGGAATACTCCGCCACCGTCGCCGGCTTCGCGCGCCCGGAAGAGCCGGACCTGATGGAGCTCATCCGCTATGTCCGGCCCAGCCGCTACGCCGAGTCGGACCGGCTGCTGCCGACCGCCTACGCGGAATTCGGCGGGCTGCAGGGCGAAGAGCTCCTGCACGCCGTCCGGAACTGGGTTTTCAGCGAGCTGCGCTACGTCAGCGGATCCTCACGGGGGACCGACGGCGCCGTCGAGACCCTGCTGCACCGCCGCGGCGTCTGCCGGGACTTCGCCCACCTGGCGATCTCCCTGCTCCGCTCCAAGAACGTCCCGGCCCGGCTGGCCGCGGTCTACGCGCCCGGGCTGACGCCGATGGACTTCCATGCCGTTGCCGAGGCGCACATCGACGGGGCATGGCACGTCATCGACCCCACCGGCCTGGCGCCGCGCGGCAGTATGCTCCGGATTACGGCCGGCCGCGATTCCTCAGACACGGCCTTCCTGTCCACCGTCGGCGGCAGCCTGGTGCTCAAGGAACTCAAAGTCACCGCGCTCGTCCACGGCGAACTGCCGGCGGACGATCCGGCGGAGCTCGTCGTCATCCACTAAGTCCGCCGCTGAGGGGACCGCCCGTGGCACGGGCGGTCCGGTCCGTCAGCGCGGGGCCACCGACGCCCGCAGCTTTTCCGTCAGCCGCAGCAGTTCGTGCTGCTCGGCTGCGGTCAGGGCCGGGCCCACAAGCGCGGCGATGTCGCGCACGTGTTCCCGGCCGATCTGTTTCTGGAGCTCCCAGCCGGACTCCGTGAGTTTGATCAGAACCCCCCGGCCGTCGTCGGGAGCTGGCATCCGCGCCACGTAGCCGCGCTTTTCGAGCCGTTCCACCAGCCGGCTCAGGCTGGACTGGCTCAACAGGACGTGGTCGTTGAGCTCGTTGAGCCGGAGCCAGCCGGACGGACAGCGGGAGAGCGTAAACAACACGTCGTACTCGTTGAGGGCGATGCTCTTGAACGCCGGCCCGGCCTGCAGCCTGCGCATCACGGCCACCTGGGCGCGGAACAGGGATTCCCAGGTTTCCGCGGCCAGGCGCACCGGTGATTCCGTGGGCTTGGCGGACATTACGCGCCCTTGTTTGCGGCGGGGATTTCGGTCCCGCCGGACGTCTCGCCGGCGCCAGCCAGGGATGCTGCAACGCGTCCGGCGTGGGTGGGCGGTTCCGGGATGTGGGCGGGGGTGCGCGCGGCGTATTCCTTCCGCAGCACCGGCAGCACCTCTTCGCCGAACAGGTCCAGCTGTTCCAGGACGGTCTTCAGCGGCAGGCCGGCGTGGTCGATCAGGAACAGCTGGCGCTGGTAGTCGCCGAAGTACTCGCGGAACGTGAGCGTCTTTTCGATCACTTCCTGCGGGCTACCGACCGTCAACGGGGTCTGCGAGGTGAAGTCCTCCAGCGACGGTCCGTGGCCGTAGACCGGGGCGTTGTCGAAGTACGGCCGGAATTCCTTGACCGCGTCCTGGGAGTTCTTGCGCATGAAGAACTGCCCGCCGAGGCCAACGATCGCCTGGTCGGCCTTGCCGTGGCCGTAGTGCTCGTAGCGTTCGCGGTACAGGCCGATCAGCTGCTGGTAGTGCTCCTTGGGCCAGAAGATGTTGTTCGCGAAGAAGCCGTCGCCGTAGTAGGCGGCCACTTCCGCAATCTGCGGCGTGCGGATGGAGCCGTGCCACACAAAGGGGGCGACGCCGTCGAGCGGGCGGGGCGTGGAGGTGAAGTTCTGCAGCGGGGTGCGGTGTTTGCCGGACCAGTTGACGGTGTCCTCGTCCCAGAGCCGGCGCAGCAGCGAGTAGTTCTCGATCGCGAGTTCGACCCCGTCCTGGATGTTCTTGCCGAACCAGGGGTAGACCGGCGCCGTGTTGCCGCGGCCCAGGACCAGGTCCACGCGGCCGTCGGCCAGATGCTGCAGCATCGCAAAGTCCTCGGCGACCTTCACCGGGTCGTTGGTGGTGATGAGCGTCGTGGCGGTGGACAGGATGATGCGCTCGGTCTGGGCCGCGATGTAGGCGAGTGTGGTGGTGGGGGAGGAGGAGAAGAACGGGCGGTTGTGGTGCTCGCCCAGGGCATAGACATCCATGCCGATTTCCTCCACCTTCTTGGCGATTGCCACGGAGGCCTTGATGCGCTCGTGCTCCGTCGGGGTGCGGCCCGTGGTGGGGTCGGTGGTGATGTCGCTGACGCTGAATACGCCGATCTGCATGATGTGCCTTTCCGTGGCCGGAGGGATCCGGGAGCTTTTTCTACTATAGCCGATATACATGCGTTTGCATCTATCGCCCGGTACAACGCCCGCCGCGCGTGAATATTCCCGCCCCGGTCCGGCCGGGTTTCCCTGCTGCGCCGGGAGCGCGGGCCTAGGATGCAATGAATCGGCTGGCCGTCAGGTGTTCAGCCCGCCCGGAAGGTCGCCATGCGCCGCGTCGTTGCTTTTCTGTGTCTGGTGGAGATCACCAGCGGAATCCTGCAGGGGTACTACACGCCCATCCTCACCGACATCGCCCGGCACCTGGACATCCACGACGGCGACGTCAACTGGTTCGAGGCCGCCCAGCTTTTGGTCAGCGCCCTCGCGGTGCCGGTGCTGGCCAAGCTCGGTGACATGCACGGCCACCGGAAAATCCTGCTCGCCTCCACGGTGCTGACCGCCGCTGCCTCGTGGGGTGTGGCCCTCGCCCCCGACTTCTGGACCTTCCTCGCGGCGTGGTCGCTGCAGGGCTTTTACGTGGTCTGGCTGCCGCTGGAAATAGCACTGATCTTCAGCCGCGTGCACCAGCTTTCCGACGCCGCCGCCCGCACCCGGCGCGCGGCCGGCGTCCTCGTCGGCGCCCTGGAATTCGGCGTGATTGCCGGCGCGCTGGCCGCGGGGGCCCTGGTCGAGGCCTTCGCCGGGCAGCTGCAGCTGGTGCTGATGGTCCCCGCGGTGGCGGTGACCGCCTGCTGGTTCGCCATCCGTTTCGGGGTGCCGGAGTCCACCGCCCGCAGCGGCGGCCGCGTCGACAGACGCGGCTTCACGCTGCTCGCTTCCGGGCTCCTGCTGGTCACTTCCGGGCTGACCTTCATGCGCCTCAACGGCCCCGGCGCGTGGTGGCCGTGGGCCCTGGTGGTTGCCGGGATCCTGGTTTTTGTCCCGTTCACCCGCTTCGAGCTGCGTCGCGCGGATCCGCTGGTGGACATCCGGATGCTGCGGGACAAGTCCATGTGGCCGGTCCAGCTGACCGCCGGGCTGTTCGGCATCGCCCTGCTGAGCCACGTCCTGGGGGAGGCCGGCGCCGTCGCCGGAGCGTCCGGTGAGACCGCGGCGCCGCTGGCCGGCTACCTCACGGTGTGGACCATCTGCGGGCTGACGGGCCTGGCCGCGGCCGCCGCGCTGGTCCTCGTGCCGCGGCTGGCGTTCTCCGATCAGGCTCCCGCCGCCGTCGTTCCCGCCCGCGCCCGGTGAGCTGGCACCCCTGGTGGCTCGGCTACGCCCGGTTGCTCTGGCACTTAACGTTGCGTCCAGGCCGGTTTAGCCGCATTAAGTGATAGAGCAACCGGGGGGTGGGACGGTGTGGGGCGGGACGGGGTGTCAGCCGCGGAGCGCCGGGGCCTCGTTCGGCTCGTCGGCTTCTTCGACGCCTGAGGCGGCGTCCGGGACAACCCGGGCGTCCGGCGGAGTCGGCTTTGCCCGCCGGCCACGGGAGACCGGTGCCGGAGCCGGCGGCGCGGCGTCTGCCTTCAGCAGGGCACGCTTCTCCCGCCGCCCTTCGACCAGCCGGTAGAGGACAGGCACCAGCACCAGGGTCAGGGCCGTGGAGGAGATCAGCCCGCCGATCACCACGATCGCGAGCGGCTGCGAGATGAAGCCGCCGCCCCCGGTGAGGCCCAGCGCCATCGGAGTCAGCGCGAACACGGTGGCCAGCGCCGTCATCAGGATCGGCCGGAGCCTCTGGCGGGCGCCGTGGGTGATGGCCTCGGCCACCCTCATCCCGGGCTCGCCGTTCCGGGGCTGGCGGTACTGGTTGATCAGGTCGATCAGCACGATCGCGTTGGTCACCACAATGCCCACGAGCATCAGCATGCCGATCAGTGAGGGCAGTCCCAGCGGGACCCCGGTCACCAGCAGCAGGGCGATGGCGCCGGTGGCGGCGAACGGGACGGAGACCAGCAGGATCAGCGGCTGCACGAGGGACTTGAACGCGGCCACCATGATCACGTAGACAATCGCGATGGCAGCCAGCAGCGCCAGCCCCAGCTGTCCGAAGGACTCGGCCTGCTGCGTGGTCGCGCCGCCGATCGTCGCGGTGACGCCGGGCGGCAGTTCGACGGTCTTGAGCCGGGCCTGCACTTCTGTGCTCACCGCGCCGAGGTTGGAGCCCGACGGCGTCACGGACACCCGCGCGGTCCGCTGGCCGTTGCTGGCGGTGATGGAGACGGGGACGTCCACCTGCTCCACGGAGGCGATGGTGCCCAGCGGGACCGGGCCTGCCGCCGCGGGCAGCGGGATGGCCCGGACGGCGGCGATGCTCGTGAACCGGGTGCCTTCGCCGATCCGCACGGGGAAGTCGTTGGTGTCGATGCGCACGGTGCCGGCAGCGACGGGGCTGATGGTGGTGGCCAGCACGCCGGCGACCTGCTCCTCATTGAGGCCGGCGGCCACGGCTTTGGCACGGTCCACGTTCACCTGGACCACGGGCTGGCTGGCGGCCAGGTTGGTGGCGACCTCGCTGCTGCCGGGCACGCCCTCCAGGGCCCGGACCAGGGCGTCGCTGGCCGTGCGGAGGTCTGGCGTGGTGGCGGCCTTGAGCGTGATGTCAACTGTCGAGGACGTGCCGAAGCCGCCCTGCTGGGATCCCACGGTCACCTTGCCGGCGCCGGGGACCTTGGCGAGCTCACTGCGGACGGTCTCCTGGAGCTTGCCCTGGTTGGCCTTTTCATCGGTCACCACGGTGAAGCTGGAATTGGAGGCGCCGGCGGAGAGGAGCGCCGAGAAACCGGACTGGGCGTTCCCGGTGGTGACCTGGACGTCCTTGATGCCGTCAATGTTCCGGAGCACGTCCTCGAGCTTGACCGCCGCGGCGCTGGCGTCGGCCAGGCTGGTGCCGGCCGGCAGGGCCTGGCGGACCGTCATGCTGTTTTCGCCCGAGCGGCCCAGCAGGTCGGTGGCCAGCAGCGGGGTCATGGCCGCGGTGCCGCCCAGGACAAGCACGGCCGCTACCAGCGTCACCACAGGGTGCTTCTGGGTTTTGCTGAGGACGGGGAGGTAGCCGCGCTGCAGGAGGGTACGCTGCTCGGCCTCGTGCGCCTTCGCCGCGATCTCGCGGGCGGAGGCCTCCGGGGCACCGGCTTTGGCTGCCGGATTGCGGAGGAACCAGTACGCCAGCACGGGAACGATCGTCAGGGAGACCAGCAGCGAGGACAGCAGCGCGATGGTAACGGTGAGCGCGAAGGGCCGGAACAGCTCGCCCGCAAGCCCGGCGACGAAGGCGATCGGCAGGAAGACCGCCACGGTGGTCAGGGTCGACGCCGTGATGGCACCGGCGACCTCGCGGATGGAGGTCAGGATGGCGGTGATCTTCGGCTCGCCGTAGCTGAGGTGGCGCTTGATGTTTTCGATGACCACAATCGAGTCGTCCACCACCCGGCCGATCGCGATGGTCAGCGCCCCGAGGGTCAGGATGTTCAGCGAGTAGCCGGTGGCCGAAAGCCCGATGAACGTGATCAGCAGCGACAGCGGGATGGAAACAGCGGTCACCAGGGTGGAGCGGACGGACATCAGGAAGACCAGGATCACGGCGACGGCGAAGCCCAGGCCCAGCAGGCCCTCGGTGGTGAGGTCCTTGATGGACTTCTCGATGAACGGTGCCTGGTCGAAGACCGGTGTGAAGGTGGCGTTGGAGCCGAGCTCGGCCTCCAGCTGGGGGATGGCATCCTTCACCGCGTGGGAGATGGCCACGGTGTCGCCCTCGGGCTTCTTCGTGACGGACAGGGCCAGCGTTTCCTTGCCGTTGGTCCGGGTGATCGAGGTGCGTGCGTCCTCGGTGATGCTGACGTCCGCCACGCTGCCGATGGTCGCGGCGGTCTTGACGCCACCGAGCGGCAGGGCCTTGACCGCGGCGAGCGAGTCCACCGGGCTGCCGATCTGGAGCGAGAGCGTCTTGCCCTGTTCCTCGATGGTCCCGGCCGGTATCAGTGCGCCGTTGTTCCGCAGGGCGTTGCTGATGGACTGGAGGGTCGCGCCGGCTGCGGCCATGGCATCGGGGCGGGGCAGGATGCTGATGTGCTGGGTGGCGCCGCCGGTGACCTCGGCGCCGCGGACGCCGTCGATCTTCTGCAGCCGGGGCACGCTGAGCCGTGCGAGGTCTGCGTTCAGCTCGCTGAGCGGCTTGTCGGAGGAGACAGCGAGGAACACAATCGGGAAGTCGCTGATGCTGCCGGCGATGGCCTGCGGCTGGACGTCGTCCGGCAGGGAACGTTTGGCGTTGGAGATGGCCCGGTCGATCTGGTTCCGGGCACGGTCCAGGTTCGATCCGTACGTGAACACCATGCTGATCTGGGAGACGCCGTTACGCGAGGTCGACGACGTCGATTCCAGCCCCTCAACGCCGTTGAGCGCCGTCTCCAGCGGTCCGCTGACCTGCTTGTCCACGACTTCCGGCGACGCCCCCGGCATTGAGGTGATGACCGTGATCTGCGGAAACTCGATGGACGGGATGAGCTCCTGCTTGAGCGAGGACATCGTGATCACGCCGAAAACAGACGCGAACACGGTGATCAGCGCGATCAGTGCCCGGTTGGCCAGGGACAGCTTTGCAAGCCGGAACATCTCATGGTCTCCTGATGGGTCGACGGAGGTACTTCGAAGGGGATATCAAAGCGCTGGGTGCCGTGACCCGCGGAGCCGTCAGCTGCTGGCGGCGTTAACCGGTTCCAGCTGCAGGGCCTTGGCCGTCTCGGCTTCGAGGCTGGCGGCGAGCTCCGGGTTCTCGTTGAGCTTGACGCCGTAGCCGGGCATCATCTCCTTGAACTTGGCCTGCCAGCCCTTGAAGTTCTTCGGGAAGGACTTCTGCAGCAGTTCGATCATGATCGGAACCGCGGTGGAGGCGCCCGGGGATGCGCCGAGCAGGGCGCCGATGGAGCCGTCGCGTCCGGCGATGACTTCGGTGCCGAACTGCAGCACGCCACCCTTGTTCGGATCCTTTTTGATGATCTGGACTCGCTGGCCGGCCGTGATGAGTTCCCAGTCGCCATCCTGCGCTTCGGGGTAGTACTCGCGCAGGGCCTCCACCTTGGCGCCGTGGCGTTTGGCGACCTCCTTGACCAGGTAGGCGGTGAGGTCCATGTTGTCCTTGGCCACGGCCAGCATCGGGATGATGTTGGAGGGCCGGATGGACAGCGGCAGGTCCAGGTAGGAGCCGTGCTTCAGGAAGTTGGTGGAGAAACCGGCGTACGGGCCGAACAGCAGCGACCGCTTGCCGTTGACATAGCGGGTGTCCAGGTGCGGCACGGACATCGGCGGGGCGCCGACGGAAGCCTGGCCGTAGACCTTGGCGCTGTGCTGGGCCGCGAGGGCCTCGTCGGTGCAGCGGAAGAACTGTCCCGAGACCGGGAAGCCGCCGTAGCCCTTGCTTTCGGGGATCCCCGAGGCCTGCAGCAGGTGCAGCGCGCCGCCGCCGGCCCCCACGAAGACGAACTTCGCGTGGATCGAACCGTGCTCACCGGACCGCGGGTGCTTGAGTGCGAGGTCCCAGCCGCCGTCGGACGCGCGCTTGATGCCGGTGACGTCGTGGCCGTAGTTGATTTCCACGCCGTTGTTGCCGAGGTAGCCGGTCAGTTCGCGGGTCAGGGCGCCGAAGTCGACGTCGGTCCCTTCTGCCGCGCGGGTTGCCGCGATGCGCTGCTTCGGGTCGCGGCCCTTGACGATCAGGGGGGCCCACTTGGCGATCTGCGCGTGGTCCTCGGAGTACTCCATGGAGCGGAACAGCGGGTTCGGCTTGAGCGCCTCGTAGCGGGCGCGCAGGAACCTGGCGTTGTCATCGCCGATCACGAAGCTCATGTGCGGGACCGTGTTGATGAAGCCCTTGGGGGAACCGATCAGCGAGTTGGTCACCAGGTGGGACCAGAACTGGCGGGAGAGCTGGAACTGTTCATTGATGAGCAGCGCCTTGGCGGGGTTCACCGAGCCGTCTTTGGCTGCGGGGGAGTAATTGAGCTCACACAGGGCGGCGTGACCGGTACCGGCGTTGTTCCACGGTCCGGAGCTTTCCAGGCCCGGTTCGTCCAGCTTCTCGAACAGGGAGATGGTCCAGTCCGGCTCGAGCTGCTTGAGGAAGGCGCCAAGAGTGGCGCTCATGATGCCGCCGCCAATCAGGACGACGTCGGCATGTTGGGTCTTGGAAATGAAAGTCACAATCAGTCTCCGATAGCAGCGGGTCTGGCTGTCACAGAATATCCCGCACCGCCCACTAACTGAAATTGGGGCCGTCCGTCAAGGCTTTAGCTCGACCTTAGTGAAAACTTCGTTCAGCACCGGTGACGCCGGGTACTTGAGAACCCGGTCGGAGAGGGCCAGGGCGGAGATCGGGTAGGCGATCGGAACGGCGGGAACCGTCGCGGCGATCTGGGCATTGATGGTCTGGTACTGCTCGGTCCGGTCCTTACCTTCCGGCAGGCCCCGTGCCCGGGCGATCTTGGAGAACACCTGCGGATCCTGATAGCCGAACTCGCCGGTGTTTTCGCCAAAGAGCGGTCCCACGAAGTTGTCCGGGTCCGAGTAGGAACCGTTCCAGCCCAGCAGGTGCAGGGCGTGGTCGCCGGGGGAGGTGACCTTCTGCAGGTACCCCTCGGACCACTCCACCGGCATCGGCTTGACGTTCAGCCCGACGGCGGTCAGCTGGCGGCTGATCTCCGCGTACACCTTCTCCGGGGTCGGCAGGTAGGGACGGGTGACATTCAGGGGGTAGTAGAACTTCAGTTCCTCGCCCTTGTAGCCGGCTTCGGCGAGGAGTTCCTTGGCCTTGGCCGGGTTGTGGCCCAGGGACGGTGCGTTGTTGTTGAAGCCGCTGAGTTTCGGCGGGACGAACTGGGACGCCTGGGCGGTGTTGTCGATGAAGAACCGCCGGATCAAGGTGTCCTTGTCCAGCGCCATTTCGATGGCCTGGCGCACTTTGAGGTTCTGCAGGATCGGAATTTCCTGGTTCATGCCCAGGTACATCACGGAGAACGGGTCCCGCTGGATGATCTGCTCGCCTCGCTTGACCAGCTGGTCGAAGTTGCCCACCGTCACGGTGTCGTATCCGTCGATTTTGCCGTCAAGCAGGGCCTGCATCCGGGTCTGCGGGTGGTCGTAGGTGACAAAGTGGATCGTCCCGATCTGGCCCTTGTCGCCCCAGTAATTCTTGTTGCTGGACAGTGTGATGCTGCCGTCGTTCCAGGAACCGAAGACGTAGGGGCCGGTGCCCACCGGGTGCAGCGCGTAGGCGGAGACGGGCTGGCCGTCGCGGTTCTGGTCCAGGACGTCGGCGTTTTGCGCCGCGAGTGCCTGCGGTGAGGACATGGCGAAGGCGGGGAGGGTCAATGCCTGCAGGAACCCGGTGAAGGGCTGGGTGAGGTCGATCCGGACGTTGTCCGGGGCCAGGGCGGAGCAGCCTTTGTAGATGGAGAGCGAGGCCTGGTCGGCGTGGGCTTTGAAGACGCCCTTGAAGGTGCTCCCGGGGGCCTGCTGGCGGAGCGCTTCGGGGAAATTGAACCAGCGGTTGAAGTTGCTGCAGACGGATGCCGCGTCGAACGGGGCACCGTCCTGGTACGTCACGTTGTCCCGGAGTTTGAACGTGTAGCTCCGGCCCTCGTCGCTGTTCTGCCATTCGGTGGCGAGCAGCGGGGTGGGCTGGCCGGTGGTCTGGTCGACTCCAACGAGTCCTTCCATGACCTGGCGGGTGATCCGGTAGGACTCCACGTCCGAGACCAGCGCCGGATCGAGGCCGAGCGGCTGCGAGGCCGTGCCGAAGGTGAATACGGCGCTGGGGCCGGGATCGGCTGTGCTGGCCGAGGCAGTCGCTGAGGCAGGGTCGGGCGTGGGAACCCCAGTGCAGGATGCGAGCGGCAGCATCAGGAGAACGGCGCCGACTCCGGCGGCAATGCGGCGCATAGTCGTGCTGGCCACTGTACTGCTGGGCACTCGTGAATCACCTCGGGGAAACTGGATGGGTCGCCGGCTGCGGAACAGCCCCAGTCTAATTGACCGCCGGGTGAACCAGCGCAAAGCGAAGGCCCGCACC
>JBKKDK010000291.1:0-3137 GCA_046708245.1 Arthrobacter sp.
GTATGACCTGGAAATGATGCAGCAGATGGGCTTCTGCAACGGCATTGAGAACTATTCCTCGCACATCGACGGCCGCGCACGCGGGACCGCGCCGCACTGCCTCATCGACTACTTCCCGGACGACTTCCTCCTGGTGATCGACGAATCCCACGTCACCGTGCCGCAGATCGGCGCCATGTATGAGGGCGACATGTCCCGCAAGCGGAACCTCGTGGACCACGGTTTCCGGCTGCCCTCGGCGATGGACAACCGCCCGCTGAAGTGGGACGAGTTCCAGGAACGCGTGGGCCAGACCGTCTACCTGTCCGCGACCCCGGGCAAGTACGAGCTCGGGAAGTCCGACGGCTTCGTCCAGCAGATCATCCGGCCCACCGGATTGATCGACCCGGAAGTGGTGGTCAAACCCACCAAGGGCCAGATCGATGACCTCCTGGGTGAGATCCGGACCCGCACCGCGAAGAACGAACGCGTCCTGGTCACCACGCTGACCAAACGCATGGCGGAGGACCTCACCGACTACCTCCTGGGCCACGGCGTCAAGGTCGAGTACCTGCACTCCGACGTCGACACGCTGCGGCGCGTGGAACTGCTCCGCGAACTCCGGATGGGTGTCTTCGACGTGCTCGTGGGCATCAACCTGCTCCGTGAGGGCCTGGACCTGCCCGAGGTTTCCCTGGTCAGCATCCTGGATGCGGACAAGGAAGGCTTCCTGCGCTCGTCAACGTCGCTGATCCAGACCATCGGCCGTGCCGCCCGAAACGTCTCCGGCGAGGTCCACATGTACGCGGACCGCATCACCGACTCAATGGCCCACGCCATCGACGAGACCAACCGGCGCCGGGCCATCCAGGTGGCCTACAACACCGAGCGCGGGATCGACCCGCAGCCGCTGCGGAAGAAAATCGCGGACATCACCGACCAAATCGCCAAGGAGGACGCGGACACCCGCGAACTGCTGGCAGCTGCCGGCAAGAGCCGCGGCAAGGGCAAGGGCGCAGCCAAAGTCCGGGCCGACGGGCTCGCCGCCGCGCCGGCCGAAGACCTCGTGGGCCTGATCGAGCAGCTCACCGAGCAGATGCACGCGGCGGCCGGCGAACTGCAGTTCGAGCTCGCTGCCCGGCTCCGCGACGAAGTGGGCGAGCTCAAGAAGGAACTGCGGCAGATGCAATCGGCAGGACACGCCTAGGGTAGAGTTGGTCGGACGTAGGGGAGTATCCCAAGCGCTACGATCGTCAACACGCACGGCACAGACGCCTTGCCGGGCGTAGCGGGCAGCCAGGCAGTTCCAGGTACGCAGTACCGGATGTTCAGGCGGTCGGAGAGACTTACACCATTCCGTTGTACCCTGCGAAAGGTTTCTTCGTGCCCGAACTTCCTCTTTGGTTTGAGATCGGCTCCTTCGTCGCCCTCGGCATCATCCTCGCCATCGACCTGCTGCTGGTCCTCAAGCGCCCGCATGAACCCTCCATGAAGGAGGCCGGGCTGTGGGTTTCCTTCTACATCGCCCTCGCCCTGGTTTTCGCCGGCGCGATGTTCGCCTTCACCGGCCCGGAATTCGGCGGGCAGTTCCTCGCCGGCTGGGTCACGGAATACAGCCTCAGCATCGACAACCTGTTTGTATTCATCATCATCATGGCCCGCTTCTCGGTACCCCGTAAGTACCAGCAGGAAGTGCTCATGGTGGGCATCATCATCGCGCTCATCCTGCGCGGCATCTTCATCATGCTCGGCGCCATCGTGATCGAACAGTTCAGCTGGGTCTTCTACATCTTCGGCGCCTTCCTGCTCTGGACCGCCTGGAAGCAGGCCCAGGACGAGGGCGAGGATGAGGAAGACAAGGAAAACCCGCTCATCGCGCGGATCCGCAAGGTCATGCCGATGTCCGAGAAGTTCGACGGCGGCAAGCTGCGCACCGAAGTTGACGGCAAGAAGGTCTTCACCCCGATGCTGATCGTCTTCATCACCATCGGCATGACCGACCTGCTCTTCGCCGTGGACTCGATCCCCGCCATCTTCGGCCTCACACAGAGCGCCTTCATCGTCTTCACTGCCAACATCTTTGCCCTGATGGGACTGCGCCAGCTGTACTTCCTGCTGGGCGGGCTGATGAACCGCCTCATCTACCTCAAGCACGCGCTGTCCGTGATCCTGGCGTTCATCGGCGTCAAGCTGGTCCTGCACGCCATGCACGTCAACGAACTGCCCTTCATCAACGGCGGCCACCACATCGAGTGGGCTCCCGAGATCCCCACCTACGTGTCCCTCGCGGTGATCATCGGCACCATCATCGTGGCCGTCATCGCCAGCCTGATCAGTTCCAAGGCCGCGCAGGCCAAGGTGGACGCCCGCCTCGAAGACGACGCCCGCAAGAGCCTCAGCGACGTCGAGCAGCCCCTGGTCCGGCTAAGCTCGGACCGTGAAAATAATTGCAGCAGCAGTACCGGACGGTGCGGCACTGGATCCCCGGCGGGTCCAGCGCCGCACCGTCTTTGTGTTGAGCGCAGCCCAGCTCCTCAGCGGCGTGGGCAGCGGCGCCAGCCTGTCCGTCGGCTCCCTGCTGGCCGTGCAGCTTTCCGGATCGAACGCCTGGGCCGGATCGGTCCCCACAGCCGTGACGCTTGCCGCCGCCGTCGCAGCGCTCCCGTTGGCCGGGCTGGCGGGCCGCCGGGGCCGCCGGACCGCCCTCGTGACAGGTCAGCTCGCCGCGATGGCCGGGTCCCTGCTGGTGATCCTCGCCACCGTGACCGGCGCCTTCCCCGTGCTGCTGCTCGGGTCCGCCCTGCTCGGGCTGGGTGCCGCCGCCAACCTCCAGGCCCGTTTCGCCGCCGTCGACCTGGCCGACGCCGATCACCGCGGCCGCTCCCTCGCCATCGTCGTCTGGTCGGTCACAATCGGCGCCGTCGCCGGGCCCAACCTGATCCGGCCGGGAGCTGTGGTCGGGGAGGCGCTGGGGCTTCCGGCACTGGCCGGCCCGTTCGTGTTTTCGACCGCCGGGCTGGCACTGGCCGCGCTCCTGCTGATAGTCGGCCTGCGGCCGGACCCGCTGCTGCTGGCGGCCCGGCTCAGGTCCGCCGGAGCCGCGCCTGCCGCACCGGGCGGCACGGGCGTCCGGCGGCGGCACGCCCTCCGCACCGGCC
>JBKKDK010000292.1:0-3471 GCA_046708245.1 Arthrobacter sp.
CTTGAAGCCAAACAATGGCTTAAGGGTAACCGACATCACATTTTGCCCGTTATGGTTTTCCACAGGCAAAATGGGCCGCCTCCACATACCGGGATTCCACCGTTGGCCTCTAGCGTCATCGCTGGAATGGACAGAACAATGGGCCCATGATGTTCGAACATGCAGACGGCAATCCCGTGCTCAATCTGGACGATGAACAGGCCTGGAAGCTGATCGAGGGCACCAAGCACGGCAGGTTGGTGGTCACAGTGGCCGGGGAGCCGGACATCTTCCCGGTGAACTATGCGGTGGGCGGCCGGAAGCTCTACCTCCGCACGGCCCCCGGCAACAAGCTGGCCGAGCTGACCATCAACTCCAAGGTCTTGTTCGAAACCGACGGCATCCTCTCCGACGAAGCGTGGTCCGTGGTCCTCCGGGGCAACGCACGCATCCTTCGGCTGTCCGCGGAGATCGCCGCGGCGGAGACGCTGGGCCTCAAGCCGTGGGTCCCCACGCTGAAGGACTTCTACGTCGAGATCGAACCGACGTCGGTCACCGCCCGGCACTTCGAGTTGGGCGAACACCCGGAGCGGGAAATCTAGGAACGTCAAATCCGGGAGCACAAAAATCCAGGCTGTCCCGGCCCGGCCGCCGCCTAGACTTAAACCATGGCGGACAAGCTGACACCGGAACGGCGCAGCTGGAACATGTCCCGCATCCGGGGGAAAAACACCAAACCCGAACTGCTGGTCCGCCGGCTGTTGCACTCCAAGGGATACCGGTACCGGTTGCACGGCTCGGCGGGCGGCGGCAGGCTCCCCGGCACCCCCGACCTCGTCTTTGCCGGCCGCCACAAGGTCATCTTCGTCAACGGCTGTTTCTGGCACTTCCACGAGTGCCGGGTGGGACAACACGCGCCCAAGGCCAACGCCGAGTTCTGGGAGACCAAGCGGACACGCACCAAAAACCGCGACGCCGAACAGCTGCGCCAGCTGGAAACCTCAGGCTGGAAGGTGCTCACCGTCTGGGAGTGTGAGCTCAAGGACCCGCAAACGCTGGAAGAGCAGCTGGACGCGTTCCTCGCCTGACAGGGGGCTCCGCCGAAGGGGCAGGAGCTCAGCCGCGGTAGCGTTCGATCAGCCAGCCGGCCATCTCGCGGGAACGGCCTGCCGCAGCCCGGTCCCCTTCCGCGGCGGACACGATCGAACCCTTCATGAGGATGTGCCAGGAGCGGGAGAAGTTTTCCGGCTCCCGCAGTCCGGCCTCTTCGGCCAGTTGCTGGACATGGCCGCGGATCTTGGCAAGGTAGTCGATGCTGGCCTGGCCGAGCGGATGGCCGGCTCCCATCTCAAGCAGGATGTTGACGAAGGAGCACGCCTCGAAGTCGTCGCGGGCAAACCAGTCGGCAAATACGTCGAAGATCGAGAGTAGCTGTTCTTCCGGAGTGCTTCCCCGGCGGCGGGCCTCGCTGATAATCATGTCCACGGTCCACTGCTGGTTCCGACGCTCCAGGAAGGCGAGCACCAGCTCGTCCTTGGAGGCGAAATGCCGATAAAAACTCGCTTTGGCAACCCCGGAACGGCTGATCAGTTCATTAACACCGACGTCGCGGACGCCCCGCCGGGAAAACAAATCGTAGGCAACATCGAGAATCCGCTCGCGCACCCCGGAGGCAGGGAGGACGTCGCCGCTGGTACGTACCAGCGGGGACGAATTCTGCGCGGGATTCGTTGAAAGTGACATCAAAAATATTCTAGCCGAAAACGAGACAGAATTGTCTGTCTCAGGTAAAATTCCAACCCGGGGACTCGGGCGCTTTTTGGTCCGTAATTGCCTTATTACTACTAGAGCCACGGGAGAGCGCAGATGTCGCACTCGCTGATGTCCAATGGGTCTCCGATCACCGGCCCTGCACGTGCCCGGCCGTCCTCCCTCACCCGGCTCCACGATTACCGACGGGCCCATAAGATGGGCTCTGATCTGGAACCCCTCCGCCGGCAGGTGTCCGCGATCATTGATGAGATTCTCGCCGACACTTCGCCTGAAGATGCGGACGTGCGCGAAAAACTTCGCTGGCACGTCGACACCAATCCCGGCAGGCCGGAACAGGCCCTGTTGGCGCACTTGATCGCCATGTCGTCCCGGCGGGACGAAACGGGCTAACCGCTCGCGGTCCGTCGGAGCACCGGCCCGCCGAGCACCGCTCTGCCGCATGCGTCAGCGGCTGATGCTGGCCTGCCGCACCACTTCGCCCCAGGACTGCTGGGCGAGGTCCGCCACGGAGGCCAGGATTTCCGACGGCGGCCGCGAGAGGTCCAGCGGGAACTCCACAATGTCGATGTCCGTGTTCAGGATCCGGCGCAGCTTCACTTCGCCGGCACCCGGGTAGATCAGCCAGGCCGTCGGGACCCGCAGGGACGTGCAGTAGGCCAGCATCCGGTAGTGGTCGCCGGAAAGCGAGGCGCCGACGTCGGCCGCGGCCTGGTACTTGGCGTCGTAGACCACCACCGGCCGGCCGCCCAGCAGGTGCACCGCGCCGGGCTGCACCACGATCCGGTCCGAGTCGCGGACGGCCTCGTTGAGCAAGGCGTTGTACCGGAGGCGCATCTCCCCCGGGAACGCGGCCATCGCTTCCCGCAGCGCCAGCCCGACAAAGTCCTCGAACACCTTGGACATGTCGACCACAAACGACGCCGACTGTTGCTTTCCGTCGCCGGCCTCCGCCGAGGCGTTGCGGAGGATCACCTCGGCAAGCCGGAGGGCCGTGTGGTAGCGGGTGTTCATCCGGCTGGCGCGCCAGACCGGCAGCGGGGCACCGGACTGCAGTCGGGTGACGGCGGCGAGTTTCCCCTTCAACTGGCGCAGGCGGCTCAGTACGTGCGGGCGCACGCCCGGGACCTGGGACATCCGTTCCAGCGCGGCCCGCAGGATGCGGTTTTCCGGAATGTCTTCGCTGAACTCGTCATAGGAGACCTCCAGCGGGACCAGCATGCCGGGCCGCCGGGAAATCTGGTCCGAAATGCGGATCCTGCCCTTGACCGTGCGGAGGGATTCGTCGACATTCAGGTAGCCCTGCAGCACCCCGCGGCTGAGCGCGCGGTCCGCGAGCTGTGCCAGCGATTCGGCCAGCGCACTCCACAGGTCCGTCTCCTCGGCCGCGGCGACGGAATCCTCGCGGAAGCCCTGGTCCCCCGCGTAGCCGAGCAGGAACAACAGCCGGCCAAGGCCCAGCCGCTCCTTGGGACGCACTTCCAGCTGTACTGTGGCGGTGCGTACCGAGCCCACCTTCCCGACGGGTTCGATCCGGTACAGCCCCATACCCATGGGTGAGGCCTTCGCGAGCCCGCTTCCGTTGATGTAGGCGGCGCTGGCAGCATCGAGCCGCTCCGCCACGCCGACGGAGAGCTCGTCCAGCACGATCCGGCGCGGCGGCGCGGCGCCGGGCCGCGCACCCGGCGCAGCGCCCATGCCGGGACGCGGCCCGGCCGCGCC
>JBKKDK010000293.1:0-3020 GCA_046708245.1 Arthrobacter sp.
CTGTACTTGCCGGCTGTTCTGGTCCGGCGCGATTTCTATTCGGATTCAATGAGGAACCATGACGCTGATCTTCGATAATCCCGCTGACTTTGCGGATGAGGCACTGGACGGTTTTGTGGCCGCGAACCGGGGGTATGTGGCCCGGGTGGATGGTGGTGTGGTGCGGTCCACGGAGGTCCCTGCCGGGCAGGTGGCTTTGGTGGTGGGCGGCGGGTCGGGTCATTATCCGGCGTTTGCCGGGCTGGTGGGGCCGGGTTTGGCGGCGGGGTCCGCGTGCGGGAACATGTTCGCGTCCCCGGCGGCCGGGCAGGTGTACCGGGTGGCGAAGGCCGCCCAGGCCGGGGGCGGGGTGTTGCTCAGTTACGGGAATTATGCCGGGGACGTGCTGCACTTTGGCCAGGCGCAGCTGCGGCTGAACGCGGAGGGCATCGAGACCCGCACGGTGCTGGTTACCGATGACATTGCCTCCGCGCCGCTGGCGGAGATCGGGAAGCGCCGCGGGATCGCGGGGGACCTGACGGTCTTCAAGGTCGCCGGCGCCGCGGCGGAGGCCGGGCTGGGCCTGGACGAGGTCGAACGGCTTGCGCTGAAGACCAATTACCGTACCCGGTCCCTGGGGGTGGCGTTCGCCGGCTGCACCCTGCCGGGTGCGGGCGAGCCGTTGTTTACTGTCCCGGCCGGGCAGATGTCGCTGGGTCTGGGGATCCATGGGGAGCCGGGGATTTCCGAGCACCCGATGCCGACCGCGTCCGAACTCGCCGATCTGCTGGTCGGCAAGTTGCTGGTGGACAAGCCCGAGGATGCCGGGGACCGGGTGGTGGCGATCGTGAACGGGCTCGGCACGGTCAAGTATGACGAGTTGTTCCTGCTGTTCGGCAAGATCGAGACGCTCCTGACCGGTGCGGGCCTGACCGTGGTGGAGCCCGAGTGCGGGGAGCTGGTGACCAGCCTGGACATGTCCGGGCTGTCCCTGACGCTGCTCTGGCTCGATGATGAACTCGAGCGGTTCTGGGCGGCGCCGGCGGACACCCCGGCGTTCCGGAAGGGCAACCTCGCCCCGCGGCCCCGGCGGGTTCTCGCCGGTCCCGATGCTGCCGCGGCCGAGGAGGCCGAGGACACCACGGCCGCGGCGGCGGCCCTGGGCCGGGCGGCCGCGGCCGTCCTCGCGCAGGTCCGTGACGTCGTGGTTGAACACGAGGCGGAACTGGGCGATCTGGACGCGATCGCCGGGGACGGGGACCATGGCATCGGGATGCGCCGCGGCGTGGACGCGCCCCTCGCCGCGGGGACCCGGGTCGCGGGGTCCGGGGCGTCCGTGGAACGGGTCCTGACCGCGGCCGGGGAGGCCTGGAGCGAACGCGCCGGCGGGACCTCGGGGGCGTTGTGGGGATCGGCGGTCATCGCGGCCGGCCTGGCCCTGGGCAACCGCGAGTCCTACACCGGCGCGGATGCCGCCGCGGCGGTGACCGCGTTCAGCAACGCCATCACCGAACTCGGGAAGGCCGAACCCGGGGACAAAACCATGGTCGATGCGCTGCTGCCGTTCCGGGACACGTTCCTGAACGGGCTCGACGGCGGCGCCCCGGTCGGTGCCTCGCTCGCCGCGGCCGCCACCGCCGCGCAGGACGCCGCCGGGAAGACCGCGGGACTGCGCCCGCTCAAGGGCCGGGCCCGGCCGCTCGCGGAAAAGAGCCTCGGCCACCCCGACCCCGGCGCGGTCTCCTTCGCCCTGATCACCGAACGCATCGCAACACACCTCGCCTGAGAACGGGCCACGCCTGAACCGGGCACATCCGACACGGCCACGAAGGCCGGAAATGGAGCACGAAATGACTGACACCAACACATTCCGGATTGTCATCGGCAACGATGAGGCCGGCGTCGAATACAAAAACGCGCTGAAGGCACTGCTCGAAGCGGACCCCCGGGTGGCCTCCGTGGAGGACATCGGCGTCGGAGCCAACGACTCCACCGCCTACCCGCACCTGGCCGTCACCGCGGCCCGGAAAGTCGCCGAGGGCGAAGCCGACCGGGCGCTGCTGATCTGCGGCACCGGCCTGGGCGTGGCCATCGCCGCGAACAAGGTCCCCGGCATCCGCGCCGTCACCGCGCACGACAGCTACTCCGTGGAACGCTCCGTCCTGAGCAACAACGCCCAGGTCCTCACCATGGGCCAGCGCGTCATCGGCCTGGAACTGGCCAAAAAACTCGTCGGCGAATGGCTCAGCCACCACTTCGACGAAAACTCCTCCTCCGCCGCCAAGGTGGACGCCATCTGCTCGTACGAACCCGAATACACGAAGGCAGTTTGAACATGACCGAATCAGTAGACACCGCAGCCGCCGTCAACGCCGCCCGGAAGATCGCCGTCGTCGGCTCCGGCTACATGGGCGGAGGCATCGCCCAGGTACTCGCCCTCGGCGGGGCCCGGGTTGCCCTTGCCGATGTGTCCGCCGAGGTGGCGCAGAAGAACTATGAGCGCCTGCTCACCGAATCCGACCAGTTCGTGGCCGACGGGCTGTTCCCGGAAGGCGCCACCGCCATCCTGCGGGAAAACCTCTGGGCCGCCAAGGACATCGAGGAAGCAGTCGCCGACGCCGACTTCATCGAAGAAGCCGTCCCCGAGGTCATCGCCATCAAGCACCAGACCCTCGCCCGCATCAGCGCCGCCGCCCGGCCGGATGCCATTATCGGCTCCAACACCTCCACGATTTCCATCGCGGACCTCTCGGAGCCGGTCAGCAACCCGGAGCGCTTCCTGGGCGTGCACTTCTCCAACCCCTCACCGTTCATCCCCGGCGTGGAAATCATCCCCCATGCCGGCACCTCGGCCGCCACTGTCGGCACCGTCCGCGACCTCGTGCACGCCGCGAACAAGCAGACCGCCGTCGTCAAGGACGTCACCGGGTTTGTGCTCAACCGGCTCCAGTACGCGCTCTTCCACGAGGCCGCCCAGCTGGTGGAACAGGAAATCGCGACCGCGGAAGACATCGACACCCTGGTCCGCACCACCTTCGGCT
>JBKKDK010000294.1:0-6621 GCA_046708245.1 Arthrobacter sp.
CTGCTGGCTTCAATCTTTGCCTCCGGCCTGATGTTCCTGGTCCTCGGCGGCCCCATCGCCGGACTCACCACCGCACTGAACTCCTGGCTGTCGGGCATGACCGGCGCGTCCGCCGTCGTCCTCGGAATCATCCTGGGCCTCATGATGTGCTTTGACCTCGGCGGCCCGGTCAACAAGGTTGCGTACGCTTTCGCGGTTGCCGGCCTGAGCGCCGGCAACGTCGACAACCAGGCGCCCTGGCAGATCATGGGAACCGTTATGGCTGCCGGCATGGTGCCTCCGCTGGCGATGGCCCTGGCCACCGTCCTGGACAAAAAGCTCTTCAGCCTGGCTGAGCGCGAAAACGGCAAGGCGGCCTGGCTGCTGGGCGCATCCTTCATCTCCGAAGGTGCCATCCCGTTCGCCGCGGCCGATCCGCTGCGCGTCATCCCGGCCAGCATGGTGGGCGGCGCCCTCACCGGCGCCCTCTGCATGGCAACCGGTGTCACGTCCCAGGCACCCCACGGCGGTATCTTCGTGTTCTTCGCCATCGGCAACCTGATCATGTTCATCGTCGCCATCCTCGCCGGAACCGTGGTCAGCGCCTTCGCCGTGATCGCCCTCAAGCGCTGGGCAGTCAAGAAGACCATTGATACGGTTGAACCGGTTCCCGTAGCCGTCTGAGCCGGTCCGGGAAATCATTTCCCGGCTGACCTTCGTTTTTGATACTCAAGGAGAGAAATGACCGAACGTAACGCCACCATTGCCAGCCGCGTAGGGCTGCATGCCCGCCCGGCCGCCATCTTTGCCGAGGCTGCAGGCGAGTTCGATCTCGAAATCACCATCGCACGGCTGGGTGAACCGGAAGACGAAGCCATGGACGCCGCCAGCATCCTGTCGCTGATGAGCCTTGGCGCATCGCACGGCGAGGTTGTGGTGTTGCGTGCCGAGGGCGAGGGCGCGGACGCCGCCCTCGACCGCCTCGTGCAGATCCTCGAGACGGATCACGACGCCGCCTAACAGCGCTGCGTGACGGCCGCCGTTCCGCCCTCCCCGCCTCGCGGGGCAGTGGCGGACGGCGGCCGTCGGCGGTTAAAGATCCTTCCGGCCGTGCGTGCCGACGGCGGACCTACGCCCGTTCCGCGATCTTCTTCACCCAGGCCACGAGCGTGTCCCACATGCCCTGGGAGTGCTTGGCAGCGGCGGCGGTGTCGTTGTTGTCCTGGGCGAGCGTGAGCCGCGTCTTCCCGACGTCGTCCTCGGGCGTCCAGGTCAGCGTGTGGTAGTTTTCCGGGGCATCCTCCTGGCCGCCAAGGGGGCTGAAATGCGTTTGGACGAGGCGCTGACCGGGTGAAAACTCGAGGATCTCCCCCTTGTCCTCGTAGGCCTTGCCGTCCCACTCGCCACGCCACACAATCGGCGCGCCCACCGTCCAGTCGGTTGTCAGCTCCGTACCGAACATGAACTCCTTCACCGCCGCCGGGTCCGTGATCACCTGCGTTGCCGTAAGCAGCCTTAGCAAATGCTTGTCACCGCGAAGCGCCGCCGATAGTTTGGAATCCGCGGCACCACCGATCATGGCCGTCGCAGGCATACGTCCCCGTCCAAAGGAGATCCACCCGTGGCAATCGTGCAGGAAAGCATTGAAGTCGAGGTACCGGTGTCCACCGCGTACAACCAGTGGACCCAATTCGAGACCTTCCCGCGTTTCATGACGGGCATCGATTCGGTGGAACAGATCGACGAGACATCCCTGCAATTCCGCACCGACGTCGCCGGCGTCCGGCGCGAGTACATCGCCCAGATCATCGAACAGACACCCGACCGGAGAATCGCCTGGGTCAGCACGGACAAACCCCGCAACGCCGGGACCGTGACGTTCGAAGCGCTGGACGACGGCCGCGCCCGGGTCAACGTCGAGCTGGAATGGGAGCCCGAGGGGCTCGTGGAGAAGACCGGCTCGGCGGTCGGCGCGGACAGCCGCCAGGTGACGGCAGACCTCGGCCGGTTCAAGGAGTTCATCGAATCCCGCGGAATTGAAACCGGCGAATGGCGCTCTTCGGTCGCGCAGGGCGAAGTGGACGATGACGGCTTCGGCGGCGCCGGACACCAGCCCCTGAGGTAGGAACCATGCCCACGAAAAAGAACGCCCCGCGCGGCTCCGAAAGCCCAAGCATCAAGGACCCGGAACTTTACGAAGAGCTGCTGGAGGACGGCGCCTCCAAGCAGAAGGCCGCCCGGATCTCCAACGCCGCCGCCAAGCGGGGCCGCTCCGCCGTCGGCCGGAAGGGCGGCAAAGCGGGCGACTACGAGGACTGGACGGTCCCCCAGCTGAAGGCGCGGGCCAAGGAAATCGGGCTCAAGGGCTACTCGGCGAAGAAGAAAAGCGAGCTTATTTCCGCGCTGAGGAATTCCTGATCACGATGGCCGCGGGCCGAGCCGCCGGGTCAGGCCTCCTTGCGCGTGCTTTTGGCTGCGGTCTTGGGAGCAGCCTTCGCGGCGGTCCGCTTCGCCGGGGTGGTGGCAGCTGTTTTGGCACCCGTTTTGGCAGCCGACCCGGCAGCGGCCCTGGCCGCGGCCGGCTTGGCCGTGGATTTGGCGGTGGATTCCGCGGTGGACCGCGAAGCGGACTTCGTGGCGGGTTCCTCGGCCGCGGCATCCGCCCCGTCCCCGCGCTTTTTCGCCAGGCTCCGCTTGAGCGCTTCCATCAGGTCGATCACTTCGCCGGTTCCGACCTCGGCCGCCGGGGCGCCGAAGGTTTCCTCGGTGTCCAGGGACTCACCCTTTTCCAGTTTCGCTTCAATGAGCTGGCGCAGCTGGTGCTGGTATTCGTCCTCGAACTGGGCCGGTTCAAAGTCGGCGGCCATCGAGTCCACCAGCGCCGCGGACATCTCCCGCTCCTGGGCGGAAATCCGGATGGACGTCTCCAGCGCCGGGAAGCTTGCCTGGCGTACTTCGTCGGCCCACAGCAGCGCCTGCAGCATCAGCACCTCGCCGCGGATCCGCAGCGCCCCCAGCCGGGTCTTGTCCCGGAGCGCGAACTGGACGATCGCCACCCGGTCCGTGTCTTCCAGCGCCCGGCGCAGGAGCACGTAGGCCTTGGGCGACTTCGAGTCGGGCTCCAGGTAGTAGCTCTTCTCGAACATGATGGGGTCGAGCTGTTCGGCCGGGACAAACTGCACGACGTCGATCTCGTGGCTGTTCTCGGCGGGGATGGACTTGAGCTCCTCACGGCTCAGCACCACGGTGCGGCCGTCGTCCTCATAAGCCTTGTCGATGTCTTCGTAGTCCACGATCTTGCTGCAGACCTCGCAGCGGCGCTGGTAGCGGATCCGGCCGCCGTCGGCGTTGTGGACCTGATGCAGGCTGATGTCGTGGTCTTCGGTCGCGGTGTAGACCTTGACCGGCACGTTGACCAGCCCGAACGCTATCGCGCCTTTCCAGATGGCTCTCATGGATCAAGTGAACATCACAGTTGCGCGGAGGTGAAGCCCCGTGCCTGAAAGGACCCCGGCCAAGAGCAGGGAACGGGTCCGCGTGGACGGCCGCGAGCTGGTGGTGACCAACCTGGACAAGGTTATGTACCCGGAGACGGGCACCACCAAGGCCGACGTTTTGGCCTACTACGCCGCCGTGGCGCCGGTGCTGATCCCGGCTGCGATGAACCGGCCCGCGACGCGGAAGCGCTGGGTCAACGGCGTGGGCACCGCAAAGGCTCCGGGCGAGATGTTCTTTCAGAAGAACCTGGACCATTCGACGCCGGGCTGGATACCGCGCGCCTCCATCACGCATAAGGACCGCGCCATCCAGTACCCGCTGGTCAATGATCCCGCCACGCTGACCTGGCTTGCCCAGATCGGTTCGCTGGAGATTCACGTGCCGCAGTGGCGGGTGGACTCGCACGGGAATGCGATGGCGCCGGACCGGCTGGTGCTGGACCTCGATCCCGGCGAGGGCGCCGGACTGGCCGAATGCGTGGAAGTCGCCATGCTGGCCCGGAGTATCCTGCAGGACGTCGGCCTGGACCCGGTCCCGGTGACCAGCGGCAGCAAGGGCATCCACCTCTACGCGGCCCTGGACGGGACCCAGAGTTCGGACCAGATCTCGGACTTCGCCCATGAACTGGCGCGCGCACTGGAGGCAGACCACCCGGAGCTGGCCGTGAGCGACATGAAGAAGACGCTCCGCGCAGGAAAGGTCCTGGTGGACTGGAGCCAGAACAATGCCGCGAAGACCACGATCGTCCCGTACTCGCTGCGCGGCCGGCTGCACCCGACAGTGGCGGCGCCCCGGATGTGGCGCGAGCTCGGCGCCGTGTCCCTGCACCAGCTGGACTATCAGGAGGTCCTGAAGCGCGTGCAGGCCGGCAAGGACCCCTTTGCCGCCATTTCGGGGGCCAAGACCGCCGGCCACCCGACGGCTGACCGGGGGGCAGAGCGTCCCTCCGACGGCCCCGGCGACGGCGGCCACACCGACCCCCGGCTGGAGTCCTACCGCACCAAACGGGACGCGGCGGCCACCCCGGAGCCGTTCACCGCCGGGCGGTACCGTGCGGAGTCCGGCGCCGGAACCCGCCGGGAGGCGTTTGTCATCCAGGAGCACCATGCCAGCCGGCTGCATTTCGACCTTCGGCTGGAGCGCGACGGCGTCCTGGTGTCCTGGGCGCTTCCCAAAGGGGTCCCCACGTCCAAGACGAAGAACCACCTCGCCGTCCAGACCGAGGACCATCCGATGGACTACCTGGACTTCGAGGGCACCATTCCCAAGGGCCAGTACGGCGCCGGGACCATGAGCATCTGGGACCGCGGGTATTACGAGGTGGAGAAGTGGATCGCGGGCAAGGAAGTCATCGCCACCCTGACGGGGCGGGACGACGGCGGGCTGGGCGGCACGCGCAGGTTCGCCCTGATCCACACCGGCCAGGGCAATGACCAGTGGCTGATCCACCTGATGGACCCCGCCGGCGCGAAGAGCGGCCGTCCGGCGCCGGCAGTCAAGGACCGGTCCGAAAACAGTGCGGTCCCGGGACCCGGCACAAAAGATACGGACGCTGCGCCGGCGCCCGCCGTCCCCGACGCCGCGGACTTTACGCCGATGCTGGCCAGCCCGGGCACCCCGGCGGACCTGCCGGAGAAGGACTGGCAGTTCGAACTCAAGTGGGACGGCGTGCGGGCCCTGGTGGTCGCGGACACGAAGAAGATCCGGCTTTTCAGCCGCAACGGCAACGATGTCACGGCCACGTACCCCGAGCTGACCGACCGGTCCTGCTGGCCGGAACAGGCCTTCGTCGCCGACGGCGAGATCATCGCCGTCGGCCCCTCAGGGCGGCCCGACTTCGGGCTCCTGCAGGGCCGGATGAAGCTGACCCGGCCCTCCGACGTGGCAAGGGCGCAGCCGTCAATCCCGGTGCGGCTGATGTTGTTCGACCTGCTGTCCGACGGCGGCCAGGACCTCCGCCGGCTGCCGCTGACCGAACGCCGCAGCCGCCTGGAGAACTTCTTCCGCGCCTCCGGCTGCCCGGTGGAGCTCTCCGGAGTGATCGACGGCGATGCCGCCCACATCCTGGAAAGCGTCAAGGAGCTGGGGCTTGAGGGTGTTATGGCCAAGCGCACGGACGGCCGGTACGTGGGCCAGCGCAGCCGGTCCTGGCTCAAGCTCAAGTTTGAACGCACCCAGGAAGTGGTGGTCGGCGGCTGGCGTCCGGGCAGGGGCGGACGCAGCCAGTCCGTGGGCTCGCTGCTGCTGGGCATCCCGGAGGGGCCGAAACTCCGCTACGTGGGACGGGTGGGCAGCGGTTTCAGCGCGCGGGAGCTCGATGAGCTCAGGGAGCGGCTGGATGCCCTGCCCCGGAAGACCCCGCCCTTCGTCGACGTCCCGGCCGCTGACGCCTCGGACGCGCACTGGGTGAGCGCCAGGCTGGTCGGTGAAGTTACCTACGGGGAGTGGACCGGCAGCGGCAAACTCCGGCACCCCGTCTGGCGCGGCTGGCGGCTGGACAAGAAACCCGAGGACGTGGTGCTCGAATCCCGCTGGGAAGGCTGACGGCCGCACCAGGAGTCCGGCGCGGGACGCAAAAAAGCCCGGAACAACCGCTGGCGGTCCGTCCGGGCCTTTGGAGATCTACGAGGATCTACGAAGAGTGCGGGATGTCCGGTTTGCCGGTCCGGTGAACCGCGTTCACGGCGGCTTCATGGCCCGTCCGACCATGCTGAATGTCGCGTTCCTTGGGGTGGCGCCGTTTTCCCATGCCGTCCGGCCACTGCTGCCCCTCGGCCGGTGTGGGCGGTGCGGGACGGGTTGTTTCCGGGCCCGGGGCCTCGTCAATGGACTCAGCCAAGTGGCCGGCCACCTCCGCCTCGATCTGTCCTCCGTGGTGATGTTCCGCCATGGCTCTTCCTTTCCGCTGTGAATTACCGCTGTGAAGTGAAGTGTGCATCCATGGTAGGTCGGAGGCGGTGGGATGTCTCTAGCGGGCTACCAGCGGACTTTCTTTTCCGCCGGACCCTGTTTACCGCTCACATGCGTCGGCTTGTGGTTGTGCCCGACGCTCTGTGAACCGGCGCCGCCCCGCGACTTGCTGGCCAGCATTTCCTTCTGGGCATCGGTCAGCCGCGATTTGATCCCCTTCGCCTCATCCGCCGG
>JBKKDK010000295.1:0-6726 GCA_046708245.1 Arthrobacter sp.
GTAGTACTCCGGCTGGACGTGCCCCAGCCACGTCGGGTTGGCCTGCTGTGGCAGCGGCCGCAAGCCGCCGGGGGAGTAGCCTGGGCGGTCTGGCCCCGGCCGTGGCTCGTTCGTCGTCATGACCCCGAGCCTATGTCCGTGTGAGGTTAAACGCATGCCGGCAGCGCCGGGGCGCCAGTGCCGCTGTGGTAATTTGAGAAGGCAAACAATCCTTTTTTAATTCCGTCCAGTGAGGCGGGGAAAGGGGAGACGAGCGTTGACTTCTGTTCCAGAAGCACCGGTTCCGGCCAAGGTTGTTCTTACCCGAGTGGTACTCAGCCAGGCGGACATCGACCGTGCACTCACTCGTATCGCCCATGAGATTCTCGAGTCCAACAAGGGCTCCAAGGACCTGGTCCTGTTGGGAATCCCGCGACGGGGCTACCCCCTCGCCGTCCGGCTCGCCGGCAAAATCGCCGCCGCAGATCCCACCGTGGACGCCGCCGCAATCGTGGGCCAGCTGGATGTGACCATGTTCCGTGATGACCTCTCCCACCAGCCGACACGGCCGCCGTATCCCACACAGCTTCCCCGCACCGGGATCGACAACAAAGTTGTTGTGCTGATCGACGACGTCCTCTATTCCGGCCGCACCATCCGGGCGGCGCTCGATGCGATCATCGACCTCGGCCGCCCGCGGATTGTCCGCCTCGCCGTGCTGATCGACCGGGGCCACCGGGAATTGCCCATCCGCGCAGACCACGTCGGAAAGAACCTGCCCACGTCCTCGGCCGAGAAAGTCCGCGTCCGGCTCGAGGAGACCGACTCCCTCGACGGCGTCCCCGTCAACGAAGTGGTCATCGAGGCCACCGCATGAGGCACCTGCTCTCCACCGAAGACCTGAGCCTGCACAACGCCGTCCGCATCCTCGACACCGCCGAGGAAATGGCGGCCGTGGGGGAGCGGGAGGTCAAAAAGCTCCCCGCACTTCGCGGCCGCACCGTGGTGAACCTGTTCTTCGAAGACTCCACCCGCACGCGCATCTCCTTCGAAGCCGCGGCCAAGCGCCTCTCGGCGGACGTCATCAACTTCGCCGCGAAGGGCTCCTCCGTCTCCAAGGGCGAGTCGCTCAAGGACACCGCGCAGACCCTGGCTGCGATGGGCGCCGACGCCGTGGTCATCCGGCACTGGGCCTCCGGGGCCCCGCACCGGCTCGCCGCCACCGACTGGATTGACGCCGCCGTCATCAACGCCGGCGACGGCACCCACGAACACCCCACCCAGGCGCTGCTGGACGCCTTCACGATGCGCCGGCACTGGTCGAAGCTGGCTGGCACGCCCTCCGCCGGTGCCGACCTCAAAGGCATGCGCGTCGCTATCGCCGGCGACGTACTGCACTCCCGGGTGGCACGCTCCAACGTCTGGCTCCTGCGCACGCTGGGCGCCGACGTCACCCTCGTCGCCCCGCCCACCCTGCTGCCGATCGGCGTCGAACAGTGGCCCTGCAAGGTCAGCTACGACCTCGACGAAACCCTCGCCAAGGGCGTGGACGCCATGATGATGCTCCGCGTGCAAGGGGAACGGATGAACGCCTCGTTCTTCCCCTCGACCCGCGAATACTCCCGTCGCTGGGGCTTCGACGACAACCGGCTCCGGGCCCTGGACCGGCTTGGCCTCAAGGACACCATCATCATGCACCCCGGCCCGATGAACCGGGGACTGGAAATTTCCTCCGCAGCCGCGGACTCGCCCCGCTCCACTGTGCTCGCACAGGTCCGCAACGGCGTCTCCATCCGCATGGCCGCCCTTTACCTGCTGCTCTCCGGGGACACCCGCGAACCAGCCGCCAATTCCACCAAGGAGAGCCACTGATGGCAACACAGCAACAGGACACCGGCACCGGTACCTACCTGATCCGCGGAGCCGCCATCCTCGGCGGGGCCCCTGAAGACCTCCTGATCCGCGACGGCGTCATCGCAACACGCGGCCAGGACCTGTCCGCCGAGGGCGCCACCGTCATCGAGGCCGCCGGCCTCGTGGCCCTGCCCGGCATGGTGGACATCCACACCCACCTGCGCGAACCCGGCCGCGAAGACGCCGAAACGGTCGAAACCGGCACCCGCGCCGCGGCCCTGGGCGGCTACACGGCCGTCCACGCAATGGCCAACAGCAACCCGGTGGCGGACACCGCCGGCGTCGTCGAACAGGTCCTCACCCTGGGCCGCACCGCCGGCTGGGTGGACGTCCGCCCGGTCGGCGCCGTCACCGTCGGCCTGGCAGGGGAGCAGCTCGCCGAGCTCGGCGCGATGGCCGACTCCCGCGCCCGGGTCCGGGTCTTCTCCGACGACGGCATCTGCGTCTCCGATCCGGTCCTCATGCGCCGCGCCCTCGAATACGTCAAAGCGTTCGACGGCGTCGTGGCCCAGCACGCGCAGGAACCCAGGCTCACCGCCGGCGCCCAGATGAACGAGGGCGACGTGTCCGCCGTGCTCGGCCTCACCGGCTGGCCCGCTGTCGCGGAGGAAAGCATCATTGCCCGCGACGTCCTCCTCGCCCAGCACGTCGGCTCCCGGCTGCACGTCTGCCACGTCTCCACCGCAGGTTCGGTTGAAATCATCCGCTGGGCCAAGTCCCGCGGCGTCAACGTCACGGCCGAGGTCACCCCGCACCACCTCTGGCTGACCGACGAACTGGCCCGCAGCTACGACCCCGTCTACAAGGTCAACCCGCCGCTGCGCACCGACGCCGACGTCCAGGCCCTCCGGGCCGCGCTGGCCGACGGAACCATCGACGTCGTCGGCACCGACCACGCCCCGCACCCCAGCGAACACAAGGAATGCGAGTGGGCGCAGGCCGCCATGGGCATGACCGGGCTGGAAACCGCGCTTTCCGTGGTGCAACACACCATGATCGAAACCGGCCTGATGGGCTGGGCGGACTTTGCCCGCGTCACCTCCACCGCGGCGGCGGCAATCGGCCGGCTGGAAGACCAGGGACGGCCGCTCGAAGCCGGCGAACCCGCCAACGTCACACTCGTGGACCCGGCTGCGCGCTGGACCGTAGACCCTTCTAAGATGGCAACCATGGGCCGTAACTCTCCGTTTGCCGGCCGGGAACTCCCCGGTAAGGTGGTGGCGACGTTCTTCAAGGGCCACCCCACAGTCCTCGACGGTAAACTCAACACCCCGTACCGGTGGCTCCCGGAGACGACGGGTACCGCAGACGCCGCAGCGGCAGGCCGGAACTGATGGTCAAGGAACTTTCGCTGCTCCTCACGCTGGTCCTGATCGGCGTCGCACTGACCCTGATCTGGCTGGGCTGGCGGAACCGGCTGCGCCGCCAGGCCGACGTCGACCCCCTGCCCGACGCCCCTGCGGAGCTCGGCCCCGCCCGGGTAGTCGCCGAGGGCCAGTACGTCGCCTCCACCACCGCCGGTGACTGGCTGGACCGGATCGCCGTGCACAACCTCGGCATCCGGACCAACGCCGCGCTCAGCGTCCACCCCGAAGGGGTGCTCTTCGACCGCTCCGGCGCCGGTCCGGTCTTCATCCCGGCCGCCTCGCTCACCGGCGTCCGGCAGGAAAGCGGCATGGCCGGAAAGTTCGTCGAAAAGGACGGACTGCTGGTCATCAGCTGGATGCTCGGCACCCGCGAGCTGGACTCCGGGTTCCGCACCCGGAACGCCGCCGACAAAACAACCCTGCTCAACGCCCTGCAAGATCTCATCTCCGCAGCCCCTCAGGCCAATGCCGATAGTGGAAAGTAACAACGTGATGGACTCCAACGAAGTTTCAGGAACAGTAGCGACAGAAACGGCTGCCGCAGCAGCATCCACCCCTGCGGCCCTGGTCCTTGAGGACGGCCGCATCTTCCGCGGCACCAGCTACGGCGCCACCGGCGCCGCCCTCGGCGAGGCCGTGTTCGCTACGGGCATGACCGGCTACCAGGAAACCATCACCGATCCCTCCTACGCCCGCCAGCTTGTGGTCCAGACGGCCCCGCACATCGGCAACACCGGCGTGAACGCGGACGACGCCGAGTCCCGGCGGATCTGGGTGGCCGGCTACATCGTCCGCGACGCCGCCCGCCGCCCCTCCAACTGGCGTTCCGAACGTTCCCTCGACGACGAGCTCATCGAACAGGGCATCGTCGGGATCCAGGGCGTGGACACCCGCGCCATCACCCGGCACCTGCGCGAACACAAGACGATGCGCGCCGGGATCTTCTCCGGCGACGCGGTCCGCGCCACGGACAAGGAACTCGTGGACGCGGTCCTGGCCAGTGCCCCGATGGAAGGCGCCCGGCTCGCCGAGGAAGTCAGCGTCGAGGAGGCCTACACGGTCGAACCCAAAGACTGGGGCTGGGACGGCGAGCCGCGCTTCAGCATCGCCGCAATCGACCTCGGCATCAAGCGGATGACCCCCATCCGCTTCGCCGAGCGGGGCGTGCGCGTGCACGTGCTGCCCGCCACCGCGACCCTCGCCGATGTCCAGGCGGTCAACCCCGACGGCTTCTTTATGTCCAACGGCCCGGGCGACCCCGCGACGGCGGACAACCAGGTCCAGCTGCTCCGCTCGGTGCTGGAGAAGAAGATCCCGTACTTCGGCATCTGCTTCGGCAACCAGATCCTGGGCCGCGCCCTCGGCTTCGGCACCTACAAGCTCCGCTACGGCCACCGCGGCATCAACCAGCCCGTGCTGGACCGCCGCACCGGCAAGGTGGAAATCACCTCGCAAAACCACGGGTTCGCCGTCGACGCCCCGCTCGACGGCGCCACCCAGGCCCCCGAGGAGCGCTTCGGCCGCGTCGAGGTCAGCCACGTGAGCCTCAACGACGACGTCGTCGAGGGCCTCTCCTGCCTGGACATCCCGGCCTTCTCGGTGCAGTACCACCCCGAAGCCGCCTCCGGCCCGCACGACGCCGCCTACCTCTTTGACCGCTTCATCGAACTGATGGCGGACAGCAAGCAGGAAGCCGCCACCGCTTCCGCCACAAAGACTGCCACCGAATCCAAGACTGAGGACAAGAAGTAATGCCCAAGAGAACTGACCTTAAGAGCGTCCTGGTCATCGGTTCCGGCCCGATCGTGATCGGCCAGGCGGCCGAATTCGATTACTCCGGCACCCAGGCACTGCGCGTCCTCAAGGAGGAAGGCCTGCGGGTCATCCTCGTCAACTCCAACCCGGCGACCATCATGACGGACCCCGAGTTCGCCGACGCCACCTACATCGAGCCGATTACCCCCGAGGTCGTCGAAAAGATCATCGCCAAGGAACGTCACGACGCGATCCTGCCCACCCTCGGCGGGCAGACCGCACTGAACACCGCCATCGCGCTGGACAAGAACGGCGTGCTGGAGAAATACAACGTCGAGCTGATCGGCGCCAACATCGCCGCAATCGAACTCGGCGAGGACCGGGAGAAGTTCAAGGGCGTTGTGGAACGCTGCGGCGCCGAATCGGCCCGCAGCCACATCATCCACACCATCGACGAGGCGCTCACCGCCGCCGAGGACCTCGGCTACCCGATGGTCGTCCGGCCGTCCTTCACCATGGGCGGCCTCGGCTCCGGCCTAGCCTACGACGAAAACGACCTCCGCCGGATCGTCGGCCAGGGCCTGCAGTACAGCCCCACGTCCGAGGTCCTGCTCGAAGAGAGCATCCTCGGCTGGAAGGAATACGAGCTCGAGATGATGCGCGACAAGAACGACAACGTCGTCGTCGTCTGCTCCATCGAGAACTTCGACCCGGTCGGCGTGCACACCGGCGACTCGATCACCGTCGCCCCGGCCCTGACCCTGACAGACCGCGAATACCAGCGCCTGCGCGACATCTCCATCGCCGTCATCCGCGAAGTCGGTGTCGACACCGGCGGCTGCAACATCCAGTTCGCCGTCGAACCGGACACCGGACGCGTCGTCGTGATTGAGATGAACCCGCGCGTCTCCCGCTCCTCCGCCCTCGCCTCCAAGGCCACCGGCTTCGCGATCGCCAAGATCGCCACCAAACTGTCCCTCGGCTACACCCTGGACGAGATCCCGAACGACATCACCCAGAAGACCCCGGCGTCCTTCGAGCCGACCCTGGACTACGTCGTGGTAAAGGTCCCGCGTTTCGCCTTCGAGAAGTTCCCGGCCGCGGACCCGACCCTGACCACCACCATGAAGTCGGTGGGCGAGGCCATGGCGATGGGACGCAACTTCACCGAGGCGCTGCAGAAGGCACTGCGCTCCCTTGAGCAGAAGGGCTCCCAGCTGGACTTCAGCCACGTCCCGGAATGGGAAGTCGCCGAACTGATCGAGCAGTCCAAGCGGCCCACCACGGAACGCCTCCACCAGGTCCAGCGCGCCCTGCTGGGCGGAGCCACCGTGGAACAGCTCTTTGAGGCCACCAAGATCGACCCCTGGTACCTGGACCAGCTCCAGCTGCTCAACGAGATCTCCCTGGAAATCCGGCAGGCCGCGGCCCTGACCCCGGAGATGCTCAAGCGCGCCAAGCGCCACGGCTTCTCCGACGAGCAGATCGGCGCACTGACGCACAACTCCGAGGACGTCGTCCGCGGCGTCCGGCAGGCCCTCGGCATCCGCCCGGTCTACAAGACCGTGGACACCTGCGCGGCGGAGTTCGCCGCCTACACCCCGTACCACTACTCGTCCTATGACGAGGAGGACGAGGTGGCGCTGCACGCCAAGCCGTCCATCATCATCCTCGGTTCCGGCCCCAACCGGATCGGCCAGGGCATCGAATT
>JBKKDK010000296.1:0-6645 GCA_046708245.1 Arthrobacter sp.
TGCCGGAAGGCACGGAAATGGTTATGCCTGGCGACAACACTGAGATGACCGTTGCGCTCATCCAGCCCATCGCCATGGAAGAGGGCCTCGGCTTCGCTATCCGCGAAGGCGGCCGCACCGTTGGTTCGGGACGCGTCACCAAGATCATCAAGTAGTACTTGCTGATCTGTAGTTAGATCTCCGATCGGTTGGCCGCCTGGCGGCCGCCGGAAGGTAAAGAACAGCCCCGCTGCACCCGCAGCGGGGCTGTTCTTTTATCTGTGCCCGGAACGCCGGAAGGGAACAGTGCGCAGTCCGGGGTCGCCGGTGCTATATTTTGTCTATTCAATGGATTTAATATGGCTGGAGCGCGTCCGGACGGCCACAGTCCCGGAGGTTCTCTATGCCGCCACCTGTCCAGACCCTGCTGTTGCTGGTGCTGCTGACCGGCGCCTTCCTGGTGGGAACCCGCGGGGGGAGGGCGCGCGAACGCAGGCGCGGCGAGGTGGCAGGCAGCGGTGCCTTTGCCGCCGGCTTCCGGGCTGGGCACCTCCAGGGCTGGAAGGACGGCCAGGCTGCAGCCGGGCCCGCGGCGGCTAGCGTCCCGGCCGCGCCGCCTGGGGCCCAACAGTCCGACGGGCAGGTCCGCCCGTCCGCACCCGCCTGGATGCACCGGCCAATCCCGCCACTGGCGCCGGTGGAAGCTGCCCGGCCCATTCCGCCGGCGGCGCCAGTGCAGCCTGCCCGGTCTGCCATGCCGGTTCCGCAGGAGCCGGCCGCGGACCGCGCCGCCCGCAAGGAGAAGCGGGACCGGCAGAACATCAACGTCACCCTCTACGTCGCCAGCCTCCTGCTGGTCGCGGCCGGTACCCTGTTCGTCGGGACGTCCCTGCCGGAGGCCCTCCGCTTTGCCGGCGTCGCCGCTGTCACCGGGCTGTTCTATGCCGCGGGACTGTTCCTGCACGCAGCCGCCCCGCGGCTCCGTCCCGCCGCCGTGGCGTTCGCCGGAACGGGCCTGGCCCTCATCCCGGTGGCCGGACTGGCCCTGTATAACTTCGGCCTGCACGACGGCCCCGCCGCCTGGCTGGTCACCTCGTTCATCGGCACCGTGGCTTACGTTGCCGCCGCAGTCAGGCTGGACAGCAAGGTCATCGCCTACCTGTCACTGACCTTCACGGTGTCGACGGCATGGTCCGGGGTGTCGGTGCTGGGTGGAGCCCTGGTCTGGTACTTTGCGGCCCTGATAGGTGTCGCTGTGGTCCTGACGCTCCTGGCCCTGGTGCGTCCGCGTTGGCTGCCGTCCGTGTTCCTCACCCCAATAATGCAGCTGCACCCCTTCCTGGTCCCCGCGGTGGCGGCGGCGGTGACGGTCGTGCCGGTGCTGGTCGGCAGGGGCGGGTACACGCTCATCATGTTCCTGTGCGGCGCCTACTTCGCATTGATGGCGGCCACTCCGCAGAGCCGTTTCCGCGTTGCGCACTACTACGGTGCCCGGCTAAGCCTCACCGCCGCGGCGGCGGCCGGCGCCTGGGCCGTGAGTGACAGCCTGCCCTCGCTGCTGTTCACGGGACTTGTGCTCGCAGCACTCCAGGCCCTGGTGCTGGCCGCCGGACTGAACGTGGTCCCGGCCAGGCTGCTGGGGGCAGCCGTCCGAAGGCAGGCCGACGCCCTCGGCACCTTCGGGCTGCAGGTGCTCCTGACGCTGCTCTGGGGTGTGCTGACACAGCTCAGTAGCGGCGGCGATCCCAGCGGCAGCATCCCGCTATGGGTGCCGTTGCTGCTGGCGCTGCTCACCGGCCTGGCGCTGGCCGTGGGCCTCGGCGGCGCGGCGGAGTGGGCCCCGCTGGCCGCCCTGATTCTGGCCGCGGCCTTCGGCGGCAGCGCCGGACGCTGGGCCCCGGCCGGTTACCTGTTGCTGTCCGGGGTGGTCTGGGCCGTCCGCGCACTGCCCCCGGCGGAGCCACTGCGCCTGCAGTTCGTCCTCGCCGCCCGCATCGCAGCGACGCTCGCCGTGCCCGCGATCGTCTGGGCCGTGACCGGTGACGGCCCCGGACCCGCTCCGGTGGTGTCGGCGTTCGTGCTGGCCCTGGTGGCCCAACAGTGCGTCACGGCGGTGCTCGTCCGGGCGGCACTGCCAGTGCTGGCGCCCGGGGTGAGCCTGGTTGCCTTCACCCTCCCGACGCTCCCCGCCCTGGCCGCCCTCGCCGCCGTGGACAACACCCCGGAAAAAGCGCTCACCGCTGCAGCACTTGTGCTCCAGCTCCTCGCGTCCCTTGGCCTCGGCTGGGCACTCTTCCGGGAAACCCCGGCAGAATCCGGCTGGCGGGCCGGCGCGGGTGAGCTGCTGCCGCTCGGCATGGCGGCGGCGCTGGCCGGACTGGCGTTCGCCGGCGTCTCGCTCCAGGGCGGCAACATCAGCCTCGGCCTGACGGTCCTGTACCTGGTGGCCTCCGCGCTGCGGCGCAGCGGGCTGCAGCCGCGGTGGAGCTACTGGTGGATGGCCCGGGCGGCCGCCACGATCCTGGTCCTGACCGGGTTCCAGCAGCTCCGGCAGGATGCGGGCCCGCTGCTGCCCGCCGGCGCGGATCTCGAAACGGCTTCGCTGGCCGTGCTGGTGCTGGGTCTTCAACTGGTGTTCCCGCTGCTGGCCCAAGCCAGGGGCCGGGCGCCGCGCGGCGTCCTCGCGGATGCCGCCGTGGTGCTGGCGCTGCAGGTGGCAGCCCTGGCCGGGCTCAGCACTTCGGGCCCCGAATCGGCGATGGACGGCGGCTGGCAGCTGACCGCAGTCGCCGTTGTCATGGCGCTCAGCGCAGCGGCCGCGGGGATCATGCTGCGTGCCCGTCCCGGGGCGGCGGTCTTTGCCCCGGCGGTGCTGTCGGTGCTGCTGGTGTTCCGTGCGGGCTCGGCGCCCGACGTCGAACTCATCCTTTCCATCTTTGCCGCCTTCAGCGCGGTGATGGTGGTCGCGGCCGGCTCGCGCACCGCGAAAGGCGGCTACTTCGCGTCCGCCCGGGTGCTCGTCCTGGTCCTGGCGCTCGTTCTCAGCTATGACGCGACGGTCTCGGCCACCGCGGTCTACGTGACCTTCGGGCTGGTACTTGCCGCGCAGCACGTCCTGCGCTGGCTGATGCGGCACCGGCTGGCGGACGTCCCGTTCCAGCAGGCGGCGGTCTGGATCACGCTCGCCGCCCAGGCCGCGCTTCCGGCGGGCTATCTCGTGGCGGACCCGGACGACGGCGGCCGCTGGGTTCTCCTGCTGCACCTGGCGCTGCTGCTGGTCTCGGCAGCCGTGGCCAGCCGCGTGTTCGCGGCCCGCGGGGCGGCCTACCTGAGCGTCTATGCTGCCGTGTTCGGCACCGCGGTGCTCGGGCCGCTGGACGGGTTCGACGGCGGCCGCCCGGCCGGCGGTTTCCTTGGCGCGCCGTTGCTGGGCCACGACGGGGTGGTCGCAGTGCTGCTGGTGCTGTCGCTGGCCGCCACCGGCGCCGGTCTGCTGTTCCGTCGGAACCCCCCGGCCGGCGTCGAGCGCTGGCTCTGGCTGGCTGCCGCCGGTGCCTTCGTGGGCTCCGCCCTGCTCCTGGTGCCGTCCGCCTCGGGCTGGCTGACCGGCCCGTCGGTGCTGGTGCTGGCGGGTGTCTGTTTCGCGGCGTCGCACCTTGAGCGGTGGCCAGCGCTCTATCTGCCGGCCGTGGTGGCTGCACTCGCCGGCGCCACGGCAGCAGCCGCTTCCCTGCTGGAAGCCGTAACGGGTGCCTGGGGAAGCTACCTGCCGTGGCTGGCCGGCTGCGCCCTGGCCACGTCGGTGCTGTACGCCGTCCGATGGCTGCGCCGCGACGCGCTGGCCACCGATCCGGTCCGGCGCCGGTCCCTGGTGGCTGCGGCGGTGCTGGGGCTGGGCCTCGCCGCGAGCGACGGGCTGTGGTGGGAAGCGACGTCGTGGGCCGGAGCTGCGCTGCTGGCCGCCACCGCCGCAGTATGCTGCGCCGAAGCGCCGGCCAAAGCCCGCAGGGTCGTTGCGGAGCTGGGGCTCTTTGCCATGGCGTTCGCCGTACAGCGCGCGGTGCTGGTGGCTGGATCCCTGCCGGGCGCCGACTGGCCCGATCCGTTCTGGACGCTGCAATGGTACGTGGTTCTCGCCGGGGTGCTGGGCACCCTGCGCCTGGCGTCCGGGGATCGGAGGGCGGGCAGGGTGCTGTGCTGCGGCGGAGCCGCACTGTTGACGCTGTCCGGGCTGGGCCTCATCTTTGGCGGTGATCCGGGGCAACAACTCTGGGTCCTGGCGCTGCTGGCCATCCTGCTTATGGCCGGGCTGGCAATCGGCGAACGCGTGTTTGTCTGGTGGGGCGCGGCGGGGGTGACCGTGTGCATTATGTGGGCGATGCGGCACTACACCTTCGCGTTGCTCGCGCTGCTAGCGGTGGCCCTGATAGCGATCGCGCTCTGGCGGCTGAACCGCACCAAGCCAGTGGCCGCCGGCCCGGCGCCGCACCACGAGCCGGCGGACCATGCCTGACGGGCGTCCGGCGCTGATATCGTTGCACCAACGAAGGGAGCTCACCATGGGCTGGTTTATTTTCCTGTTGATCGTCGCCGCCGTCGTCGCCGGTGTTTTTTGGGCCAGGAAGCACTTCCGCCAGGAGATTGAGCGGGCAAAGCGGATCAACCGCGCCAACAAACAGCAGTAACCTCCGCGCCGGGCCGCCCGCGCGTCAGGCCTGCCGCGCCCTGCTGAGTGCCTGGTACCAGTAGTACGAATCCTTCGGCGTGCGCTGCAGGGTGTCAAAATCGACGTGCACCAGCCCGAACCGCTGGGAGTAGCCCGCGGCCCATTCAAAGTTGTCCATCAGCGTCCACACGTAATAGCCCAGGAGCTTCACGTCCTCGGCGATGCCGCCCGGGCCGGTGGCATCCAGGGCATGGCCCAGATGCGCCGCCAGGTAGTTGATCCGCTCCTCGTCGGCGATCGGGCCCGACACGTGGTCCGGTTCCGGGAAGCTGGCCCCGCTTTCCGTGATGTAGAGCGGCGGCAGGGATGCACCGTACCGGTCCTTCAGTTCACGGAGCAGCACCCCGAGGTGGTCCGGGGCCACCGGCCAGCCGAACCCGGTGGTCCTGTATTCCGGGAACTCGGCCAGGTGGAACGGCATCTTCAGCATGGCATCCGCAGTGCCCGCCGGGCTCTCGCCGGAGCCGCGGCCGGTGGCAACCTTCACGGGGTAGTAGTAGTTCAGCCCGTAAAAGTCGATCGGCTGGTGGATGTCCCGGAGATCGGCGTCGGAGATCCGGCCCAGCGAACGGAACCATGGCCGGGCGATCAGCGGCGGGGTGGGGTACCTGCCCAGGAGGATGGGATCAGCGTAGACCCGGTTGAGGGCGAGGTCGAAGATCTTCGCAAGCAGCCGGTCGGTGAAGGAGCGGGACGCGGGCCGGACGGGGGAATGCAGGTTGGTGACGCCGACCGAGCCGGTAACCCCCTCGGCACGCAGGGCCTGGACGGCCAGCCCGTGGCCGAGCAGTTGGTGGTGGACCGAGGGCAGCGCGTTGAACAGCAGGTCGTGGCCCGGCGCGTGCAGGCCCAGGGCGTAGCCGTTGAGGGTCACCGAGACCGGCTCGTTGAGCGTCACCCACTGCGCCACGCGGTCGCCGAACCGCTTGCCGGCCGCGGCGCAGTACCGGGCGAAGTGTTCCGCCGTCGAACGGGCCAGCCAGCCGCCGCGGTGTTCCAGCGGGAGCGGAGTATCCCAGTGGTACAGGGTGGCCATGGGGGAGATGCCCGCCTCGAGCAGCTGGTCGATCAGCCGGTCATAGAAGTCGAGCCCCGCCTTGTTGAAGGGGCCGGTGCCGTCGGGCTGGATCCGCGGCCAGGAGATGGAGAAGCGGTAGGAGTCGATGCCCAGGGCCCGCATCAGTTCGACGTCTTCCGGTGCCCGGTTGTAGTGGTCGCAGGCCACGGCGGGGGAGTGCCCGTCAAGGATGCTGCCGGGCTTCTCGGCAAAGGCGTCCCAGCCCGAGGGGCCGCGGCCGCCGGCCGCCAGGCCGCCTTCGATCTGGAACGCTGCCGAGGCAACCCCCAGCTGGAAATCTGGCCTCAGGCGCGCGGCGAGTGCCTGAACTGCCACAGAATCCTGCACAGTCATGTCCCTATCATCCAATTGACTGTTGCTGAAGGCAATGACTGCGGGTTGTTGTTCGATGACTTCCGCCACAACCCGGGCGGACAGGGCCCCTGGCGGGCGTTGATTCGCTTCTGCCCGTAAATTCCGGCATACTAGATGAGTTGTTCAAGCGCTCCTTCGCGTCCCGATCCGGATAATGCCGGGTGTCAGGGTCCAGGTGGGAGCCCAAACATAACCCACTCCCCATGGAACTGCGGACGAGTACGCGTGCAAACGTGCGACACGCCCGACCGCGGGGGTCGGTTACGCCGGCAGGTTGAGGAACCCGGATTCTTCCGGATTCAGCTTGTGCGGCGGATGGTAGTTACGACTTCAAATGCTTCGGCAGCCATGCAACGAGTAAGTAAACAGGGCAGCCCTAATCAGGGGAAGCACAGACTGAAAGAGAGTCAGGCGACATGGCGGGACAAAAAATCCGCATCCGGCTGAAGTCATATGACCACGAGGTCATTGACGTTTCAGCACGGAAGATCGTTGAGACGGTCACGCG
>JBKKDK010000297.1:0-5330 GCA_046708245.1 Arthrobacter sp.
CGGTGCGGTTGGCGTGGTCGATGGAGAGAACCCGGCCCTGGATGAGCTCGGTCTGCTTGAGGTGCTGACGGTGCGAGACGACCGCGTGGCGTGCCTCGATGTTGCCGCCGGCAACTTCGGGGAGGAAGGGCTGGTAGGTCATGTAGGGCAGGGGATCAACGACGGTGACGATGCCACCGGCATTTGCGATCTTCTTCTGCAGTTTGAGGGCTACGTACAGGCCGACGTACCCGCCGCCGACGACGAGTACCCTGGGACGGTCCTGGAGCTGAGGGGTGGATGCCATGGGTCAAGAATACCGTAGTTTGTGAAAAACTTCACTAACTACGATTTGCGGCCCGAATCCACGTGCTTCAGCAGGCCGGTGGCCGGTCCGCCCGGGCCGTCCGGCCCTGCTGCCGCGCCCGGGCGCATGGCCCGGCGGAGCTGGAACACCGCTGCCGCGATGATGGCGAGGAAGAGGACGCCGAAGCCCACGACGACGACGGCCGGGACGGCGCTGTCCAGCTGCGACGGCTCCTCCGCAACGGGCACCGTGGCCTCGGGCAGCGTCGGCGCGGCGCTCGAGGGGGTCGGTGCGGCCGCGGCCGGCGCCGACGCCGGGTTCCCGCGGCGGTGCACGCGGATCCAGTCCGAAATGGAACCCAGCGGGTTGACCTTGGTTTCCGGCACGTCGGCCTTGAGCGCCGCTTCGGCGTTGAGCACCCCGAAGCCGTAGAGCGGGTCCTTTCCGGTTGCGCCGGCATCCTTCGCGGTGCTGACGATCCGGTTGATGACCTGGCTGGCGGACATGTCCGGCCATTCGGACCGGATCAGGGCCGCGACGCCGGCGACGATCGGGGTGGCGCCCGACGTCCCGGCCCATTCGGCATAGCTGCCGGCCGGCAGGCCGCCGGCCAGGTTCTCGGCCGGGGCCGCGACGCCGATGCTGATGCCCTGCGACGAGGAGTCGACGCTGGCCCTTCCCTTGCGGTCCAGCCCGGCCACTGTCAGCACTCCGGGAATGGTGGCGGGGGCACCGACCTGGACGTTGCCGCCCACCCGGTTGCCCGCGGCGGCGACGATCACGACGTCCTTTTGTTCGGCGTAGAGGAAGGCGGCGTCCCAGCTTTGCGGCCACTGCGGGGAGGTGCTGCCAAGTGAGATGTTGATGACGCGGGCGCCGTTGTCCACGGCCCATCGGACCGCCTCGGGGATCTGGTCCTGGTCGCTCTTGCCGCCCGGGTTGGCGGATCCGAGCCACGTCGAGACGGAGAGCAGCTGGGCCTCCGGGGCGACGCCGACGATGCCGTCGGGACCCACCGTGGAGCCGGCCCGTGCGCCCGGGCCGGCGCTCGGGCTGGCGCCCGCGGGCTGATGGCCCCTGCCGGCGAGCATGGTGGCAACCAGCGTGCCGTGTTCGGGTTTGGCGCCGATGCTTTGCCGCCCGTCGGGGCTGCCGGCGCCGGACACGTCCACTCCCCCGGCCAGCACGCCGGCCAGGTCCGGGTGGGTGCCGTCCACGCCGCTGTCGATCACGGCGACTTTGACGTTGGCCCCCTTGGAGACTTCCCAGGCCTTGGTGATGCCGGACTCGGTGAGCCAGTACTGCTTGTCGCGCCAGGAATCCGCGTGCGCGGCCGGGGCCACCGGCATCGATGCCAGGACACTGCCGCCCGCCAGGGCCAAGGCCGTCAAAGCGGAGGCGGTCCGGCGGGGCCGGGCTGTTGCTCTGGTCATTCGGGTCCTATCGGCAGTACATCGGGCGGCGGCGCAGCAGTGGTGGTGCTGAGCCGGAAGGGATGGGGGCGGGCGGGCCGGTCCGCGGGGGTGCGGTCCGGCTGCGGCGCCGGCTAGCTGATGCTGAGGGCAATGCCGTCAAGAATGTCGTGTTCACTCGTGACCGCCGTCGTGATTCTGCCCCCGGTGGCGTCCGCGAGGCGCTGCAGCACGCGGCGCCAGACGAGTCCGCCGGCGCCGATCACATCCACGCGGCCCGGGTGCATGTACGGCAGGGCTGCCCGGTCGGCCCGGGTCATTTCCAGCAGCTCCGTGCAGGCCTTCCCGAGCATTGCCAGGGAAAGTTCGGTGCCGTGGATCGCCGCAGGCGAATATTCCGGAAGGCGGAGGGCGTGGGCGGTGATGGTGGTGACGGACCCCGCCACCCCGACGACGACTGTGGCGCGGTCCAGCGGCACGGTCCGGGCCGCCTCGCTGATGGCGGCGTCGACGTCGGCCTCCGCCGCGGTGATCTGCTCCGCGGTCGGCGGGTCGGTGCGGAGGTGGCGCTCGGTCATCCGGACACAGCCGATGTCCACGGACTTGGCGGCGATGACGCCGGCGGCGTTGCCGAGCACAAATTCCGTGCTGCCGCCGCCGAGATCGACCACCAGCACCGGGTCCTGGCCCCGGGACGGCAGGACGCTGCTGGCTCCGGCGAAGGACAGGGCCGCTTCCTCGTCGCCGGTGATCACTTCGGGTTCGACGCCGAGGAGGTCGCGGATCCCGTCGATGAAGACCTGCCGGTTTCCGGCGTCCCGGGTCGCCGACGTGGCGACAAAACGTATTTTTCCGGCTCCGTGCTCGCGGATCAGCCCGGCGTACTCCCGGGTGGCGGCGAAGGTGCGGTCCAGGGCCTCCTGGGCGAATTCGCCGGTGGCGTCGACGCCCTGGCCCAGCCGGACGACGCGCATCTCCCGCACGACGTCGGTGAGCCGCGGGGTGGCCCCAACGGACTCGCGGGCGTGGACGTCGGCGATGAGCAAACGGATGGAGTTGGTCCCGCAGTCGACGGCGGCGACGCGGGTCACTGGCCGGCCTCGGATCCGGTGTGGTCCGGGTGTCCTGCAGATTCCGGACGGGTCTTGCGGACTGGGGCGGGCCGGCCCACGATCCCGGGCAGGCCCTGCGGGCCGTGCCGGCTGAGGTCCTGGGAGGGGACCTCGCCGCCGGTGTCCCAGGCGCCGTCGCAGTAGCAGCGGCCGGTGGTCCACCATTCGCCGATCGCGGCGATCGCCTCGTCGCCGAGCGGGTTCACGCCGGGGCCGGCCGCGAGGGAATGGCCCACCAGGACGTGCAGGCACTTCACCCGGGTGGGCATGCCGCCGGCGGAAATGCCGTCGATCTCGGGAACCGCGCCTATGCCCGAGCGGGCGCCGATCTCCGCCCGGGAGGCCAGGTAGGCCTCGTGGGCGGCCCGGTATCCGGCTGCGAGCACCGTGTCGGCGCCCAGGCGTTCGTTCATCTCGTTCATCATCCCGGCAGCCTCCAGCCGCGAGACGGCCGAGGTGATGACCGGGTGCGTGAGATAGAAGGTGGTGGGGAACGGCGTGCCGTTGCTGAGCCGGGGCGAGGTGGCGGCGACCAGCGGATTTCCGCAGACGCAGCGTGCCGGGATTTCGACGACGTCGCGGACGGGGCGCCCCAGCTGCCGGCTCAGGACCTCGAGGTCGTGCGGCGACGGGAGCCGGGACTCCTGCGGCACGCCGGCCGTCGGCGCCGCAGCGCGGGTCCCCGGCACCGTCTCCGGTGCCACGGGGGTCTCGTCCACTCGGTTCTCGTCCACTGGCGCGGCACCTTTCCTGCCCTGTGTGGCTTGTCCATTGGACAATCCGGCGGCGGGCGCCGCTCTAGTCTGTTGCCGAACGCCGGATGGATTCCCAGAGGGTATCCACCCAGGGCAGCTTGGCCGGGTCTTGTGTTGATGCTGATCCGGCGGCGCCACCGGAGTCTCCGGCAGGAAGATCACTGCCGAATACCCAGTAGCCCGTCTCTCCGGGCATAACCATGTTAATCCGGTCGCGGGCCTGCTGCTTAACGTAGTTCGGGTCCTGCCAGCGCGAGACCTGCCGCCGGAGGTCGTTCTGCTGCGCCTGTTTTGCGGAGATATCGGCCTGCAGTGCGGCGATTTCGGCGCGTTTTTCGAAGAAGATCTTGACGGTGGGCGCCAGCATGATGGTGATGGCAATCATGACCACGGCCAGCGCCAGCATGCGTCCGGAGAACGCCTTGGCCGGGACGGGCACGTCGTCCGGCTCGGCCGGCGGCTTCCTGGTTCCGGCAGTTTTCGTCCCGCCGGGCTTGGCCCCGGCGCTTTTCGCCCCGGCGCTCCCGCCGGACGGCGCTGCGCCTTGTTGGGCAGGGGCCTGGCCGGAAGCGGTGCCGGAAGTTCCGTGGCCGCCGAAATCGGCCTGGATGACGTCGCCGCCGTCGCCCGCGTCCGTGGACTGCGGGGCCGCAGGTGTGGCCCGGGGAACCTTGGGGCGGCGGGTAGCCATGACACTCCTGTAATGCCCGGTCCTTGCTGGGCTGGCTTGCTGCTCAAGTACTGACAACCGTGGCCGGGACCGGCGGCACCAACCCGGCACCAACTCAGGTGCCAAAACAGAACCGGCGGCCATGGTCTTTCAACCATAGCCACCGGTTACCGGTTTTCGGTGCTACTAGCCTTTGAAACGCGGGAAGGCGCTGCGCCCGGCGTAGCGTGCGGCGTCGTCGAGTTCTTCTTCGATGCGCAACAGCTGGTTGTACTTGGCGACGCGCTCGGAGCGGGCCGGGGCACCGGTCTTGATCTGGCCCGCGTTGGTGGCAACGGCGATGTCAGCAATGGTGGTGTCCTCGGTTTCGCCGGAGCGGTGCGAGGTGATGGTCGTGTAACCCGCGCGCTGGGCGAGGGACACGGCGTCGAGGGTCTCGGTCAGTGAACCGATCTGGTTGACCTTGACCAGCAGCGAGTTCGCGGTGCGCGAATCAATGCCGGTCTGCAGGCGCTCCGGGTTGGTCACAAAGAGGTCGTCGCCGACGATCTGGACCTTGTCGCCGATGGCGTCGGTGAGGGCCTTCCAGCCTTCCCAGTCGTTCTCGTCCAGCGGGTCCTCGATCGAGACCAGCGGGTAGTCCGCGACGAGTTCGGCGTAGTAGGCGCTCATCTCGGCAGAACTGAGGGCCTTGCCTTCGAACTGGTAGGCGCCGTCGGTGAAGAACTCCGAGGAGGCCACGTCCAGGGCCAGGGCGATGTCCTTGCCGGGGGTGTAGCCGGCGTTCTTGATGGCTTCCTGGATCAGGTCCAGGGCTGCGCGGTTGGACGGTAGGTTCGGCGCGAAGCCGCCCTCATCGCCGAGGCCCGTGGAGAGGCCCTTCTCCTGCAGCACGGCTTTGAGGGCGTGGTAGACCTCGACGCCCCAGCGCAGGCCTTCGGAGAAGGTCTCGGCGCCGAGCGGGACAACCATGAATTCCTGGATGTCGACGTCGGAATCGGCGTGCGAGCCGCCGTTGAGGATGTTCATCAGCGGGACCGGCAGGACGTGGGCGTTCGGGCCGCCCAGGTACTTGTAGAGCGGCAGGTCCGCGGA
>JBKKDK010000298.1:0-4410 GCA_046708245.1 Arthrobacter sp.
CGCCCGCGGCACCGGAGGGGTTGACCAGGCCGCAGCCGGTCAGTGCCGAAACGGACACTGCGCCGGCGCCGGCGAGGGCGTACTTGAGGAAATTTCTGCGCTGCATGTTCTTGGTCCTTTGTGCTGGTTCGGGCTAGGCGGTGACGGTGGCCGGCGTGTTTTCGGCGGCCGCGGAGAATTCGGTGAAGGCTCCGCGGAAGGCCGCGGCGGGATGGCGGCCGTTGAGCCGCGGCCCGGCACCGAAGAGCTTCTCGCGCAGGGTTCCGGGCGCGTAGCCGGCCTGGGCAAGGCCGCGGCTCCGCAGTTCCGGCAGCACACCGTCGATGAAGTCGGTGTACGAGCCCGGGAGGGTCTGGTTGATGATGTTGATGCCGTCGATTCCGGCGTCCTGCCACTCCTCGAGGCGGTCGGCGATCTGTTCGGGTGTTCCGACCACACGGTTGGCCCGGCTGCGGTAAAGCGCAATGTCGCGCAGGGTGGGGTTGCCGCCGCGGACGGAGGCGCGGATGGCGGTGAGATGGCCCTGGCTGCCTTCGGTCTCAAGGTCGCCGAGCGGGGTGTCCAGCGGCAGCCCGCCGAGGTCGACGCCGAATCCTCCGCCCACATGGGCCAGCAGGGCCTCGATGTCCAGGCTGTCCTCCAGCTCGTCCGCCTTGCGCTGCGCCTCGGCTTCGGTGCCGCCGACCACAAAGTGCATGCCCTGGAGGAACTTCACGTCGTCCGGATGGCGGCCGGCGGCAACGGCCTGTTCCCGGACGGCCGCGGTGTATTTCGCGGCCACCCCAGTGCTCGGCGCGAGAGTGAAGGTGGCCTCCGCGTTGGCGGCGCAGAACTGCTGGCCGCGGCCGGAGCTCCCGGCCTGGAACAGCACGGGGGTGCGCTGCGGCGACGGCGCCGCGAGGTGCGGCCCGTCGATGGAGTACCGGGGCCCGCGGTGGTAGATCTTGCTGACCTTCTCCGGGTCGGCGTGGACGCCGGTCTCCTTGTCCCGGAGCAGCGCGTCGTCCGCCCAGGAGCCTTCCCACAGTTTGTAGGCGGCCTCGACGTATTCGTCCGCCCAGTCGTAGCGTTCGTCGTGTTTGGTCAGCTCGGTGGCGTTGAAGTTCCGGTGCGCGTTTTCCAGCACGCTGGTGACGAAGTTCCAGGCCACGCGGCCGTCGCTGATGTGGTCCAGGGTGGACATCTGCTGGGCAAACTGGAACGGATGGCTCTGGATCACCGACGACGTCGCCGCCAGGCCGATGTCCCGGGTTCCGGCGGCCAGCGCGGAGAGCAGGATGAGCGGATCATTCGACGGCACCTGCAGGCCCTTTTTCAGCAGGGAGGCCCACCCGCCGTCGTAGTCACCGTAGAGTCCGACGACGTCGGCGAAGAAGATCGCATCAAACTTTGCGTCTTCGAGCTGGCGGGCGAGGTCGAGCCAGAGCGGGAGTTCGTTGAACCGGTGCTGCTGGGCTTCCGGGCGCCGCCACTGCCCGCCCATGATGTGGCCGGACGTGTTCATCACGAAGGCGCTGATCAGCAGGCGCGGGCGGGGTCCGTCGAAGCGTGTACTTGAAGTCATGGGGTGCTTTCCGCTGGGGGAGGTGGACTGGGGCTGGTGGCTGCGGACGGTCAGATGCGCTTGTCCAGGCGCCGGGCGAGGTAGGAGCCGCCCAGCTGCACGATGGTGACCAGCAGGATCATCAGGACGATGGCGGTGATCATGAGCGGCGTCTCGTATCTGTAGTAGCCGTACCGGATCGCAAAATCGCCGATGCCGCCGCCGCCCACCAGGCCCGCCATCGCCGAGTAGGAGATGAAGCTGACGGTCATGATGGTGATGGAGCTGACGAGTCCGGGCTTCGCCTCCACAATCAGGACGTCCCGGACGATCTGGGACCGGCTGGCCCCCATGGACCGTGCCGCCTCGACCACTCCGCCGCCCAGCTGGCTGAGGTTCTGTTCCACAAAGCGGGCAAAGTACGGAATGGCGTTGAGGGTCAGCGGCACAATGACGGCCGCCGTGCCGATGGTGGTGCCGACAATGAAGCGGGTGACCGGAATGATCGCGATCAGCAGGATCAGGAACGGGAACGACCGGAGCAGGTTGACCAGTCCGTCCAGGACGCGGTGCAGCTTGGGCCTGTGCTTCAGCCCGTTGGGACCAATGGTGTAGAGCAGGATGCCCAGGGGTGTGCCCAGGAGCACTGCCAGCGGGATGGCCACCAGCAGCATGGTCAGGGTCTGGCCCATGGCGACGCCGATTTCGGGCAGGACTTCCAGGATGCGGTCAAACATTGATCAGGCCCTCCGAGGTGGCGGTGGTGTGGGTGCCCCTGGCGGAGCGGTCCAGCTGGATCTCATCGGAGACCAGGTAGCGGCCGATCGACGTCGCCGGGTGGAAGCCGGGGCGGCGGAGTTCGGTGAGGTCGAACTGCTCCACAATCCGGCCCTCCTCCATCACCGCGACGTTGTCCGCGATGGCCTTGATGACGTTCATCTCGTGGGTAACCACCACGATCGTGATGCCGAATTCGGCGTTGACGTCGGCCAGGTACTGCAGGACCGACGACGTCGTCCGCGGGTCGACGGCCGACGTCGGCTCGTCGCAAAGCAGCACCTTGGGTCCGGTGGCGAGGGCACGGGAGATCGCCACGCGCTGTTTCTGGCCCCCGGAGAGTTTGGCCGGATACGTTGCGGCTTTGTCGGAGAGGTCCACGATTTCGAGGGTTTCGGCGGCCCGCCGGCGGCGTTCCGCCTTGCCCACACCGGCGAACTTCAGGGACAGCTCCACGTTTTCCTGGGCTGTGAGGTTGTTGAGCAGGTTGAAGTGCTGGAAGATCATCCCGATATCGTGCCGCTTGGTCCGCAGCTCGGCGTCGGAAAGGGTCACCAGGTCCACGCCGTCCACCAGTACGCGTCCCGACGTCGGACGCTCGAGCAGGTTGATGTTACGCAGCAGCGTGGACTTCCCCGCGCCGGAGAACCCGATGATGCCCTGGATGGTGCCCCGCCGGATGTGCAGGCTGACGTCATCAACGGCCGTGAAACTGCCGCCGGCGGAGTCGAATGAGGTACTGACGTTCTGGATGTCGATCACAGGTCATCACCTGCTCGGGGCCGCGCTGCAGCCGCTGTCTGCGTGTTCATGAAGTCCTCCGGGCTCGCCCGAGGAAAGCCCTGTGTCCGGGATCCCGGGCAGCGCGTGGCGCAGCCCTGGGAGCCCCGGAACACATTGGTTCTCCATCGGTCCTGGCGGTAGCACTGTCCTCAAAGAGGGGGTTGCTGCGGCGTCATTGAGCCAGATCTCTCAGCCGCTCGGGATGGTTACCACTACATCTGACACGGAAACGGGGCGGATACGGAAAAGGCCGGTCACAATTTGTAACCGGCTCTTTCAAAACTGTTGACCCTGCTGGGTGCCGTCCGGCTAGATGCCGACGCGCCACCCTTCGCGGGCGGGGCACGCGTTCACCACGACGTCCAGCCCGGCCGCCCTGGCGCGTTCCACCGCGGCGTCGTCGAAGACGCCCAGCTGCAGCCACACCGCTTTGGCGCCGACCGCGATGGCCTGGTCGATGACGGCACCCACCTTGTGGGAGTTGACGAAACAGTCCACGACGTCGATGGGATGCTTGTCCGCCGGAATCTCCGCGAGGGAGCGGTAGCCTTTCTCGCCGTGGACGTCGTCACCGGGCAGGTTGACCGGAATGATGCCCATCCCCATCCGGTCCCGGACAAAGAGGGCGACGTCGTACGCCGAGCGCCATTCGTTGGTGGTGAGGCCGACCACCGCCCAGGTGCCTTTGGTTCGCATGAGCCGGTCAATCACTGCTGGATCGTTAACGTGGGCCATGCATCAACCTTACTCCTGCGTGCTTTTGCGGCTATCTCCGAATAAGTGAATGAACGGCCCGCGCCCTGCGCCGCGATGAACGAATATTACAGCGCGGAGCGGCCGGATTTTGCGGATTCGTGCATCTCGGCTCTAGTAGAGAGTGACCATCCCGAGCGGCCGAGAGACCTGGATCGATGAAGCCGCAGCAACCCCGGTGACGAAGGGTGCTACTGCCAGGACCGATGGAGTGTTGCACATGGCCCCTCAGAATTCTTCCGCCCTGCCTGCCTTGGCCCGGACCCCGTCCGCGCCGGCGGCGGACACGGTTGCGTTCTGGGAAGAGCAGGCTCTCCGGCTTCACTGGGCGGAAGCCCCCGGCAGCGCGGCACCTGCCGGCAAGCCCTGGCACACTGCGCACCGCCGCGTCCCGGCCGACGTCGACGCCGGCACCGGCCCGGACATCACGTGGTTCGAGGGCGGAAAGCTCAACGTCGCCTACAACTGCGTGGACCGCCACGTCGACGCGGGGCGGGGCGGGAAGGTGGCGCTCTACTTCGAGGGCGAGCCCGGCGACCGCCGGGCTGTCACCT
>JBKKDK010000299.1:0-4301 GCA_046708245.1 Arthrobacter sp.
GGGTCAGCCCCATGAGTGAAACAAGCTCGTCCGCTGCCCGTCGAACGTCATCATTGATGACGGTGTGGTCAAACTCCGGTTCAGCGGCAAGTTCTAGTTTAGCGGTTTCCAGCCTCTGCTGCTGTTCTTCCGCTGTTTCCGTGCCGCGGCCCACGAGCCGGCGGACCATTTCGTCCCAGCTCGGCGGCGCCAGGAAGACGAACTGGGCGTCCGGCACGGCCTCCTTGACCTGCCGTGCGCCCTGCAGGTCGATCTCCAGGAGAACGGAGCGGCCCTCGGCGATGGCGGCGTCCACGGTGCTGCGGAGCGTGCCGTAGCGGTTGCGGCCATGGACCACAGCCCACTCCAGGAGGTCGCCGTTTTCGATCAGGGAATCGAATTCCTCGGCGGACTTAAAGAAGTAGTGCACCCCGTCGATCTCCCCCGGGCGCGCCGGCCTGGTGGTCGCCGATACAGAAAGCCAGACGCCGGGGTAGCTGTCCCGGATATAGGTGGAGACGGTGCCTTTACCAACTGCGGTCGGGCCGGCGAGGACTGTCAGTCCCGGTTTCTTGCTCACATAATCCTTCGGGCGGTGTTTGAACTATTTATCGTCTATAAAATCTACCAGCGCCTGGCGCTGGTGAATGCCCAGGCCGCGGACCCGGCGTGAGGCGGCTATGCCGAGCTGTTCCATGATCGCCGCGGCCCGGACCCGTCCGATCCCCGGCAGGGCCTCGAGCAGTTCGACGATCCGCATCCGCGCGATCGCGTCGTCGGTGGCACCGGCGTCGAGGAGCTCCGTGATGCTCAGCTCACCGGACTTGAGCCGCTCCTTCGCCGCGGCCCTGGTGGTCCTGGCGGCGGCTGCCTTGCCCAGGGCGTCGGCACGCTCCTGCGGAGTGAGGGGTCGCAAGGTCACTGAAGTCCTCCCTGAGTTGTCAGCCGGACCGCGAAGGCGGCCCGGCCGGACGGGCTGAACAGCGTCCCGGCAGGTGCCGTGGCGTGTCCTGAACCTACCGTCTGGACGAGGCAGAAATCAATGGACAAGTTCAGCCGCCCGACGGCCCGGAACGGCGGCGCGGTGGTGCTGTGGTGCAGCGATGTGACGCGGAAGCCCAACAGAGGTGCAGCGGCGGCCATTTGCCACAAGTGGCCGCCATGCCGCGGGCAATAGCGGCCCTTTGCATCAACTCGGTGCTGCTCGGTGCCGCTGTGCGAAGGGTCAGGCACTAGGTGTACTGCGCCGGGACGTTGTTGACACGTAGGGCTTGAAAACGAGGAGGACCTCCGGGCTAAGTGGAGCTGTCTAGTTCACACACTTTGCACACGGAGGTCCTCATGTCCCACGTTAATGCCCGGTTGACCGTTCATGGAAGACGCCTGATCGTTGACCGCGTGGCTGCCGGACGGCCAGTCGCTCATATCGCGGCTGAGCTGGGCGTTTCCCGGCAGACCGCCTACCGGTGGGTCAGACGGTTCTGGACCAGCGGCAAAGCCGAACGCTTCAACCGGACCCTGCAAACCGAATGGGCCTACCGCCAGATTTTCACCAGCAGCAACGAACGCCAAGACACACTTGCGCCCTGGCTCCGGCACTACAACACTGAACGAATCCACACCGGCATTGGAACCACACCCATCAACCGAGTGTCACCAACCTCATGACCCAATGCAACTAGGCCGCGCGAAGCTCCTCGAGGGTGCGGCGGGCCGCGTCCTGCAGGTCCTGGATCCGCGGCCCGGCGCTGAGGATGTCACGGCTGGACGTGCCCAGCACCTGGCCGTACGCGTCCCCGAAGGTACGGCGCAGGTCCGCCGCCGTGGCGCCCTGCGCGCCCAGGCCGGGGGCCAGGATCGGGCCGCGGACTGCGGCCAGGTCCAGGTCCAGGTCTTTCAATGCGGAACCGACAGTGGCGCCGACGACGAGCCCCACGGAGCCCAGCTCACCCGCGTACCGCTGGTTCTCCGCGGCTGCGGCCTGCACGATGCGCCGGGCCACGGAGTCGGCGCCGCCGACGTGCTGCACCGAGGCGCCTTCGGGATTGGAGGTCAGCGCCAGGACGAACACTCCCCGCCCGGTCCGGGCCGCCAGGTCCAGGGCAGGTCGGAGGGATTCGAAGCCCAGGTAAGGGCTCAGCGTCACCGAGTCGGCGGCGAGGGCGGAGCCGTCACGCAGCCAGGCGTCGGCGTAGGCGGCCATGGTGGAGCCGATGTCGCCGCGCTTGGCGTCCGCGATGGTCAGCACCGACGCGTCCGCGGCCGCGGCCAGGGTGCGTTCGAGCACGGCCATCCCGGCGGAGCCGTGCCGCTCGTACAGCGCCACCTGCGGCTTCACCGCGGCAGCGAGCTGACCCACAGCTTCAAGAACGGTGAGCGAGAAGCGCTCCAGGCCGGCGACGTCGTCGTCCAGCCCCCAGCGCGCCAGCAGCGCGGGGTGCGGATCGATCCCGACGCACAGCGGGCCGCGCTCGGCCATGGCCCGGCCCAGCCGGGAGCCGAAGGACTCCCGGCCGGCACTTCCTTGCGGTGCGGGTGCCGCGCCGGCCTCAGGCATGCTGCGGGGCGGCTTCCTGTGCGGCGGCCTGCTGCGAGAGCGCCAGGGCCGCGGCGTGCTCCTGCAGGCTGGTGACGGACCATTCGTAGGTGCGGAGCGCCTCGATGGCCTGGACGGCGGCGTTGAACTCCGCCACCGTGGTGATGCACGGGATACCGATCGACGTCGCGGCGGCGCGCAGTTCGTAGCCGTCGCTGCGGGCTTCGCCACCGGAGGGGGTGTTGAAGACCATGTCGATCTCGCCGGCGATGATGAGGTCGGCGATGGTGCCCTCCCCTTCGGCGCTGGAGCCTTCGGCGACCTTCCGGACCGGGGTGGCCTGGATGCCGTTGCGGCGCAGCACATCGGCGGTGCCGCCGGTGGAGACGATCTCGAAGCCGAGGTCGGAGAGCCGCTTGACGCCCATGATGACCGAGCGCTTGTCCCGGTTGGCCACCGAGACGAAGATCTTGCCCTCGGTGGGCAGCGCGTTGTTGGCGGCCGCCTGGCTCTTGGCGAAGGCGGTGTCGAAGTGCTTGTCGATGCCCATGACCTCGCCCGTGGAGCGCATCTCGGGGCCGAGCAGGGAGGCAACCACCTTTCCCTCCGGGGTCCGGAAGCGGCTGAACGGCAGGACGGCTTCCTTGACCGAGACCGGGGCGTCCAGCGGCAGAGTGGAGCCGTCGCCGGTTTCCGGCAGCATCTTGTAGGCGGTGCGGAGCTGGTTGACGGTCACGCCGGTGCCGATCAGGGCGGCGGCCTTGGCCATCTGCACGCCGGTGGCCTTGGAGACGAACGGCACGGTGCGGGAGGCCCGCGGGTTGGCTTCGAGGACGTAGAGCACGTCGGAGGCCAGGGCGAACTGGATGTTGATCAGGCCGCGGACACCCACGCCCTCGGCGATGGCCAGGGTGGCGGTCCGGACGCGCTCCAGCACGTTGTTGCCCAGGGTGATGGGCGGCAGCACGCAGGCCGAGTCGCCGGAGTGGATGCCGGCCTCCTCGATGTGCTCCATGATGCCGCCGAGGTACATCTCCGTGCCGTCGTAGAGGGCGTCGACGTCGATCTCGACGGCGTCCTCGAGGAAGCGGTCGATAAGCACCGGGTGGTCCGGGGTGATTTCGGTCGCGTTGGCGATGTAGCGGGAGAGGTTGGGTTCGTCGTAGACGATCTCCATGCCGCGGCCGCCGAGCACGTAGGACGGGCGGACCAGGACCGGGTAGCCGATCTCGTCGGCGATCTTCTTGGCGTCCTCGAAGGACACGGCGGTGCCATTCTTCGGCGACACAAGCCCTGCCTTGTCGAGCACGCGGGAGAACGCGCCGCGGTGTTCGGCGAGGTCGATCGCCTCCGGGGAGGTGCCGAGGATCGGCACGCCGGCGTCGGCCAGCTGCTGGGCCAGTTTGAGCGGGGTCTGGCCGCCGAGCTGGACGAAGACGCCCATCACGCCGCCGGTGCGTTCTTCGGCGGCAATGACCTCAAGCACGTCCTCGAGCGTGAGCGGTTCGAAGTAGAGCCGGGTGGAGTCGTCGTAGTCGGTGGAGACGGTTTCCGGGTTGCAGTTGACCATAACGGTCTCGTAGCCGGCCTTGCGGAGGGCCATCGAGGCGTGCACGCAGGAGTAGTCGAACTCGATGCCCTGGCCGATCCGGTTGGGCCCGGAACCGAGGATGATGATGGACGGCTTGGCGTGCAGCGCGACCTCGTCCTCCTCGTCGTAGGACGAGTAGTGGTAGGGCGTGTACGCGGCGAATTCGGCGGCGCAGGTGTCCACGGTCTTGTAGAC
>JBKKDK010000300.1:0-2587 GCA_046708245.1 Arthrobacter sp.
CTGGGGTTCAGGGATTCGGACATAGGGCCAGTATTTCAAACTGGCTATGGAATGCAATGCCAGTTTTCCGGAAGTATGGGGTGCATGATGACCCGCAGGCTCCTTCAGCTCCTTATCGGCCTCGCCATGTACGGCATATCCCTGGCCATGTTCATCCGCGCCGGCCTCGGACTGGACCCCTGGGACGTCTTCCACCAGGGTCTCGCGGTCAAGACCGGGCTGAGCATTGGCACGGTGGTGGTGATCGTCAGCTTCCTCGTGTTGCTCCTCTGGATTCCGCTCCGGCAGTGGCCGGGCTTCGGCACGCTGTGCAACGCCGTGCTGGTGGGGGTCTTCGCGGACGTCGGCCTGGCGCTGATTCCGGAGGTCTCGCACCTCGGCGCGCAGATCGGGATGCTTGCCGGCGCCATCCTGCTCAACGGCATCGCCTCGGCCTGCTACATCGGCGCCCGCCTCGGACCCGGCGCCCGGGACGGCCTGATGACCGGACTCGCCCGCCGCACGGGCTGGTCCGTGCGCTCCTCCCGGACCGGCATCGAGATCGTGGTGCTGGCCGCCGGCTGGCTGCTCGGCGGGTCGGTGGGCGTCGGAACGGTGCTCTACGCGCTGGCGATCGGACCGCTCGTGCAGCTCCTGCTGCCGCGGTTCACCGTACCGGAGCTGGCCGACCCGAAGCTCCCGGTGGCGGCAGCCGATCCGGCCGTCGCCGCACCGTAGGAATGCGGGCGGCTGCAGGTAGTCAGCGCGCCGCAGGCCCGTTGCCGCCTGGCGCCGGCTGGCACGTGGGGCAGAAGTAGATGTCGCGCTCCTCGGTGCCGGTTGCCGGGCCCAGCACACCGCGGCGGATCGGCGTCCGGCACTTCAGGCACGGCTGGTTCCCGCGGCCGTAGACCCAGTAGCCGGGCAACCCGGAGGTCCGGCCCACGGCGACCCCGCGCGGATTGAGCACGGTGGTCCGGCGGCCGGCTCCCAGATTCGCCTCCAGCAGCACCTTCGCATCGGTGATGATGGCGGCCAGTCCGGGCACGTCGGAGACGGGCGAGGCCGGGTGGACGCCGGAGAGGAAGCAGGCCTCGCAGCGGTAGATGTTTCCGATCCCGGCCAGGTTCCGCTGGTCCAGCAGGGCGACGCCGATCGGGACGTCGGGGGCCGCGCGGATGCGGCGTTCGGCCTCGGCCAGGTCCCAGTCCGGGCCCAGGAGGTCCGGACCCAGATGCCCCACAACCGAGCCTTCCTCGGACGTGCGCACCACTTCGAGGATGCCCAGCGAGAACCCGACGGCGTCTGCCGCGGCAGTGCGCAGCACGCAGCGGGCCGTGAAGCCGGGCTTCCGCCAGCGCCCGCCCGGCGGGTACACCTGCCAGGTGCCTTCCATCTTCAGATGCGAGTGGATGGTCAGCCGGTTCCGCTCGGCAGGCCCCTGACCGGCGGGCCCCTGCAGCCGCATGAGCAGGTGCTTTCCGCGCGGAACCACCTCGGTGACGGTCCAGCCGCCGAGCTTGAGCGTGGCAAAACGGGGGACCCGGAAGTCCGACGACAGGAGCTGCTGGCCTGCCAGTGCGGCGTGCAGCTGCGCGGCGGCACGGAAGACGGAGTCACCCTCAGGCACGGATTCTCAGTCCCTTCGGGGTGGAGTATGCGCCGGCGTGGGCCAGGGCGGCGGCCACGGGGGTGTCCAGGATGCCGTGGCCGTTGACCTTTTCCATGATCAGTTTGTCGATGGCGCCGCGGGTCACAACGCCCACCAGGGCGGTGCCTGCCGCGGCCAGGACCTCAGTGTCGTCGCTGAAGGCCAGCAGGGTCTTGCCGCCGCGTTCCACGTAGAGCACCAGGGCGCCGTCCACCAGCACCACGAGGGCGCCGGCTTTTCGACCCGGCCGGTGGCCGGTGCCGGCCTCGACGTTGAGGGCGGGCCAGGGCAGGGCTGCGCCGTAGGGGTTGGCGGGATCAGTGGCCGCGAGGGCCAGGGCGCTGGGCTCGGGTTTGTGCAGCTGGGTGTCCTCGGCGTAGGAACGCAGCCGGTCCACCGTGGCCGGCACAGCAAACTGGGCCGCGCCGAGATGTTCGATGAAGTACCCGCGCCGGCACCGGCCGGCTTCTTCCAGCCGTGCCAGCACCTTGTACATCAGCCCGAAGCCGCCCAGGATGTTCTCCGCCATGACCGAGCCCCGCGTGAGCACGCCGTAGCGGTCCAGCAGGAGTTCGGCAGTGGCCCGGGCATGGATGGTGGCGTCCAGTTCCGGTGCCGGCAGGGCGGACCAGCGGCCCGCGGCCAGCGGGGGAGTGGGAGCCGTGCCGGTCACGGAGCCGTACCGCCCTCCGGTCAGCCCGGGGGAACCGAGCAATCCGGTCCCGTGGGCGCGTCCCAGCCGACTCATCCTGGGAGCCCGGGCCCTCGGTGCGCGGGCAACCTGACGGTGCGCCGTGTGGCCGCCCGCAATCATCGCCCGGACCGGGGCGAAGGTATCGCCGGTGATGCGGCCGGCCCACGCGAGGTCCCACAGCGCGGAGACCACATCCTGATCGCTCAGCACGGTGTCCATGCCGCCGGCGATGTCCGTCAGCTGGCGGAAGAAGTAGCCGCCGC
>JBKKDK010000301.1:0-5904 GCA_046708245.1 Arthrobacter sp.
GCACGATGTGCAGGGTCAGCAGCACTCCTGCGGCGGAGTGCGGTATGCGGGCAATCATGCCGACCAGCAGGAGCCGGCGGATGGGCCGCACGGCCAGCAGCTCCCGGTAAAGCGTGAAGTTCACGAGACTACGTCCTTTGGTACTGCCGCCGGCAGCACCGGGGATCCCCCGCCGGCCGTCAGCTACGGTGCTGCACGCTGCAGTTTGATTTCGATCGAATCAACCCGCTCGGCAAACATTTCATTCCGGGCCCAGGCTGTGTTGAGGCCGGAGACGATGGACTGCACGCCCGCGGCGTCGAGCCCGTCTTCGAGGTAGAGGACCACCCGGAGTTCCGGGCCCGCCCCTCCGCCGGCAAGCTGCCTTCCGTCGGCGGCAACCGAAGCGACCCCACCGCCAGGATGAATTTCAACACGCCGGACCGCCGGAAAGCCAACCGCAGCCCCGCCGAGGGACTGCGCCAGCTCGGGATCCGCGTACGACGGCGTCCACGGCCGCTGCTGCGCGAGGGCCCAGACGGCGGGCCGGCGCACCACGAACGTCAGGTCCGAGCCGGGGTCCACGACCAGCAGTTCGGCGCCTTCCGCGACGGCGGACAGGGCGGCGCGCGGCGCGTAGACGGCCACGGGCCGGGCGTCGGGGTGCCACGCGGCAAGCGCCGCGGCGGACGTGAACACCGGCATGGCCGTGCGGCCGTCGGGCGCCTTGAGGGTCACGAGCGCCATGTCGGCCTGTTTGTCCCCGTGCAGCTCAACGCCGTGCTGTTTGTCGCCGGGGGGACGCGTCACTGCTTCGCCTTCTTCGGCGAGCTGGGCAAGGATCGGCACAAAAACGCGTGCCGTGGCGAGGGCTGCGATCACGCCGGTCTCGTCGCCACCGGCACCGAGCCGGGCGACGGCCGCGAGGTAGCCGGCGTCAGCGGCGCCGTCGTCGTCCTCGAAATTGTGGATGCTGGCGTCCGCGCCGGCGAGGCTCCGGCCGGCCCACGGCTGACCGGCGGAGTCGGCGCCGCCGCCGGCGCCCGCCAATGCTGCCGCAATGTGCCCGGGCAGATGGCGGGCCGGCGCGGCGGCACCGCCCGGCTCCCGGGCCGGGTTCGTACCGCCAGGCTGGTGGTCCATGGCCCCGGACCGGCTAGCGGCGTCCGGCAACGTCGAGGGCCTCGGGCAGCGTGAAGTTGCCGTTGTAGAGGGCCTTGCCGATGATCGCGCCCTCGACGCCGAGCGGGACGAGGGAGCGCAGCACCAGCAGGTCCTCCAGGCTGGAGATGCCGCCGGAAGCGACGACCGGCTTGCCTGTCTTCTCCACCATCTGGCGCAGCAGCTCGACGTTGGGGCCCTGCAGGGTGCCGTCCTTGGTTACGTCCGTCACGACGTAGCGGGCGCAGCCGGCTTCCTCGAGCCGGTTCAGGACCTCCCAGAGGTCCCCGCCTTCCTTGGTCCAGCCGCGGCCGGCGAGGGTGGTGCCGCGGACATCGAGGCCGACGGCGATCTTGTCGCCGAAGCGCTCGATCACGCGGGCGGTCCACTCCGGGTTTTCCAGCGCCGCGGTGCCGAGGTTGACCCGGGCGACGCCGAGCTCAAGTGCCTTCTCCAGGGATTCGTCGTCGCGGAGGCCGCCCGAGAGCTCCACGTTAATGTCCAGGCGCCCCACGACCTCGCGGAGCAGGTCGGCGTTGGAACCGCGGCCGAAGGCGGCGTCGAGGTCCACGAGGTGGACCCATTCGGCCCCCTGCTGCTGCCAGTTCAGCGCGGCTTCCAGCGGGGTGCCGTAGCTTGTTTCGCTGCCGGCCTCGCCCTGGACGAGGCGGACGGCCTGGCCGTTGACGACGTCGACGGCGGGCAGCAGCTCAAGCACGGGCAGCGGGGTTTCGGTGGTCATCGGGGATCCTCAGCTTCTCAGGGGGCGGCGGACGGTCGGGAAATGCGGCGGACCGCTAGGAGGCGGGCAGAGTCAAAAGATAGGCGGCCAGCAGCGACATCCCGGCCAGGACATAGAACACGATCTGGACCCAGAGCGGGCTCTTTTGCTGCCGGAAGGACAAGGCCCCGCCGACGAGGAGTCCTGCAAGCCCCATCAGGACCAGGGACCACATCTAGGCGGTCCGTTCCGGACCGGCGGCCGGGGACCGTTTCGGCAGGCTCCCGACCCAGTTGCGCAGCAGGCGTGCGCCCGCGTCGCCGGACTTTTCCGGGTGGAACTGGGTGGCGCACAGCGGACCGTTTTCCACTGCGGCGATGAACGGGGCGCCGTGCTCGGACCACGTGACGAGCGGTGCGGCCATCCGGGGCTGGATGACATCGAAGTCCCACTCCTGCACGCCGTAGGAGTGCACAAAGTAGAAGCGCTCGTTCTCCACGCCGCTGAAGAGCTTGGACCCCTCCGGGACGGAAACCGTGTTCCAGCCCATGTGCGGGACGACGTCGGCGGGCAGGAGCTCCACCTTGCCGGGCCACTCCCCCATCCCGGGGGCCTCGGTGCCGTGCTCCACGCCCGCCTCGAACAGGACCTGGAGGCCGACGCAGATGGCAAGGACCGTCCGGCCGCCTGCGACGCGGCGGCCGATCATCCGGATCCCGTCGACGGCTTTGAGCTCGTTCATGACGGTCTCGAAGGCGCCGACACCGGGGACCACCAGCCCGTCGGCATTGAGCACGTCCGCAGGCTTGGCACTGAGGATCACTTCGGCACCCGCCCGTTCCAGGGCGCGGACGGCCGAGCGGACGTTGCCCGAACCGTAGTCCAGCACCGTGACAGTGGGCTTGCCCTCGGGTGAGGCTGGCTTCCGGCCGGCGTCGGGGTCGAAGATGGCGCCGTCCTGCAGCATCTTGCCGGTCACAGCGCACCCTTGGTGGAGGGGATGCCCTCGACGCGGGGATCCGGTTCCACGGCCGCGCGGAGGGCACGGGCGAAGGCCTTGAACTGGGCCTCGACGATGTGGTGCGGGTCGCGGCCGGCGGTGACGTTCATGTGCAGGCAGATGCCGGCGTGCAGGGTGATCGCCTCGAAGACGTGCCGCGTCAGGGACCCCGTGAAGTGTCCGCCGATCAGGTGGTATTCCTGGCCGGCGGGCTCGCCGCCGTGCACGAGGTAGGGGCGGCCGGAGACGTCGACGACGGCGTGTGCGAGGGCTTCGTCAAGGGGAACGGTCGCCTCGCCGAAGCGCCGTATACCGGCCTTGTTCCCCAGTGCCGTGCGCAGAACTTCGCCGAACGTGATGGCGACGTCCTCGACGGTGTGGTGGACATCGATGTGGGTATCGCCAGTGGCCTTGACCGTCATGTCGATCAGGGAGTGCTTGCTCAGCGCGGTCAGCATGTGGTCGTAGAACGGGACCGAGGTGCTGATTTCGGAGACGCCGGTGCCGTCCAGGTCGATCTCGACCAGGACGGATGACTCGCTGGTGGTCCGTTCCAGGCGTGCGGTCCGGCCCTGGGCAGCGGCTGATCCGGTGTTGCTCATGTGGGGGTGTCCTTTGGTCATGACGGCGGTGCTGGGGTTCTGGCGGTGGTGGTGTTCCGGAGCTGGTGTCCCGGGCTTAAGTCTAGGCCCGCTGTTCCCCGGGGCTGCCCAGGATCCGTTCAAGGGCCTCGAGGAAGGCTGTGGTTTCGGTCTCAGTGCCGGCCGTCACGCGCAGGTGGCCGGGGATGCCGACGTCGCGGATGAGCACTCCGGCCTCGAGCAGTCCCTTCCACACCGCGTGCGGGTCCTCGACGCCGCCGAAGAAGACGTAGTTCGAGTCCGATGCCGACGGCTTGAGTCCCATCCGTTGCAGCTCGGAAACGATCCGGTCGCGTTGGCGCTTGATGTCCTCGACGTCCGCCATCAGGGCCTCGCGGTGGCGCAGGGCGGCAAGCGCTGTCGCCTGGGTGACGGCCGAGAGGTGGTACGGGAGGCGCACGAGCCGCAGGGCGTCGGCCACCTCCGGCGCTGCCGCCATGTAGCCGAGTCGGGCACCGGCGAGGGCGAAGGCTTTGCTCATGGTCCGCGAGACGATCGGCCGTTCCCGGCCCGGCAGCAGCTTGAGCGCACTCGGCGTGCCGTCGTGGGCGAACTCGTGGTAGGCCTCGTCGACGATCACAATGCTCTGGCTGGCCTCGCCGGCCTCGTACACGGCCTCCACGACGTCGAGCCCGAGTCCCGTGCCCGTGGGGTTGTTCGGCGAGCAGAGGAAGACGATGTTGGGCTGCAGCTCGCGGACCTGTTCTGCCGCCGATTCCGCGCTCAGCCCGTAGTCGCCGGCGCGGACCCCCACGACGTATCCGGTGTCCGTCCCCGCGGCGAGCAGGGGGTACATGGAGTAGGTGGGAGGGAAGCCCAGGGCGGTGCGTCCGGGGCCGCCGAAGGCCTGCAGGATCTGCTGGAGCACTTCGTTGGAGCCGTTGGCGGCCCAGAGATTCTCCGCGCCCAGTCCGTGGCCGAGGTATTCCGCCAGCGCCTCGCGCAGCTCCGTGAACTCGCGGTCCGGATACCGGTTCAGTCCGGCGGCCGCTTCAGTGACGGCCGCTGAGATGGCCGCCCGCACGTCGGCCGGGACTCCATGGGTGTTTTCGTTGACGTTGAGCAGGATGGGAACGTCCAGCTGGGGCGCTCCGTAGGGGCTCATGCCCCGCAGGTTCGTCCGGAGGGGAAGTCGGTTCAGTCGCTCTAACTGGTCAGTCACTTCACTAGTTTAAGTGAGACAGCGCCGGGCCTTGAAACTGTGACGCCCGGGCGGTGCTGCCGGCGGTCCTACGGGGCGGGGACGAAGAGCGTCTGGCCGGGCCGGACGCGGGCGGCGTCGAGGTTGTTGAGCTGGACGATGTCGGCGACCACGTCCCGGGGGTCCCGCTCCGGCGCCACGGTCCCGGCGATGGCCCACAGCGATTCCCCGGGCTGCACCGTGACCGTCACGGTGGGAGTCAACGACAGCTCGGCGGCGGATTCCGATGCCTTGGCCGGCGCGTTGAGGAAACCGCTGAGCGAGAGGACCAGGGCCGCCAGCAGGATGAGGGGAACGCCGAAGAAGACAAATCGGCCGCGCCTGGTCAGCCGGAGCGGAGCCTGCCGGGCCCGGGGCGCGGGCTTGCCGTAGCCGCCGGCGGCGTCGTGGCCGAAAGTGTCGTGAAACGCGCTTGATGCTGACATGAACTGAGCCCTCCTGGACCATACTGTGCCGCCCGGCGTACTCCACGTACTTGCCGCCAACCGGCCTGACCTTCGAACAAAGAAGCGAACGTTCCGCCCCATCGAACCGCAGTGCTTGCATCCGATCTGCAATGTTCGAACACATATTCGAACTCCACTGATCCAGTTTTAGCACCTATTGACGAACATTGTCGAGACTCGCTAGAACAAATGTTTGAAAAAGGTGTGCGGCTGGCCTACGTTGGAGTCACAGGACAACCACTTCTGCAGTCGATCATCAGTAGTTGATCAGCAGGGTCTGACATTCAGGCCGGAAGGGCCTGGCAGCTGCACATCACGGCAGCCGGGCGGAATCGAAAGGCATTGGCGAACATGGCAGCACAAGCCACCGGCGGCAGGGCACCCCAGCGGAGCCCGCAGGCCGCCAGGCCTCCCAAGAGCCTGACGGTGCGGCAGAAGAAGATCCTGGAAACCATCCAGCGGTCGGTGACGGAGAACGGCTACCCGCCGTCGATGCGTGAGATTGGCGACACGGTGGGGCTGGCAAGTCTTTCCAGCGTGACCCACCAGCTGTCCCAGCTCGAGAAGCTTGGTTACCTGCGCCGCGATCCGAAGCGTCCGCGCGCCATGGAAGTGCTGATGCCGCTGACCCTTGATGAGGGCAGCACCAAGGTTTCCGGCGTCGAGAAGTCCAGCGGCCTGCGGGCCGTCGGCGGGCTCTCCGTCTCGGAACTGGCCAGCGCCACCGATACTGCGATGGTGCCCCTCGTGGGCCG
>JBKKDK010000302.1:0-2534 GCA_046708245.1 Arthrobacter sp.
TCTCGGACGTGGAAACCTTCGTGGGCCTGGCCAACTACGCCGACTTGTTCGTCGGCGAATCCGGCCGGCGCTTCCTGAACGCCTTCGCCAACACCACCTTCTTCACCGTCACCACGGTCTTCCTCGAGACCGTCCTGGGCCTCTGCCTGGCCCTGGCCATGAACCGTGCCTTCCGCGGCCGGTCCTTCCTGCGCGCCAGCATCCTGGTCCCGTGGGCCGTGCCCACCGCCGTCTCCGGCCTGCTGTGGCGCTGGATCTTCCAGTCCGACGGCATCGCCAACAACCTGCTCGGCAGCGAGATCCTCTGGACCGCCGAAGGCAACGCCTCCAAGGTGGCCGTCATCATCGCCGAAGTCTGGAAGACCGCCCCGTTCATCGGCCTGCTGGTCCTCGCCGGCATGCAGATCATCCCCGGCGAAGTCTACGAAGCCGCCAAGATCGACGGCGCCGGCTGGTGGCGCCAGCTCGGCTCCATCACCCTCCCGCTGGTCAAGCCCACTCTGCTGGTGGCCGTGCTGTTCCGCATGCTCGACGCGCTGCGCATGTTCGACCTGCCCTTCGTGCTGATCGGCCCCGGCAAGGAATCCGTGGAAACCCTCTCCATGCTGGCCTGGGACGAATCCAACCAGCTCCGCTACGGCTCCGCCTCCGCGTTCGCCGTGATGCTCTTCCTGTACGTCGCCGCCGTCGCGATCGTCTTCGTACAGGTGCTTGGCGCGGACGTCACCGGTGCCAAGGAACTGAAGCCGCTGTCGAAGAAGTCCCCCACCAAGGCAGCCCGCCAGCGGGCTATCGCTGAACAGTCGAACGCTGACCAGTCGACCTCTGAAGAGAAGAAGGCCGAGGCCACCCGATGACCATCTCCGACCTCCGCAACGCCGCTATCGACTCCGGCGCCGTCGCCCCAAACGCGAGCACCGCCGTCGTCCCCGGAAAACCCAAAGCCAAGCGCACCTGGCGTTCCTACAGCGTCTACGCCGGCCTGGCCCTGATCTTCGCCTACTGCCTGGCCCCGTTCTACTGGATGATCGTCTCCAGCCTCCGCCGCACCGCCGACATCTCCGACAACACCCTGCTGCCGTCGGCGTTCTCGCTGGAGAACTACGGGAAGGTGTTCGATGGCTCCACCATGTTCGGCCAGGCGATGCTCAACTCCCTGATCGACGCCGGGACCACCACAGTGTTTGCCCTGGTCCTCGGCGTCTTCGCGGCCTACACCGTCTCCCGGTTGACCTTCCGGTTCGAGTCCGTGATCCTCGGTATTATTGCCATGTCGATTTCCCCAGCATCTCGGTGGTGGTTCCGCTGCTGCGCCTCTTCACGGACATCGGCTGGATCAACACTTACCAGGCGATGATTGTGCCGAACCTGACCTTCGCGATTCCGCTGGCGGTCTGGAACCTCACCACCTTCATGAAGGCCCTGCCGTTCGACCTCGAGGAAGCCGCCATGATTGACGGCTGCACCACGTGGCAGGCGTTCCGCAAGGTCCTGCTGCCGCTCGCCGCGCCGGGCGTCTTCACCACCGCGATCCTGACCTTTATCCACAGCTGGAACGAATTCATCATCGCGCTGTCCATGATCAACGACCCCAAGATCCAGACCGCCACGGTGGCGATCTCCAAGTTCACCGGCGCCACCGAATTCCAGGCGCCCTTCGGCGAGCAGATGGCCGCCGGCGTGATCGTCACCGTACCGTTGGTCATTATGGTGCTGATCTTCCAGCGGCGCATCGTCGAAGGCCTCACCGCAGGCGCCAGCAAATGAGCGAACACCCGCCCGTGGGTCTCGTCGAGGAAACTCTTCTCACCCCCGCCGCGCAGTGGTGGCAGTCCGCCGTCATCTACGAGGTCTACCCGCGCTCCTTCGCCGACGGCGACGGCGACGGCGTGGGCGACCTCGCCGGACTGATCGCCCGGCTGCCGTACATCGCCGCGCTCGGCGTCGACGGCATCTGGATGACCCCGTTCCAGCCCTCCCCGCAGGTGGACCAGGGCTACGACGTCACCGACTACTGCGCCGTGGACCCGCTGTTCGGCACCATGGAACAGTTCGATACTTTGCTGGAACTCGCCCACTCGCTGGGCCTGCGCGTCCTGCTCGACGTCGTCCCCAACCACTGCTCCTCCGAGCACCCGCTGTTCCAGGCGGCCCTCGCGGCCGGGCCGGGTTCCCCTGAACGGGACATGTTCCACTTTGTCCGGGGTCCGGTGAACATGTCCGGCGCCGACGTTCCGCCCAACAACTGGCAAAGCGTGTTCGGCGGCCGCGCCTGGACCCGCGCCATCCCGGAGTCACCGAAGGACACGGACTGGTACCTGCACCTCTTCTCCGCCGGGCAGCCGGACTGGAACTGGCGCAATCCCGCCGTCGGCAACTACTTCGACGGTGTGCTGCGCTTCTGGTTCGACAAGGGCGTGGACGGGCTGCGGATCGATGTCGCGCATGCCCTGTTCAAGGCCGAGGGCCTGCCGGATTCGCCCTCCATGGGCGGGGTTGTGGACGGGCTGCGGTCCAACCCGCAGGTCTCGGAC
>JBKKDK010000303.1:0-6305 GCA_046708245.1 Arthrobacter sp.
GGGCGGGATGGGGCGGGATCGGGCGGGATCGGGCGCGAATTCGCCGGAAAGCTGTGGAGTCGCCGTAAAGTTCCGGCGACTCCGCACGTTTCCGGCGCCCTCGGCGACCCCGGCGGGCACGCAGCCGGCATAGCGCGCGACTGCCGGATGACACGGGGTGGGGGCGGTGGCATGCTGGTGCCATGTGTGGACGCTACGTGATGGCCAGGGCCGTCGGAGACCTGCTGGCCGAGTTCGACGCCGGGCTGGAGGAGGAGATCGCCATCCCGCCGTCGTGGAATGTTGCCCCGACGGCCGATGTGCCGATCCTGCTCGAACGGCTCGTGGACGGCGAACCGGTGCGCCAGCTGCACATTGCCCGCTGGGGCCTGGTGCCATCCTGGGCCAAGGACCCGGGCATTGGCTCCAAGATGATCAACGCCCGCAGCGAGTCGGTCCTGGAGAAGCCCGCCTTCCGGAAAGCCACCCGCTCCCGGCGCTGCGCTGTCCCGGCGGACGGCTACTACGAGTGGAAGGGTGAGGGCCGCAGCAAGCAGCCCTACTACGTGCATCCGAAGGACGGGCGTCCCATTGTCTTTGCCGGGCTTTACGAATGGTGGAAGGACCCGTCCAGGGGGGAGGGCGACCCGGAGCGCTGGATGCTCTCAACGTCGATCATGACCACCGACTCGCCGCCGGAAGGCTACGCCGGGGGCATGCTGGCCGAGCTGACCGCGCTGCATGACAGGGTTCCGCTGCCGATGGACCGCGAGACCTTGCAGACGTGGCTGGACCCGCAGGCCGACGACGCCGCCAACCTCGTGGACCTGGTCCGGGCCGGGGCGCACGACGTCGCGGAAGGCTGGACGATCGATGCGGTGGGGACCGCCGTCGGGAACGTCAAGAACGACTCGCCCGACCTCATCCGGCCGGTCGGCGGCCTGTTCTAGCCCCCCGTGCCGCGCGGCCGCGCCGCCGGGACGGGGGGGGTGCTTACAGCGTGACTTTGCCGCCGCGGTCGACCGCCCAGCCGGGGTTGAAGGCGACTTCCCAGCGGTAACCGTCGGGATCGGCGAAGTAGCCGGTGTAACCGCCCCAGGGCTGGGTCTTCGGCGCCGCGACAATGAGGGCCCCGGCGGTTTCGGCTTCGGCCATGACCCAGTCGACTTCAGCCGTGCTGGCCAGGTTGTGGCTCAGCGTGATGCACGGGGCCCCGGCGGGCGGATCGGTGGCTGCCTCGGCCTGCATCCGGCCGGCGTCCCAGAGCGAGAGGAGGAGCCCGTGGTTGGCCTGGATGAAGAGCACCTCGCCGGGGACTTCACGGTGGACCGGCCACCCGAGGCCGTCAACGTAGAAACGGCGGGAGGCGTCAACACTGCGGACACCCAGCGAAATTAAGTCGACTCGTGGCTGCATCTTTCGATACTGTCATGGACATGTCCACAAATCACGCAGACGACAAGACCGCCCAGGCCGACCGGGAACAGCTCGCCGCCGTGCGGGTGGCCGTCGATGAGGTGGACGAGCAGATCGTGGCCTTGATCGGGCGCCGTGAACGGCTGATCCGGATCGCCGGAACGCTCAAGGCGGACAGCGCCGAGGTGCGTGCGCCCGGACGCGTGGAGCGGGTCATCGAACACGTCCGTGCCACCGCGGAACACAAGGACATCGACGTCGAGCTCGTCGAGAAGACCTACCGGGCGATGATCGATGCCTTCATCACGCTCGAGCTGGAAGTGTACAAGTCCACCGCGTAGCGGCAGCCTAGAGGGACTCTTCGACGGGCACGTTGGCCTGGTAGTCGCGGCCGTCACAATCGCTGAAGGCCGTCATGAGGTGGCCCTTGGGGAGGCCAAGCACAGTGGCAATGGGGAAGTTTCCGGTGATGGTGTTCCCCGAGGTTTCCACGCCTTTGAGGTCAAAATTCTCTTCCGTGCCGTCATGGTTGAAGTAGTAGAAGGAAACGGCCTCGCCGTTCATGAACTCAATGCCCAGCCTGCGCTGATGGGAGTAGTCCGGCCCGGCGGCCACCAGGCCCACAACGTACGCGCCCTGCCCCGGAATATTCCCGTCTATATCGAAGGTCGCCACCAAGGTTGAATTCTTGGCGGCGATCTTTACGTGCTTGAGAAGTGCGATATGGGAGCTCATGGCTCAATCCTGCTACCTGTGCCACGGTCCGTCCACCCCTGATCTAGGTTTTGTCCCGGGCCCGGCGTAGACTGGAATCGTTCGAAGATATGTTCGAACAATTCTTTGCGGGGAGGCACTGTGGGCATGTTCAGCGAGTCGGTCGACGTCGTCTGCACACCCGACGGCGTCCCCCTGGAACTGGACTGGGCCGGCCGGCACTACACCGTCTGTCCCGACCCGGTCCGCTGGTATGAGCGGCGCCAATGGTGGGCAGAGGAACAACGGGCACCGCTGGGAAGTGGCCCCGGGCTGGTGGACCACGAAATCTGGCGGGTCCAGGTACGCCTGGCCGGTTCACCAGCCGGCACCAACCCCGGGGAGCCCCTCACCCTGGACCTGACCCGGCACGTCGGCAGCGGGCGCTGGCGGCTGCTGAAAATCCACGACGCACTGCTTCCGTTCCGGAAGTCCGAATCAGCATGAGCTTCACCCATCTCCACGTCTCCACCGCCTTCAGCGCCCATTACGGGGTCTCCTGGCCGGACCAGCTGGCAGCCGCGGCCGCGGCCGACGGCGCCACCGCGCTCGCCTGCACGGACCGCGACGGCCTGTATGGGACGGTCAAACACCTGAAGGCCTGCATGGCAGCCGGCCTGGATCCCGTGGTGGGGGTGGACCTTGCGGTCTTTGACGACGACGGCGACCACCGCACCCAGGTGGGGGGCCGCGTGGTGGTCCTGGCCCACGGGCACACCAACGGCGCCGGCTACCGGGCCCTGTGCCGGCTGGTCTCCGACGCCCATGCCCGCACCACCGGCAAGGCCGGGGGAGCGGTGCCCGTGGCCGTGACCCGGGCGGAGCTCGCCTCCCGGACCCTGCACCCGGAGACCCTGCAACCGGTCCTGACCGTGCTGCTTGGCCCGGACTCCGACGTCGGACGGGCCATGGGCGGGCGGCGCTACCTGCGGCCCCGGACCTTGTTCAAGCGCTGGCTGGATGCCATGCCGGCGGGGACCCTTGCCGCGGAAGTAGTCACGCAGCTCAGCCCGCCCGGGGAACCGCTCAGCACCGCCCACGCGGTGCGTATGCTCAAACTCGCCGCGGAACACGGTGTGCCGGCCGTGCTGAGCAACGCCGTCCGGTATGTCGCCGAGGACGGCGCGGCCACCGCTGATGTGCTGGACTCCGCCCGGACGCTGAAATCGCTGCCGGAGCTCTCCGCGGCCCCGCAGCTCCAGCCCAACGGGCAAGGGTGGCTCAAATCCGCAGCGCAGATGCTGCAGCTGGGCAAAGAGATCATGCACGCCGCCGGCTACGGGACCGCCGATCTGAAACGGCTGATGGCACAGACCGAGGCGCTCGCGGACCGGTGCCGGATGGACCCGGTCACGGACATGGGCTGGAAGCAGCCCGTGGTGCCGGAAGCCTCCGTGATCGGCATCGCCGGGGATCCCCTCGTTGAACTCAGCCAGCGCTGCGAGGCCGGCATCAGCCGCCGGTTCCCCGGCATCAGCGGGAAGCCCGCCCAGGAGCTGCGCACGCGGCTGGAGCACGAGCTCCGGATCATCGACACCCTGGGGTTCGCCTCCTACTTCCTGACCGTGGCCGAGGTCTCCCGGATGATCCTGGACATGGGGGTCAGGGCCGCCGCCCGGGGCTCCGGGGCCTCCAGCCTGGTCAACTACCTGATCGACGTCAGCCAGGTGAACCCGCTTGAACACGACCTCATCTTCGAGCGCTTCCTGTCCCGGGACCGTGCCACCTTGCCGGATATCGACATCGACGTCGAAAGCGCCGAACGGCACAACGTCTACCGGAAGATCTTTGAACGCTTCGGTCCGGAACGCGTCACGCTCATGAGCATGCAGAACGGCTACCGCGCCCGCGGCGCCGTGCGGGATGCCGGGCTGGCGCTGGGCATGGAGGAAGGCGAAATCGGGGACATCGCCAAGCAGCTTTGGCGGTTCTCGGCCCGGAACTTCCGCGAGGCCCTCGAGGAGAAACCGGAGCTCAAGGAATTCGCCGGCCGGGTGGAACAGCGGGACTTCACCGGGAACCAGCAGCTGGACCTGCTGGTGGACCTCACCGAGCGGCTGGACCGGCTGCCGCGCCACATCTCGATGCATCCGTGCGGCGTGATCCTGGGCGACGCCACCCTGCTGGACCGCACCCCGGTCCAGCCCAGCTGGCTGGGCCTGCCGATGAGCCAGTTCGACAAGCACGACATGGACCCCATGGGCATGCTCAAACTCGATGTGCTGGGGGTCCGGATGCAGAGCGCCATGGCCTTCGCCGTCCGTGAGGTCATCCGGCTGCACCCCTCCAAGGCGGAAGTAGTGGCCGCGGGGGCGCACCCGCCCGGGCCGGACGGCACCGGACCGGATTACATCTCCGCGGAAGGGCACATCGACCTCAACGCCGTACCGCTCGACGACGAACCCACCTACGAACTGATCCGCAGCACCCATACCCAGGGCTGTTTCCAGATCGAATCACCGGGCCAGCGTGAACTCATCGGCAAGCTGGCGCCCCGGGAGTTCAACGACCTCATCATCGACATCTCCCTGTTCCGGCCCGGGCCGATGAAATCAGACATGGTGCGGCCTTTCCTGGAGCACCGGCATGGCTTCGCGCCGGAGGTCTACCCGCACCCGGACCTCAAACCGGTCCTTCAGGAGACGCACGGGGTCACCGTGTTCCACGAGCAGATCCTGAAGACTTTCGACGTCATGACCAAGTGCGGGCTGGCGCGCGCGGACGAATTCCGCCGCGCCCTTGGCAACGAGGTGCTGGAAGGCCGGGTGGAGGAGTTCTTCCGCAAGGAGGCCCGGGCACGGGGGTACAGCCCCGAGGTAGTCGACAAGGTCTGGGGAACGCTGAAAGCCTTCGGCAGCTTCGGGTTCTGCAAGGCCCACGGTGCCGCCTTTGCCGTGCCCACCTACCAGTCGGCCTGGCTCAAGACCCACCACCCGGAGGCGTTCCTGGCCGGGCTGTGGGAGCACGATCCGGGCATGTACCCGAAACGGCTGCTGGTGGCCGAGGCCCGGCGGCTGGGGATCCCCATCCTGCCCCTGGACATCAACCGCAGCCAGGCCGAGTACCGGGTGGAGCGGGTGGTAGCGGGGCCGGACCGCGGCAAGCTGGGCATCCGGCTGAGCCTGAACGGCATCTACGGGCTCTCCGGCACCGAACTGAAACGGATCATGGCCGGCCAGCCGTACGACTCGCTGGCGGACCTGCGCGCACGGTCCCGGCTCAGCAAGCCGGGCATCCAGCGGCTGGCCCAGCTGGGTGCCTTCGACTCCCTGCACCGGGCCTCCGGAAACGCGGCCAACCGGGCGGACCTGGTCCAGCACCTGCAAAGCCTGCGGGGCCGCCCCCAGCGCAAAGGGGTGGAGGTGATCGACGGCCAGCTGTCCCTGCCGCTGGGCGACGTCGAGCTCAGCAACCTGAAGGCCGTTCTGCCCGCGCCCACCCTGGTGGACACGGTCCGGGCGGAACTGGACCTGATGGCGGTGGACGTCAGCGACCACCTGATGGCCAGCCACCGTCCGCTGCTGGACCGGCTGGGTGTCACTACCGCGGACAAGCTGCTGGGGCTGCGCAACGGCACCGAGGTGCTGGTGGCCGGCGTCCGGGTCGCCACCCAGACCCCGCCGATGCGCGGCGGCCGCCGGGTGGTGTTCATCAGCATCGACGACGGCACCGGCTGCGTGGATTCGGTGTTTTTCCATGAAGCCCAGGAACTGGCCGGACCGCTGCTGTTCGGCACCCGGCTGCTGCTGATCAGGGGGACCACCCGGCGGACCGGACCCCGGGGTATCAGCATCAGCGCCAGCATGGCCTGGGACCTCAGCCGCACCGGGTCATTGCCGTTCCCGGAACCCGCTCCGGGCGCCGCTGCCGTCCCGGAACCGGAGCTGCCCGGCCCGCTGGACGGGATCACCCGGAACCTGGCCATCACCGGGCTGGGAGGCTGAACAGCCAATCAACGCCTGTGACTGCGCGGCCCCGGGGGCAGCCGCCGCGCAGTCACAGGCGTTGGTTGGCCCCTTCGTAACCCGATAGCATGGACGAGGCTGGCTGTGGTCCCCGTACGCCACAAGCTACGAAGCCTTAACTTTGAATAGGAGACACCCGTGTCAGATGCCCAGCAGATCACCCTTCTCGTCGATGGCGAAGAGACCAAGGTG
>JBKKDK010000304.1:0-19583 GCA_046708245.1 Arthrobacter sp.
AGACCCACAGCGCCGATGGTACTGCACCCGGGAGGGTGTGGGAGAGTAGGTCACCGCCGGACAACCATTAGGTCGAGGCCCCAACCACCAGGTTGGGGCCTCCCACATTTAACAAACACCACAACCCACCGAGACTCTCTCTCACCTAACGCGGGTTTTTCTCAATCGCTCTCTCACTTGACGTGTTCTCAAACCCAACGTTCTCTCACCCATCCATGAGCCAAGGCCCAGTCAGCAGCATCCCAAACCAGCCGTCGTCGTCGGCCGCCACATAGAAGAGCAAACACCGCGCCAGCTGAGAGAGCGTCACCCAAAAGGCCACATCGAGTGAGAGAGCGTCACTCGAAAACCCACATCAAGTGAGAGAGCGTCCGACGAAAGGCTGCAGGAGCTGATAGAGCGTCCGACGAAAACCTGTAGAAGCTGATAGAGCGTCCGACGAAAGGCTGCAGGAGCTGATAGAGCGTCCGACGAAAGGCTGCAGGAGGTGGTGGGGCGTGGCCCGGGAACCTGCGGGAGGTGATGGGGCGTCCGCTGTGGGCACAATCAGGCCGGAAAACCCTCATGAATCTGGTGATTAACCTCAAAAAGTCGCGGAAACACGCGGAATTTGCGGAACGGGAGGGCCCAAGCTGGTAAGTTTTCGAACAGTGGCTTGTGCGCACGCCGCGTTCAGGCTCCAGAATCATGACCGTCCAGGAGGACATAAATGGCTAAGAACCGTAGTGAACTTGTTGCAGAGGTAGCGGGCAAGGCCGGCACCAGCCAGGCAGCCGTCAACTCCGTCCTCGACGCGCTGTTCGAGGTTTTCGAGACTTCTGTCGCCTCGGGCGAGAAGATCACCATCCCGGGTTGGCTCGCCGTCGAGCGCACCGACCGTGCAGCACGCACGGGCCGCAACCCCCAGACCGGCGAGACCATCCAGATCGCCGCTGGCCACAGCGTCAAGCTGACCGCCGGCTCCAAGCTGAAGGCTGCAGTCTCCAAGAAGAAGTAGTCTTCTTCGCAGGACCGAAAGGAGCGGCAACCCCAGGGTTGCCGCTCCTTTGCGTTAAGCACTGGCGCAGGCCCAGTTAGGCTCACGGCGGACGACCGGCCGGGCCAGCCGGGTCCGCGGCGCCGATTCGGCGACCGGGCGGGTGTAGCGGACAATGGACATGTGCCTTCTGCCGCAAATCCCCGTGCCACAGCTACCGCGCCGAACCCTCCTGGGGGAGCGCGGAACCCTGCCGCCCGCGCGGGCGGCATAAGCCGCGCGTGGCAGTTTGCAGGCCTTGTGGCCCTCTTTGCGGCCCTGGCAGCGGCGCTGCTGTTCTCCGGCGCCGCAGCGGCACGCCAGGTCTCTGACCCGGGCGCCCTGGTCCGGTGGGGACTCCCCGTCGCCAAGGCCATCCACAACATCTCGCTCGCCACAGTGATCGGCGGCCTGATCTTCACGGTCGGCATCCTGCCGCGCAGCCTCGCCGGATCGCGGTCCAAGGTCAAGGACGCGCCCGAGCATCCGGCCTTTACCCGGGCACTGGCCATCGCCGCAGGAGCCGGAGTTGCGTGGACGCTGTCCGCGATCGCCGTGCTCGTGCTGAGCTACTCGGATGTCGCCGGCCAGGGGATCTCGGGAGACCCGGAGTTCACCCGGTCCCTGGTCTACTTCATGACGGACATCGAGAGCGGCCGCGCCTGGGTGGCGGTGGTCATCACCGCTGCTGTCGTCACGACGGCACTGTTCGGCGTGCGGACCCGCGGCGCCCTCGCGGCCACCCTGGTACTCGCCCTAATTGGCATGGTGCCGACGGCGTTGATCGGCCACTCCTCTAGCTCGAATGACCACGAAGGCGCCATCAACTCCCTTGGCCTGCACCTGGTGGGCGTCTCGGCCTGGGTCGGCGGCATCATCATGGTGGCCCTCCTGTCCGGTGTCCTGGGCGGCGCTGCCTCCGGGGCGTCAGCGAGGAACGGCGCTCGGCCGGACATCACCGAACCGACGCTCCGCCGGTTCTCCGCCCTCGCCGGATTCGCCTTCGTCCTGGTCTTTGCGTCCGGCGTCGTCAACGCCACCATCCGCGTCACGAGCTGGGCTGATCTTGCCGGCTCCAGCTACGGACAGCTCATCCTGGCCAAGGCGGCCGCGACCCTTGTTCTGGGCGGGATCGGCCTCATGCACCGCAACTGGGTCATCCCGCAGCTGGGAAGCCAGGGAGGGGGCATGTCCGCCCGCCGTGTGCTCTGGCAGCTCGTCGTCGTGGAACTGCTCATCATGGGCGCGACGTCGGGAGTCGCCGTCGCGCTCGGCCGGTCAGCCCCGCCGCAGCCCACCACCTTTGCCCCCGACGCTTCACCGGCCTTCATCCTCTCGGGCTATGACCTTCCGCCGGAGCTCACCCCGGAGCGCTGGCTGACCGAATGGCGGCTCGACTGGCTCTGGATCGCCGTCGCCGTCTTTGGCCTCGTGACGTACGCCCTCGGCGTGCGGAAGGTGTTGCGGCGCGGCGACTCCTGGTCCTGGTTCCGTTCCGTCAACTGGGTGGTCGGGCTGGCGGTCCTGACCTATGTCACTTCCGGGCCGCCGTCGGTCTACGGCCGCGTGCTGTTCTCGGCGCACATGGTGGACCACATGGCGCTGACCATGGTGGCCCCCATCTTCCTTGTCCTGGGCGCCCCCGTGACGCTGGCGCTCCGGGCACTCACTGCGCGCCGCGACAGCTCCCGGGGCCCGCGCGAATGGCTGCTGGTCTTCGTGCACTCGAAGTTCTCACAGCTGGTGACGCACCCGTTGTTCGCCGCCGCCAACTTCGCCGGCTCGATCGTGCTCTTCTACTACTCCGACGCCTTCGGCTACGCCATGCGCGACCACGTGGGCCACGAGCTAATGAACCTGCACTTCGCCCTGACCGGCTACATCTTCGTGCTGACCATGATCGGCACGGATCCCTTGCCCCGGCGTGCGCCCTACCCCATGCGGCTGCTGCTCCTGCTGGCAACCATGGGCTTCCATGCCTTCTTCGGCGTCGCGATCATGGGCGGCACCGGGCTGCTCGCCGCCGACTACTTCGGCAACCTCGGCCGCACCTGGGGGCCCTCGGCGCTCCTGGACCAGCAAATGGGCGGCGCCGTGGCCTGGGGAATCGGTGAAGTTCCCACTGTGCTGGTGGCGATTGGCGTCGCTGTGATGTGGTCCCGCTCGGACGCACGAGAGTCCAAACGCACCGACCGGGCGGCCGACCGGAATAACGACGCCGATCTCACTGCTTACAACGATATGTTTGCCAAGCTGGCCGAGCGCGATGCCAAGCTGGCCGAACGCAACTCAAAGCTGGAAGGACGCTGATGAGCGAAACCGTACGTACCCACCTCCGGGTCCGGGCCTCCGAACTGGTGGGCCGTAACTGGCTGAACACCGGCGGCAAGTCCCTGGACCTTGAATCCCTCCGCGGCAAGATCGTGCTGCTGGATTTCTGGACCTTCTGCTGCATCAACTGCCTGCACGTCCTGGACGAGCTCCGTCCCTTGGAACAGGAGTATTCCGACGTCCTGGTGACCGTCGGCGTGCACTCGCCCAAGTTCGAGCACGAGGCCGATCCGGTGGCCCTGGCCGCGGCCGTGGAACGTTACGAGATCCGCCACCCCGTCCTGGACGACCCCGAGCTGGACACCTGGAAGGCGTACACCGCGCGGGCCTGGCCGACACTGGTGGTCATCGACCCCGAGGGCTACATCGTGGCGCACCTCTCCGGAGAAGGCCACGCGGACGGACTCGCCGTGCTGATCCCCGAACTGATCGCCGAGCACGAGGCCAAGGGCACCCTGCACCGCGGCGACGGCCCCTATGTGGCGCCGGAGCCGACGTCGGGCACGCTGCGGTTCCCGGGGAAAGCCCTGTACCTCCCCGCCGGGCGCGGCAGCACTGCCCCCGGCACCGACGCTGATGCCGGGTCGTGGCTTGTCACCGACACCGGCCACCACCGGCTTGTCGAACTGTCCACCGACTTCCAGACTGTCCTGGCGACCTACGGTTCCGGCGAGAAGGGACATGCCGACGGCGGCGCGGTAACAGCGCGGTTCAACGAGCCGCAGGGCCTCGTCCTGCTGCCGGAGGACGCAGCCGCCAAGGCCGGGTACGACGTCGTGGTGGCCGATACCGTCAACCACAGGGTCCGTGGCCTTTCGCTCGCGGACGGCACGGTCAGCACCCTGGCCGGCAACGGCGTTCAGCGGCTGCTTGAGACGGGCCCGGCCCGGGTCAACGAGGAGGGCGCCGCTTTCGGCGCCCGGCTCGAAGCGGATCCGCTGCAGGTTTCGTTGAGCTCGCCGTGGGACGTGGTCTGGTCCACCAAGCTGCACGCCGTCGTCGTGGCGATGGCCGGCGTGCACCAGATCTTCAGCTTCGATCCGCTGACCGGAGCGGTAGCCATCATCGCCGGGAACGGCCTTGAGGGACTGCTTGACGGTCCCGCCGCCGAAGCCTGGTTCGCCCAGTCCTCCGGCCTCGCCGAGGACGCCGACGGGAACATTTGGGTGGCGGATTCGGAGACGTCGGCCTTGCGCAAACTTGTCATCGGAGAAGGCGGGAGCATTGCCGTTGAAACCGCCATCGGCAAGGGGCTGTTCGACTTCGGCTTCCGTGACGGCCAGGCCGCCGAAGCCAGGCTGCAGCACCCGCTGGGCGTTACCGTGCTGCCGGATGGATCAGTGGCGATCGCGGACACCTACAACGGTGCGGTCCGCCGCTACGACCCGTCCTCCGGCACGGTCTCAACGCTGGCACGCGGACTGTCCGAGCCCTCCGACGTGATTGTGGACCACACGCACGTCGCCGGCGCCGAACCGCTGCTGGTGGTGGTCGAGGCCAACAAGCACCAGCTTGTGTACGTGCCCATCCCCAAGGAAGCCCAGCAGGTGGACGAGGGCGCAGCCCAGACCCACCGGCCCAAGAGCCCGGTCGCTCCCGGGCTGCTTGAGCTGGCCGTCCGCTTCACTGCGCCGACCGGGCAGAAGCTGGATGACCGCTGGGGCGATCCCACGCAGCTGAAAATCTCCTCGACCCCGCCGGAGTTGCTGCTGGCCGGCGGCGGCACGTCGGTGGGGCTGCTTCGCACCCTGGAACTGTCCTCCGAGGTACCCGAGGGCGTGCTGCACATTACCGCCCGCGCGGCGGCCTGTGACGGTCCGGAGGATGCGGGCGGCGAAATCCCCGACCACGCCGCCTGCCACCTGTACCAGCAGGACTGGGGCATCCCGGTGCTGCTGCAGGCCGACGGTGACACCGAACTGGTGCTCGACCTGCGCGGTATGGACTAGGCCCCTCGACTCCCCGGACTGGCCCGGCTTCGGCCGTCACTCCGGGGAGTCCGCGCGGAGGTTCCTCGAAGGTGCGGCCAATGTTGGGCCAGTTCCGCCGCAAGGGCTTGTCCACATAGATCCGGTCACGGCTGTTGCCGCCTTGGCTGTCCCCGCACATTTGGGTCATGGACCCTGTGCAGATACTCGCCTCCGTGGGCGGTGCGGCGTTGACCCGGGCGGTGGTGGCCCGAGGTGCCGGCGAATCGGCCATCCGGAGCGCCATCCAAAGAGGAGACGTGCTGCAACCGGAGCGAGGGGTGCTGGCCCTTCCCGGCGCTGACCCCGGATTCGTGGCCGCCAGGCGGGCCAGGGCGCTGTTGACGTGCCCCTTTGCTGCCACGCGCTGCTTTGCCTCCCGGCGCTCGAGTCCCTGGTCAGGGTGGAATGCGCTTACAACCGCGGAGACATCGAGCCGGGATTCCTGCTCCGCCACCTCGTGGGAAACCGGTGTGGCAAAGCCCGGGACGTGGTGGCCAGGGTAGAGCGGGGCGCCGATTCCCTCATTGAGACTTTGGCCAGGGTCCTCTCCCGGGATGGCGGCATCGCCACCGAGACCCAGGTCTGGATCGACGGCATCGGCAGGGTCGATTTCCTGCTGGAAGGATTCCTGATTGTCGAGATTGACGGCCTGGCCTTCCACCTGGAGTCGCGGCAGTTCAAGAAGGACCGGCGACGCGACAATTCAGCAATCGTGCAGGGAATGCCGGTGCCGCGTTTCTTCTACGACGACGTGGTCCTTGCCCCCGAGGATGTCCTGGCGCAGGTCAGGGCGGTGCTGGCGCGGGGATCGCTGAGGTGGCCGGACCGGGACCGGCCCATTTTTGACCCCGGTGCGCCCCGGGACTGGCGCTAAAACCGCGGGAGGGTGCCCAAAACAGGGCCAGTCCCGCGGGCGGCGGCCTAGTAGCTCAGGACGGGGGTGAGTTTCACGGTGTCGGCCTCGATGTCCAGCCGGGTGGTGAAACTGAAATCGTGGACGGCGTTGATCTCCGTGACGGCCCCGCTGAACAAGTCCTGCTGGCGCGCCTTGATCCGGGCCTTGCCGTCCAGCGGCGCCACAACCCAGCGGCCGCCAAACGGTTCAACCTTGACTGCGGGGTAGTCGGTGATGCTCCAGTCGATGGTGCCATCGACGACGCGGTTGTTGGTGGCGTGGTAGAACGGGCATTCCGGCTGCAGCTGCTGTTTCTTGTCGGCCTCGTCGGCACAGCTGTCCAGGAACTCCTTGACCTTGCTGCCCACGGCGTCCTTCAACGCGTCAGTGGCCTGGGTCAGCAGGTTCAGCGGTGGCGCGGGCACGTTGCGGGCGGACACGGTGGCGCGGGTGGGCGGGGCGGAGAAATACTCCCCGTTCAGCGTGGCCTCATATTCGCCGGGATAAAAGACGGCGAAGGAGTTGCGGCCATCGGGCATGTTCACCGGCACACCGTTGAGTGTGGCCTCGTTGGCGTTGACCACTGTGACGTCCAGGACGGGAAGGGCCGCCGCGACGAAGGCCCACTTGTGGAAGAACAGCCATTCCGTGCCGGAGCGTTCGAGCACGAATTCGGTGCGGAGCTGGCTGCCGTCGATGGTGTAGTCGATGGGCACTAAGACCTGGTTGCCGTCGCGTTCGGCAGCCGCGCCGACCTTCACGTCGCCGATCCGTGCCGCGGCCGTCTGCAGCGCCGTGCCGTCGAGCATGGCGGCGCTGCTCCGCGGCACCGAGGCGCGCAGGAGGCCGAGCGCCTTTTCCCCCTCGCCCTTCTTCAGGGCGTCAAGGTACTCGCGGACGGGCTGTTGCGGGCTCGCGATGGAGTTGTTGATGACGTTGACTGCGACGACGGCTCCGGCCACAGCTAGCATCAGGCCCATCAGCCATCCGGCTGCGATCCTGACCAACGCCTGACTCATCTGCACGTACCTTACGTTACCTGCACGCCACGGGAATGCTCTTGTCACAAGCGCTCCATGTGACGTGCAGCACCGCAGGCCGCGGGCGTGGTGCGCTCTAGCGGCGGCGGCGCCTGGGTGCCGTGCCGAAGACGCCGCGGAGCAGTTCGCGGCCCAGCTGGGTTCCGAGGGAACGAGCCATGCTCCTGAGCCCGCCGCCAAACGCCCCGGCAAGATCCCCGGCCATGCCGCCCCCGACGTCCTGCGGCTGCCTCTGCGCCCGGCGCTCCGGCGCCGGTTCCGGCGCGGGCGCGGGCCTGCTGCTCGGACGGCCGAGGATCTCTTCCTCGATCCGCCGGGCCTCGGCGTCGACGTCGGAACTCCCCGGGGTGCCGGCAGGGCCGGCCGGCGCAGGTCGGGCAGTCCCCTCCCGGCCGGTGATCTTCTCGTAGGCGGAGAGGTTGTCCACCGCGGTGCCGTAGCCGGCGAGCAGTGCCGAACCGGCCACGGTGCTTGAAATCAGGGCGTCGGTGCTCGGGCCCATGACGGACTCCGGCGCGCGGAGCCGGGTCAGCGCCACGGGGGTCGGGGCGCCTTCCTCATTCATGACAGTGATGACCGCTTCGCCGATTCCGGCGGAGGTGAGCGTCTCCTCAAGGTCGTAGTCGCTCATGGGAAAGGTGGAGACGGTGGCCTTGAGGGCCTTGGCGTCCTCGGGCGTGTAGGCCCGGAGGGCGTGCTGCACCCGGTTGGCGAGCTGCCCCAGCACTTCGGACGGGACGTCCTTCGGCGTCTGGGTGACGAAGAAAATGCCGACGCCCTTGGAACGGATCAGCCGCACGGTGGTGGTGATGGCGTCCAGGAACGCCTTGGAGGCGCCGCTGAACAGCAGATGGGCCTCGTCCAGGAAGAACACCAGCTTGGGCTTGTCCAGATCCCCGGCCTCGGGCAGCTCCTCGAACAGGTCAGCGAGCAGCCACATCAGGAACGTGGAGAACAGCATGGGCTTGGTCTGCAGGGTGGGCAGTTCCAGGCAGCTGACCACGCCGCGGCCGTCCGGGGCGGTGCGCATCAGCTCGGCGGTGTCGAACTCGGGCTCGCCGAAGAACTTCTCCATGCCCTGGGCTTCGAGGGTGACCAGCTCGCGGAGAATGACCCCGGCGGTGGCCTTGGAGAGGCCGCCGAGTTCCTCGAGCTGATCCTTGCCCTCGGCCGAGGTGAGGAACTGGATGACGGCCCGGAGGTCCTTCAGGTCGATCAGCTCAAGGTTGTTCTTGTCGGCAAAGTGGAACACCAGCTGGAGGCTGGATTCCTGGGTGTCGTTCAGTTCCATGACACGGGAAAGCAGGATGGGACCGAAGGACGTCACGGTGGCCCGGACCGGGATGCCGAGTCCGTCGCCGCCGAGGGCAAGGAACTCCACCGGGAACGCCTTGCCGGACCAGGTCTGGCCGATGCTCCCCGTGCGCGCCAGCAGCTTCTCGGAGGCCGCGGCGGCGGTGGCCAGCCCGGAAAGATCGCCCTTGATGTCGGCGAGGAACACCGGTACGCCGGCTGTGGACAACTGTTCCGCCATCATGTGCAGCGTGACTGTCTTGCCCGTGCCGGTCGCCCCGGCCACGAGGCCGTGCCGGTTCATCATGGCGAGTGGCAACCGGACCGGCGCCTCCTTGTGCACCTCGCCGTCGATGATCGCGGCGCCCAGCTCAATCGTGGGTCCGTCGAAGGTGTACCCCTTCTGGACGGTGGCGATCTTATCTGCAGTGGATTTGGTGGCCATGCCGCTAGCTTAGCCGCGTCCTGCTGCCCCGGGGCCCGGCGCCGAGCGGCACTTGTCCGGCCGCCGCGCCGGGCAATTCAGCCAACCAAGTAGTTGACGGGACAGAAGTGAGTACACCACCGGAAAAGTCACGTGGACGAAGGTCAAACTCGAGTAGATCCGGGCCGTCTGTGCGGCCCTGCGCGCCCGTAGCATCGGGACTACAAAAATGCGGGCAAGGGGCCGCATTTGCCGTCCTTTCCTGCTGGGGGTCTCAAATGCTTTATCCATGGAATCACTCTGTCCTGAACCGTCTTGCCGCGGCCGTCGTTGTGCCTGGGGTCCTCACCGGAATGCTGATATTCGCGCCGCAGGCTACGGCTGCCACGGGATCAGCCACCGGCATCTGCAGCGGGGTGGTGAATCAGCTGGCGCACCGCGGCACGGTCCAGGAGAACCTGCTCAAGGCCTCGGCCAGGAAGAACGCTGACATTATTGCGCGGCTCCAGGCGGAGCGCTCAACACTCCAGGCCACCGCGGACAGCCTGACGGCGCAGATCGCCGCAGCGGATGCGTCGGTCGCGGCCATGGAAGCGAACCAGTTGGCGCTGGAAGCGGACGCCATCGCGGCGACGGAACAGCTGGCCGCGCTGACGGCGGGGCAGTCCCGCGTGAATGCCGCCGTGGTGGAGGCGCAAAACGCGCTCGCGGACCTCACGGCCGCGCGCACCGGGGTGGAGAACCAGCTCGCACCTCTGCAGGAAGAAGCCGCCCTCGCAGCGGCGGCAATCGAGCAGCTCGCGGTGCAGAAGGGCGACGTTGACGCGCAGATCGCGACGCTGAGCGGCCAGCTCGACACAGCCCGGGCCGAGCAGGCCACCCTGGAGGCTGCCGCCGGCGCCGCCGCGGCAGAGCTCGCCGACAAGAATGCGGAGATCACCGGGGCGGAAGCCGAACTGTCCACGCTCACCGCAATGGCCGACGCCGCGTCGGCGGCCGCGGCGGCAGCCGGGAAGGCCGTCAGCGACGCCGAAGCGGAGCTCCGGAACCTTGAGGCAACAGGCTCCGCCGCGCAGGCCGAACTGGACGCCCAGCTGGGCAGGGTCTCCGACGCCCGGGCGACACTCGAGGCCCGTCGGGACGCAGCCGCCGCAGCCGCGGCGGCCGTGACCGCGAAGAACGCGGCGATCGCGGCCACCGGGGGCGAGCTCACCTCGCTGCAGGAAGCCGCCCAAGCCGCCGCCGACGCGCTTGCCGCAAAGAACTCCGCCATCTCCACGGCCCAGACCGAGCTCGCCGCGTTGAACGCGGATGCTCAAAGCGCCGCCGCCGCCCTTACAGCCAACACCAACACGACCGCTGCGCTGAACGCGGAGATCACCTCGCTGCAGCAGCAGATCACTCAAAAGAACTCCGAGATCGCGGCCAAGCAGTCGCAACTCACGGCGGCGCAGAACGAGCTGCCGGCCCTGCAGGCCACCCGGACGGCGCTGGAAGCCGAAATCACCACACTCACCCAGCAAATTTCCGCCATCAAGGGCAACAGCGACGAGAAGCAGCGTCTGTTGGATGTGCGGAAGGCGAAGATGGATCAGCTGGCCGCGGTGAAGGCCCAGATCAGCGCCAAGAACGCCACCATAGCCGGGTACCAGGGCGATCTGGCGACGCTGCAAAGCGCGGTCACCAGCCTGAATGCGCAGCTCCTCGCCAAGCAGCAGGAGAGCAGCGCCTTGCAGCAGGAGGCCGCCCCGCTCCAGGCGTCGCTGACCGCCGCCAATGACGCAGTCTCGGCAAAGGACGCCGAGATCGCGGCGCTGAACGCCCAGATCCCCGCGCTCCAGGCTGCCGTCACGGCAGCCAGCAGCGCGGTCACCACGAAGCAGGGCGAGCTCACGGCACTGCAGGGCGAACTCCCGGCCCTCGCGGCCGCCGCAGCCGCCGCAGCCGACGAGGTTGTTGCGCAGGAGCAAGTGGTGGCGGACCTTGAGGCTGCCGTGCCCGCGCTGACCGGGGGCGTTGCGGACAGCCAGACGGTGGTTGCCGCGCAGCAGCTCGTACTCGACGGGCTGAAGGGTGACCAGACGGACGCCGATGCCGCCCTCGCCGCCGCCACGTCCGCAGCCGATGCCAAAGCCGCCGAGGTCCGCGGGCTGCAGGCCCAGGTGCCTGCGCTGTCCAAGGCTGTGGATGACGCCAATGCGGCGGTGGCCGTAAAGCGTACCGAGATCGCGGCACTGAATGCGGCCATGGACAAGCTGGTGACTGACCTTACCGGCCTCAACGCCCAGATCGCGTCGAAGGAAGCCGAAGTCCTCGACCTCCAAACCAGGGTCGCTCCGCTGCTGGCCCAGCTGATCGCGCTCAACGGTGAGATCAGCGCCACCGAAACCCAGTTGAAGGAACTCCAGGCGCAGCTGACCTCGCTCGATTCGCAGGTGACGAACGCGCAGACGGAACTCGGCAAACTGCAAGCGAAGAAGGGCGCAAACAAGGACGCCATCGCCGCGCAGAAGAAGGTAGTTGTCGGCCTGCAGGACCAGCTCGGCAACGTCCAGAACCAGATCCGGGCCATCGACGGACAAATCGCCCTTGGCGGCTGCGTCGCCTGACCCGAAGGACCCGGGGCGGGCAACACTCCCGTGTCCGTTGGAAGGGGCCGGCCGCCGTGGCCGGTCCCTTCCCGCATGTTGCGGCCACGCTGCGGCGCCGGGGCCCCGGTGGAAATAAGCAGGGGTCCGGCGTCGTTGTTCCCGGTGTGAGCGTGCCGCCAGACGGCGCGCCGCGTGACATCGCTCCGCTACGAAAGGCCGGCATTTTCCGTGACTGTTCCGCTTTCCATCCTTGACCTGGCAACCATCGGCAAGGGCCAGACGGCGGCAGAGAGCTTCGCGGGAAGTGTGGCCATGGCGCAACTCGCCGAGAAGCTGGGCTACCGCCGCGTCTGGTACGCCGAGCACCACAACATGTCCGCCATTGCCTCCTCGGCCACCAGTGTGCTCATTGCCCATATCGCCGCGCACACCGAAAGCATCAGGCTCGGCGCCGGCGGTGTGATGCTGCCGAACCACTCGCCCCTGACCATCGCCGAGCAGTTCGGCACGCTTGCGACGCTGCACCCGGGACGGGTTGACCTGGGCCTGGGCCGGGCGCCGGGCAGCGACCAGAACACCCTTCGGGCCCTGCGCCGCGATCCGATGTCCTCGGACAGCTTCCCGCAAGACGTACTGGAACTCCAGGGCTACCTGAGCGGCCCCACCCGCATCCCCGGCGTGGAGGCAACCCCCGGCAAAGGCACCAACGTGCCGCTGTACATCCTTGGCTCCTCCCTGTTCGGTGCCCGGCTGGCCGCGCAGCTGGGCCTGCCGTACGCCTTTGCATCGCACTTCGCCCCCACCGCGCTGCAGGACGCGGTGGCCATCTACCGCCGCGAATTCAAGCCCTCGGAGCAGCTCGACGCGCCGTACGTGATCGCCGGCGTCAACGTGGTCGCGGCCGACTCCGCTGCCGAGGCCCAGTCCACGTTCCGCGAGACCCTGCGCGCCCGCGTCTCGCTGTTCTTCGGCAACGGCCGGGTGTTCAGCGACGACGAGGCGGACATGATCCTGGACTCCCCGCAGGGCCAGCACGTGAGCCAGATGATGAAGTATTCCGCCGTCGGCACCCCTGACTCCGTGCTTGAGTACCTGGACGGGTTCACCGCCCACGCCGACGCCGACGAGCTGATCGTTGCGCACCAGAGCACCGGCGTCGAGGACCGGCTGCGCTCCGTCCAGATGCTGGCCGAGGTGGCCGGGCTGGTGCGCGCCTAGCACCGGTCCCGGGTTCCCTGAACGGGCCGCGCCCTGGCCAATCCGGTCCGGGCGCGGAAGTGCCGTTGACTTCGCCGGGACCCGCCCCTACGGTTAAGGCCCTCAGGGTGCGGGCGTGGTCCGCCAGCTGGTGCCAGCACCCGCCGTGACACAGCTCAAACCTGCAGGTGTGCGTATGAAGATCAAGGCCACAGCCGCTGCGACGCTCATGACCCTCCTTGTGCTCGCCGGACTGCTCCAGGGCGCGTCCTCGCCGGCATCGGCCGCGGGAACCGCCTATTTTGTCAGTGATGCCGGGGACGACGGGAACGACGGCATTTCGCCTGCGGCCGCGTGGAAGTCGCTGGACAAGGTCAACGCCACCGCGCTGGAACCGGGCGACTCGGTCAGCTTCCGTAGGGGCGACACCTGGACGGGGGGCCTTATTGTCAACCACAGCGGGACGGCAAGGTCCGCCATCTCCTTGAATGGTTACGGCGACGGAAGCCCTCCGACGCTGCTGGTGGGGCAGACGGGAACCTGCCTGCGGGTGAACGGCCATTTCGTTGAGGTTGACGGGTTGCGCGCCGAGGGGTGCGGCTACGCGGGAATCGCCGTCTATGGCGACCACGGCGTCGTCAGGAATTCGGTTTCCGTCTACAACGCTGTCGGCATCCAGGTGGGCAACGGCTCCGATTTCGGCAAGTACTCGAACAACACCTTGACCGACAACAACATCATGAACGTCAATACGCTGGGCGCCGGGTGCGGAACCCCCGACGCCGTCGACTGCACCGACGATTCGGGGGCCTTCGGCGTCCTTATCAACGGCGACGACAATGAATTCTCGGGAAACACAATCAGCGGCTCCACCGCGACCTCCTACGACTTCGGCCACGACGGCAGCGCCATTGAGATCTACAACGGCAACCGCAACAGAATCCACCACAACCTGGCCATCGATAACAACGTCTTTTCCGAAATCGGCCGCTCCAACCGGACCGCCGACGGCAACACCTTCAGCTACAACCTCATCCGGGCCAGCTGCGGCGCCACCTGCTCCCAGACCACGGGGCTGATCGTCCGAGGCCCGTCTTCATCCTTTGGCCCGACCAATGGCACCGTCTTCGAACACAACACCGTCTGGCTGGACGGGCGCGATTCGCAGGCGGTCGTATGCCACGCCTCGTGCCCGCGTTCGACGGTCATCAGGGCAAACATCCTGGTTGCTGTCCGCAACTCGATCTGGATGGACGGCTCCGGCTGGACCGAAGAGCAGAATGTCCTCAACGGCCCGACCAACATCGACCCCAGCAGCAGCTCGAGCACCGAGCCGGCGCAGTTTGCGAACGCCCCCGCCGATCTGCACTTGTCCGCCGGGAGTCCCGCGATCGACAGGGCGGGCAACGACATCTCCGGTCTGGATCTCGGCGGACTGACAGCAGCCCAAAACGGCGACTGCTCCGGTAACACCGCGGCCGATTCGGGCGCCTACGAATACGACCCACCCGACTGCTAGCCCTCACCCGCGCCGGCGTCATCATGTCCCCGGAGCCGGGCAACGAGTTCGAGGCCGAGGGTGTCCTCAACCCGGCCAGCGGCCGCGGACCCGACGGCGAGCTGTACCTCCTGCCGCGGCTCGTCGCCAAGGGCAACGTCTCCCGTGTCGGACTGGCCAGGATCATCATCGAAGACGGCGTCCCCACCGGCGTTGAACGCCAGGGCATCGTCCTGGCCCCGGACGAGGGGTGGGAACGAGGCCTGAACAATGCCGGCACCGAGGACCCCCGCACCACCTGGGTCCCCAGCCTCGGCAAGCACCTGATGACCTACGTCGCCTACGGCCCGCTGGGTCCGCGCCTGGCCTTCGCCCACTCCGAGGACCTGCGCAGCTGGGAACGCCTGGGCCCGTGCCTCTTCGGCTACCAGGCCGACCTGTCGATGGACCTGAACCTCTTCCCGAACAAGGACGCCGTGTTCTTCCCGGAGCCGGTCAACGACCCCGACGGCGTGCCCTCCTACGCGATGCTGCACCGCCCGATGTGGGACCTCGGCTGGATCCGCGAGGGCGAAGGCGAGCACCTGCCGGCCGGTGTCACCGACAACCGCCCCGGCATCTGGATCTCCTACGTGCCCGTCGCGGACGTGGAGAAGGACATCCGGAACCTCGTCCACATGGCCAAGCACCGGCTCGTGGCCCTGAGCGAATTCCCCTTCGAGGAACTGAAGATCGGCGGCGGTCCGGCGCCGATCCGCGTTGACGAAGGCTGGCTGCTGATCCACCATGGTGTTGCCGGCGCCCTGGAAAAATCGGCGTTCGACCACCAGCAGAAGGTCAACTACACCGCTGCCGCGATGATCCTCGACGCCGATGACCCGTCCAAGGTGATCGCCCGCAGCGACAAGCCGCTCCTGGCGCCCGAGACCGAGGACGAAATCTCCGGGATTGTGCCCAATGTCGTCTTCCCGACCGCGATCGAGAAGATCGGCGAGCAGCTGTTCGTGTTCTACGGCATGGCTGATTCGAAGATCGGCGTGGCAAAGCTGGACCGGGTCCCGGCCGCCAGCTAACCCGCCGCCCGGCTGCCGGTCCCGGCGGGAACTAGGACTTCCTGATGGGCACCATGCCGCTGGCCCCGGTGGATTCACCTGGGTGACATTGGTCCGTAACCAATACTGATCACAGCGGGCCCTGGACCCGGCGGCTTGGCATGCAATTTATGAACAGGAAGATCCCATGCAGAAAATCAACACCCAGGCACTGCTCACGAGTTACGAGGGGGCGCTCACGTTCAGCAATCCGCTGACCGACACCATCTCCACCGAGCAGTTCTCCGCCGAGTACCCTGACCGCCCGGAATGGGCCGTGGGCCCGTTCCGCAAGGATGACTCCCTGACCTTCCGGCAGGTCCAGGACTGGGACGACCCCGCCGGCATCGGCTGGACTGCGGATTCCATCTTCAACCCGTCCATCATCGAGCGCGACGGCAACCTCTACCTCTTCTACCGGGCATCGCCGCGCAAGGAATCAGTCTCCAGCCGCATTGGCGTTGCCGTCCACGATCCCCAGACCGGGTGGCAGGACAATCCGTCCAATCCGGTGATCTACCCCACCATGGACAACGAAATCCTCGGCTGCGAAGACCCCAAGGTGTACCTGGCCGATGGCCGGTATTACATGTTCTACAACGGGATCTGGACGATCGACCACAGCGATGAGCAGACCGGCGGGAAGTCCGGGGCCTATCCCCTGGGCGATATTGGGTGCGACATCAACATTGCCGTCTCAGATGACCTGATTCATTGGGAAAAGCTCGGCCTGGCGGTCCCTCACGAGATTTCGCGGTACTGGGCGAAAGGGGCCGTCATCCCGCGAAACTCCCGCGGCGAAGCCGTCAGGATCGGCGGTCACTACCTGTTGTATTTGTCTGAAGGCTGCGGTGGGACCACGCACGTCGGACGGTCCTCCGACCTGGTTAACTGGACGTTTGAGCCGCAGGACTACCTGCACCTTGTACCGCTGGGCGGCTCATTGCACGAGGTAGCCTGTGCAATCGTCAACGAAGGGGAGCGGACCGGGCTGGTCCTGGACTTCTTCTATGCCGACGCCAACGGCGAGTTCGCCGCGGGGCAGGCACTGTATGACATCAACCAGCCCTTCACGCAGAAAGCCATCAACGAGGGCGGATCCCTGGCGTGGGGAGGGCTGCTCAAGTTCGGCGGAAGTTGGATGTTTGCCCAAGGCTGGGACGCCCCCTCGGGATCCAGGGAGATGTACTTCTACCGCGCGGACCCCAACTAGCCGAAGCGCCCGCTGTCCTGGTCCCGGCGGTTGCGGATGTTACATAGCTGCAACCGCCGGGACACCACGGCGAAACCTGGCCGGGAGGATACTGGAGTCATGCCCTTTACGGGACGATTCTCATGCAGGCATTGGGGACTATCCGAAGGACGCCGTCCATGCCCACCCCGCTCAACCAGTCCCTGGCCGACTCTGCCCTCCTGACCAAGTCCCTGCCGCTGGGCCTGCTCCGCGCCTTTGTGCAGACCAACGCGGCCGACGACGGGCTGACGCCACAGTTGCTTGCGGACCTCAAGGTCCTGGCCCGCACACCTGGGCTGCTTGTGGCCTGCAACTACGGCGGAACCCTGTGCACAGCCGAAGGTATTTCCACCGAAACCCTGCCGCTGGGCAGTGCGTCCATCGCGCTGCGGGCACTTGCTGCGCTCCCGAACACGCACGCCGCCGTCATCTCGGGGCGTTCCCTGCGGGACCTCGCGGCCGTCTCCCGGCTCCCCGCAGAGGTGCACCTTGTCGGCTCGCACGGCGCGGAGTTCGACATGGGCTACGCCCACGGGCTGTCCCTCGCGACCGAATCAGTGCTGCAGCAGGTCAGCCAGGCGCTCGCCGAAACGGTGGGCGCCTACCGCGGCATCACCATCGAGCGGAAGCCGGTGGCCGTGTCCGTGCACACCCGTCCCGCCGCACCCGAGGTCGTTGCGCTGGCAACCGGACACGCAGAAGAGATCGCCCGGGCGCACGGCCTGTCCTTTATTGTGGACGGCTCAGTCCTGGACCTGTCCGTGGTGGAACCATCCAAGGCCTCCGCACTGGAACACCTGCGCTCCATGCTTGGCGTGAGCGCCGCCCTCTACGCCGGTGACGCCGCCAGCGACGAACTGGCCATCGCCACCCTCCGCGGCCCGGACATGGGACTGCGGGTGGGGGAGGGAACGACGGCGGCCGGGCACCGCCTGCGCGACCCGGACTCGTTCGCGCGGGTACTGGCCATCCTGTTTGAACTGCGGCGGGCCTGGCTGTTCGGGGAGGACGCCGTCGGCCTGGAACGGCATTCCCTGATCGGCAACGGCTCCTCCACGGCACTGATCACCCCGGACGCGAAGGTCTGCTGGATGAGTCATCCGCTGCCCGATTCGGGATCGCTCTTCGCCCATCTTCTCGGCGGCGACGCCGCGGGGCACTTCTCGGTGGAACCGGTGAAGGCCTCGCAGGTCCTGGGGCAGCGCTATGTGGACAGCACCATGATCGTGGAAACCCGCTGGGCGGACGTTACGGTCACCGACTACCTGGAACCGGCACCGGAGGGCATCACCAGCCTGGTGCGGGTACTTTCCGGAACGGGAGTGGCCAGAATCGTCTTCGCGCCCCGGCCGGACTACGCAAACGCGCCCTTCAGCATGACCGCCCGCGGCGCGGAACTGCACGTGGTGGGCACCTCGGACCCGATCGTCCTGCTGGCACCGGGCGTCGATTTCCGCATCACCTCGGACGGGCGCCATGCGACCGCGACGGCCGAGGTCGAACTCCGGCACGGCCCGGTGGTGCTGAACCTGCGCTGCGGGGACACCGACGCCCGGCGCGGGGCGCCGCCGGACGAAAACTCGCGCCGCGCCGCCGTCGCACACCACTCGCGGCGCTGGGTGCAGGGGCTGAAACTGCCCGGCGTGAAGCCCTCACTGGTGCGGCGCTCCGCGCTGGTGCTCCGCGCCCTGGTCCACGAACCCACCGGCGCCGTGCTCGCGGCGCCCACCACCTCCCTGCCCGAGGGGATCGGCGGCACCCGGAACTGGGACTACCGGTACTGCTGGCTGCGGGACGGGTCCATGACGGTCAACGCGCTTGTGGACCTCGGCTCGACGTCGGAAGCGGCCGGATTCCTCGCCTGGCTGGGGCGGATCCTGGCGCACGCGCCGGGGCCGGAATGGCTGCACCCGTTGTACTCGGTCACCGGGGCGCCGCTGTCCACGGAGGCCATCATTGAGAGCCTGCCGGGGTATGCGGGGTCCCGCCCGGTCCGGATCGGCAACGCCGCGGACCATCAGGTGCAGCTCGACGTGTTCGGCCCGATCGCGGAACTGATCGATGCGCTGGGGCGGCGGACGGGCGCCCTGTCAGACCAGCAATGGGAGCTGATGGTCCAGATGGCCGCGGCCGTGCTGGCCCGCTGGCAGGAGGCTGACCACGGCATCTGGGAGGCCCGCCGGGCGCCGCGGCACCACGTCTACACGAAGGTGATGTGCTGGGTGACGCTGGACCGGGCCCTGCGGGCCGCGGCCCGGTACGGCAGGACCCCTCGGCCCGGGTGGGAGCCGACCGCCGCCGCGATCCGGGAGGAAGTCCTGCGGGAGGGCTGGGATGAAACCGCCGAGTCCTACACCGTGGCGTACGACAGCCCGGATCTGGACGCCGCCGTGCTGCACATCGGACTGTCCGGGCTCCTCGACGTCAGCGACCAGCGCTTCCTGGACACGGTCACCGCGGTGGAAAGGGAACTCCGGGTGGGGCCCACGGTGTTCCGGTACCGGTACGACGACGGCCTGCCGGGCCTGGAGGGCGGCTTCCATATCTGCACCACCTGGCTGATCGAGGCCTACGTGGCGGTGGGGCGGATTGACGAGGCCTGGGATCTTTTCGACCAGCTCGTAAACCTGTTCGGCCCGACCGGCCTGCTGCCGGAGGAATACGATCCGGGGACCGAAACCCACCTCGGCAACCACCCGCAGGCCTACTCGCATCTGGGCTTCATCCGCTGCGCCCGACTGCTGGACGGGCTGCCCAAGACCTAGGCGGTGGTGGACCGCTGGTGCGCTGCTACTCGCAGGCGACCCCGTCGCCGTCACCGTCCAGCGTGCTCCGGTAGCCGGGCTGGCCGAGTCTTACGGGGGCAGCGCCGGCCGAGCGCGCCGCGGCGCAGTTCGCGAAGTAGGGATCGGCAGGTGCCTGCCCCACCGCGGGTGCCTGCTCCGCCTCGGCGGGGGCCGCTGCGGCGGGCGGCGTTTGCCCCGCCGGCGCCGGCTGCCCGCCC
>JBKKDK010000305.1:0-26896 GCA_046708245.1 Arthrobacter sp.
CCCCAGACCTCGGCCACGACGGCGGCCTCGATGGTGCGGGCCAGACTCGCCTGGGAGAGGTGGCTGAGCACCTGCTCCACTTCCTTGGTCCCGTGGGGCAGCCAGCGGGACTTGCCCGAGGTCAGCAACAGCTGTTCTTCCTCAAGCTTGAAAGTCAGAACGTCCAGGAGTTCACGCTCCCGCCACAGCAGGGCTGAAAGTTCGTGGATGGCCATGGTCCGGACGGCTCCCTCAAAGGTGACTATTACGGTGGTGCCGGGCATGCAGTACATAAGGAGTCAGCTGCAGCCTTCAGCAGGGTTCGTAGAAACTATCGGCAGGGGAGTGGGATGCGTTAGCGGGAATAAGGCTGATTACACGCGGATAAGGAGATGGAATGTGGTCCGGAAAAGAATTTTGGATTTCTCCTTACCTGTGTATCCAAAAGGGCGATAACTACTCCTGAAGGCCCACGGATGGGCCATCGCTTACAGTCCCACTCACGGAGGAAACATCATGGGCTTCGTTATTAACAACAACCTCGCGGCAAACAGTTCGTACCGCAACCTGAACGCCACTCAGAACGACCTTTCCAAGTCCCTGGAGAAGCTGTCCACCGGCCTGCGCATCAACCGCGCCGGCGATGACGCAGCAGGCCTGTCCATCTCCGAGGGCCTGAAGGCCCAGGTCACCGGTTCGGCCCAGGCCGCCCGCAACGCCCAGGACGGCATCTCGGTCATCCAGACCGCTGAAGGCGCCCTGACTGAGGTCCACTCCATCCTGCAGCGTATGCGTGACCTCGCTGTCCAGGGTGCAAACGACACCAACAACACTGATGCCCGTACGGCGATCAAGACGGAGGCGGATCAGCTCGGGGCCGAGCTTTCGCGCATCTCCGAGTCCACGAACTTCAGCGGCACCAACCTGTTCCAGGCGGGTGCAACGGCTGGTCCCGCGACGTTGAAGATTCAGGTCGGCGCGGAAGGTGACTCCACCTCCCAGATCTCTATCAAAAACGCTGATCTGAAAACGAACCTCGCTGACGTCGTCACCCTGGTCGGTGGAACGGTCGGCACTGCTGCGGCCGGCTTCACGGTAACGGACGCGACCACGGCGCAGACCACGATCGAGAACATCGACAAGGCCATCAAGAACATCTCCACCTCGCGGGCCGATCTCGGTGCTTCGCAGATCCGCCTCGAGCACGCCGTCAAGTCGCTGAACGTTGCCGGTGAAAACCTGCAGGCCGCTCAGTCCCGCATCGCTGACGTCGACATGGCTCAGGAAATGGTCAAGTTCACCAAGGCCAACATCCTGTCCCAGGCCGGCACTGCAATGCTGGCCCAGGCAAACCAGTCCAGCCAGGGTGTTCTTTCGCTCCTGCGCTAAACCGGTTCCGGAAGCCCGGTAGTCCAGAAGTAGGGCTGCCACCCTGATCGGACGAAGACCTATACCCCGATCAAGCCATTGCGGAAGGGCCGGACGATGCGAGCAATCCATCGTCCGGCCCTTACGCGCAACAACTGAATTTCCGAACTTAAGCACCAGCAGTCATTTGCAGCAAGAGAGGCAGCGATGGGAATCTCACTCGACGGACTAGCCAGCGGGCTCGATACCACTGCGCTCATCAGTTCCGTGATGCAGGTTGAGGCCATCCCGCAGACTCTGCTCAAGTACAAGTCCCAGGACCTCCAGTCCATGGTGTCCGCGCTGCAGGGGCTCAACAGCAAGGTCGCAGCGCGCGCCACCCAGGCCACCGCCGCGGCCAAGCCCGGCGCCCTGGATCTCAACACCGCCACCACAAGCAGCGACAAGGTCACCGCCGCCACCACGGCTGCCGCCAAAGCCGGGTCGATCGACTTCCAGGTCACCCAGTTGGCGCAGACCCAGGTCACGGTCACTCCCAAAGTGAACGCGGTGGTGGGCTGGCCCTACACCACGATGACCATCAACAGCGGCGGTCAGTCGTATACGATCGAGCCGCTCTCCAGCAACCTGGACGACGTCGTGAAGTCCGTCAACGCGGCCGGAGCCGGCGTCACGGCCAGCAAGGTAGCCGTCGGTGCGGGGGAGTACCGCCTGCAGTTCACTGCAACGAAGTCCGGCGAAGCCGGGGCCTTCACGATCACGGACCCAGGCACTACTTTCACGAATGTCAAAACAGCGCAGGACGCCGAGATTTCACTCTGGCCGGGCACCGCTGCCGCCCAGGTGGTGAAGTCATCGACGAACACTTTTACCGATCTGCTCCCCGGCGTCTCCATCACGGCCAAAGAAGTGACAGCCGCGCCCGTCTCGCTCACCGTGGCGCGAGACGACGCAGGCATCACCAAGCTCGCCTCCGACCTGGTCGCCGGCGTCAACGGCATCTTCTCCTACGTGGCCGGCAAGAGTGCCGTCACCAGCACCACCAACACGAGCGGGACGTCGACGACTGCCGGCATCTTCGCCGGCGACAGCACGGTCCGCTCGGTGAACCAGAACATCCTCTCCGCCGCGTCCTTGCCGGTCGGCACCCCGCCGCGGTCGCCGTCGGAGATTGGCATCAGCATCACCAAGGCCGGAACGATGGAGTTTGACGAAAAGAAGTTCTCGGCAGCCCTTGCCACGGACCCGGCCGGCACCGCAGCCAAGGTCCAGGAGATCGCCACCCGGATCGCCGCGGCCGCCACCACGGCATCGGACAAGTACGACGGGACCCTGACCAAAAAGATCACCGGCCAGCAATCCGAAGTCCGTGACCTGGCCGACCGCATCAGCGACTGGGATACCCGGCTCGAATCCCGCAAGGCCACGTTGCAGCGCACGTATTCCGGCCTGGAAGTCGCGCTCAGCAACATGCAGGCACAACAGTCCTGGCTCTCCGCGCAGCTCGGCGGCCTCTCTTCAGGAAGTAACTCAGCATGACCACCACGTCCTTCGGCGGCGGCTTTGGCAGCGCCGCCCAGCGCAACCAGTACCTGGCCGATTCCGTCCTGTCTGCGCCCCCGGCGCGCCTGCTCACCATGCTCTACGACCGGCTGCTGTTGGACCTGGGCCGGGCGGAGAGTGCGCAGCAGGCGGCCAACTGGCCTGTCGCCTCGGAGAACCTCCTCCACGCCCAGGCCATCATCGCTGAACTGGTCTCGTCGCTGAAGACCGACGCCTGGGACGGCGCCAACGGCCTGCTGGGGCTCTACAACTACGCCTTCACCGCACTGATCAACGCGAACATCCAGCGCGATCCCGCGCTGACCCGCGAAGCAATCGAACTGCTCGAACCCCTGCGGCAAACCTGGCATGAAGCCGCCGCCGCAGTTCCTGTCCCTGCAGCCCCCGCGGCTTTTCCCGCCGCCGCTCCCGCCGGGTTCCCGGCAGCCGGGGCCTGGAACACCCAGCCCGGAACAGGTGGCGGGAGTCTCGGCTTTGGGTGATCGAGCGCCCCTGGAGGCCGGCCTGGGGGGAGCCGGTCTCAGCTACCCTGAACCTGCCCCGGCCGCGGAAGCACCCACCGAGACGGCCCTGGCTGCGTGGGGCGCGATCCTGGACGTCTTGGAGATGGCGGTCCAGTCTGCCGAGCGCACCCTGAATGACCCTCTAGGCCCGTTGTCCTCCGGCCCCCAAAGCGCCGTAGTGCCGTTGGCCCACAAACGCTGGTCCCCGCCCACTCCCACGGGTCCGTTGCCTGCCGAGGCCAGGCGCCGGGCGATGGCGCTGTCCGCCGCCCAGGAACGGGTGTCCCGGCGGCTCGAAGAAGCCCGTCTGGACGTGGCCCGCCAGTTGGCGGCGGTCTCGTCGGTGCCCGGCGTCGGCGAGTCCTCGGGCGCCGTCTACCTCGACGTCAACGGCTGATAACACCCGGCAACAGGCACCGCCAAAAACCTGCAAAAAGACTTTCATATTTTCTCCTAACGCGCGGCTGACCAGTGCCGATAACCACTGATAGAGCACGGATCGCTCGTTTACCGGCCACGGATTGGCCTCTTCTCTCCATCCCCAGGCAGGACTCTGTGCTCGAATCCGTGACTTCCGCCGCCTTGGCCAGCGCCATGGACGGCCTCGCGCTGCGCCAGCGCGCCATCGCGAACAACATCGCGAACGTCAACACGCCTAATTACCAGGCGAAGCGGGTCAGCTTTGAGGCCGCCCTTGCAGCCTCTGTGAAGTCCGGCGACGGCCACGTCAGTGCCACCACCTCGGCCTCCCTCGAGCCCACCCAGCTCAATGGCAACAACGTCAATCTGGACACGGAAACTCTGTCCAACATCGATACCGTCCTGCGCTTCCAGTTCGCGGCCCGCGCCGCCGGCGGCGAGTTCAACGCCGTTCGCGCCGCCATGAGGACCAACTGATGACCTTCGATGCAATCGGTATTGCCGGCTCGGCCCTGACCGTCCACCGCAAATGGCTTGACGCCGTCTCGGACAACCTGGCCAACATGAACAACGCCTCGCCCACCAGCGGCGACGCCTTCCAGGCCCGCTACGTGGAAGCTGCCGAAGGCTCCGAGGGGACCGGCGTATACGTCAAGAGCACCCAGCTCGGCAACGCAGAAGGACGGATCGTTTACCAGCCGGACCACCCGCTCGCCGATGCGGACGGCAACGTGAAGTACCCGGAGATCGACATGGCCGAACAGATGGGCGCGCTCATCATCGCCCAGCGCGGGTACCAAGCAAATGCGCAGGTCGTCGACCGCGCCCGAGAGACCTACATGGCCGCCCTTGAGATTGGAAGATCCTGATGCCTGTTTCCCCAATCGCCCCGGTCCAGGGAGTCCTGCCCTCGAATTTCGTCTCCGGCGCGGGAGCCGTCACCGGCACGGACGGCTCCGGCTTCGCGAGCACCCTCACCGGCGCCGTGGACAACCTCCAGCAACTGCAGTCGACGTCGAAAGAGCTTGCCGTTTCGGCGGTCACCGGAGACCTGAACGACATCCACAACGCCACCCTCGCCGCCAGCCGCGCGCAGATCACCCTCGAGCTTATGGCAACCGTGCGCAACAAGGGCGTTGACGCCTTCAACGAGGTTATGAGGATGCAGGCCTGATGCCTCCGCAGATTACCGGCTTTTTCCAGCGCTTCGGCGAGGGCCTCAAAGGATTCACCACCGGCCAGCGCACTCTTGCCGTGCTCGGCGCCGCCCTCCTGGTGGTGGGCATCATCGCCCTCTCGGCCTGGTTGACCAAGCCCGCCCTGACGCCGCTGTTCTCCGGCCTCAAGGACACCGACGCCAACGGAATTGTGGAGCAGCTCCGCAAGGACAACGTGCCTTACGAGCTGAGCGACGGCGGCTCCACCATCCTTGTGCCGCAGGAGAAGGTCTACGACGAGCGCCTCAAGGCAGCCGCCGCGGGCCTTCCCACCGCCGCCGCCACCGGCTACTCGCTGCTCGACAAAATGGGCGTCACCTCCTCGGAATTCCAGCAGTCCGTCACCTACAAGCGCGCCCTCGAAGGGGAGCTGGCCACCACCATCTCGGCCATGGACGGTGTGAAGACCGCCGCCGTCCGCCTGGCCATCCCCGAAAAGACCGTCTTCGTGTCCTCGGCCCCGGACACCACGGCCTCGGTGTTCGTGGAAACCGCACCGGGCTCCACTCTCTCCGGCGACAAGGTCCAGGCGATTGTGCACCTGACCTCGGCCGCCATCGAGAACCTCAAGCCCGCGAACGTGTCGGTGGTCGACTCGCAAGGAAACGTACTGTCCTCCGTCGGCGGCGGTGCAGTGGGCTCCTCCTCAAAGCAGGCCAGCGATTTCCAGCAGCGCACGTCCGACGCCGTCAAGGCCGTCCTGGACCGTGTGGTGGGCCCCGGCAACTCCACCGTGGCTGTGGCAGCGGACGTCACCGGCGAATCCGCCCAGCAGAAGAGCGAAACCTTCTCCAACGCCGAGGGCGCCCTGCCGCTCAGTGAGTCTTCCAAGACCGAGAAATACACCGGAACCGGGGGAGGAGCAGCAGGCGTCCTCGGACCGGACAATATTGCCGTTCCCGGCGGCACGGAGGGGAACGGCAACTTCGACTCCTCCACCGCCACCAAAAACAACGCGGTCAACAAGGTCACCGAGGACCGTGTGATTCCGCCGGGCGCCGTCAAACGGCAGACGATTTCCGTCGCCGTGAACGAGTCCGCCGCCGCCGGACTGAACCTGGGTTCGCTGACCGCATTGGTCACCTCCGCGGCGGGTATCGACGCGGCCCGGGGCGACGTCGTTACCGTCGAGGTTGTGCCGTTCAGCACCGCCGCCGCGGACCAGGCCGCAGCCTCCCTGGAGGCCGCCAAGGCCGAGGCCGAAGCCCAGAAACAGGCGGAATTCTTCGGGACGCTGATCACCGCGGGCAGTATCCTCCTGGGCCTGCTGATCCTGGCCCTCGTGATCACGATCGTGCTGCGCCGCCGCCAGAAGCGCGAACCCGTGGACCTGGGCGAACGGCTGGACCTGGACCTCCTGCCGGTCATGCCGGTGGTGACCGCCCTGCCGCCGGCGCCGGAGACCTCAGCCATTCCGATAACCGCTCTTCCCCCGCTTCCCGGACCGCCCCTGGAACAGCTGGAGTCCGAGCGCCGCCGCGTCGAGATCGACAGCATGGTCGCGGCCAACCCGGAGAAGGCCGCCGACTACCTGCGCAGCCTCATGGATGACAGGCAGCCGGTATGAAACTAGCCGAAGTCACCCTCACCGGCACCCAGCGCGCCGCCGTCGTGCTCATGCAGATGAGCCCCGGGAACGCCGCCAAAGTCATGGCCCAGTTCACGGATTCCGAGGCGGAAGACATCGCCGCAGAAATCGTCCGGCTCCGGAAAGTGGACCCGGATGTTGCCGAGCAGATCATGAAGGACTTCCATCATGCTGCGCTGTCCAGCCCCCGGCAGGCCCGCGGCGGCCGCGAACTGGCCGAAGGCCTCCTGGAGGCCTCCTTCGGTTCCGAAAAGGCCGCCGGCCTGATCAACCGGCTCACCGTCAACATGGCGGGCAAGTCTTTCGAGTTCCTCGAAGACATCGAACCCGTGCAGATCCTTGCCCTGATCGACGGCGAACTGCCGCAGACCATTGCCCTGGTCCTGGCCCACCTCAGCCCCCGCAAGGCCTCCGCCGTCATGTCCGGGCTGCCCGGCTCGCTGCGGGCCGACGTCGCTCTGAGCATCGCGACCATGGGCTCGGGCGCGCCCGAGGCGATCGGAATCGTCGCGGACACCCTCAAACTGCGCGGCGGCGCCGCCGTCTCGCAGCAGGCCTCCAAGGTGGTGGGCGGCATCCAGCCGCTGCTGGAGATCATCAACCGGACCGACGCCGGCACGGAACGCTCCGTGCTCGACGGCCTGGACCTGCTGGACCCGGAGCTCGCGGTCGAGATCCGGGCCCAGATGGTGACGTTCGATGACATCGTGAAGCTGGAACGCCGCGACGTGCAGCTGGTGCTCCGCGGACTGGACGCGTCCGTGCTGGCCGTGGCCATGAAGGGCGCCTCGGAGCCGGTACTGGAAACCATCACCACCAACGTCTCCGGCCGCAACCTGGAAATCCTCGAATCCGAGATCGCCGCCCTGGGACCGCTGCGCGCCTCGCAGATCGAGGAAGCCCGGGCCGCCGTGGTCCGGTCCATCCGCGAGCTCGAGGCGGAAGGGTCCATCACCATCCAGCGCGGGGACGAGGAAGACTATGTTTACTGACCGGGCGCCGGCTGACGCTGCCCCGGCCCGGATCATCTTCCCCTCGCTGCGCGCGAGCGGTCCGGCCAGCGAACAGGCCGGCTACACAGAGGGCCACGCGGCCGGCTACGCAGCCGGCGTGCGTGCCGCCGCGAAGGAACAGCGCCGCTGGCGCGACCGGATGGCGGCAGAACAGGCAGCCTCCCTCGCCGCGGGCCAGCAGGACCTCGACCGCGCCGTCCGGGCACTGGCCGTGGCACGGACAGACTTCGCCCACCGCAATGTCCAGGCGCTGCAGGACGCCGAGGAGGTCCTGGCCCGCACCGCGCTGGAACTCGCCGAGGCCATCCTGGGCTACGAACTCGCTGAAGGCACCCGGACGGCACGCGCCGCGCTGGCCCGCGCACTGTCCGGGAACGACGCCGCCACTGTGCTGGCGGTCCGGCTCCATCCGGCCGACATCGACGTCCTCGCGAACGAAGGCCAGGACCTGCCCGCTGGACTGCCCCTGCTCGCGGATCCATCCCTCGACCGCGGCGACGCCCGAGTGGAGTACCAGCAGGGCTGGCTCGACGCCAGCCTGGGCAGCGCCCTGGCGCGCGCCCGCACCGCCCTCCTTGGCGACCCCGCAGACGGAGGCCAGGCATGATCGCGCAATGGCGGCCCAAGGGAGCCGACTACGCGGCTGCCATCAAGGCCGCTGCGCCCCAGCGGGTGGGAATCGTCACCTCCGTGATGGGGCTTGGGCTCGAAGTGTCCGGGCTGGACTGCGCCCTCGGCGACCTCGTGACCGTGGGGCAAAACCCGGGCCTCGACGCCGAGGTGGTCGCGGCCCTGGACAGCACCGTGCGCTGCATGCCGCTCGGCCGGCTCGCCGGCGTGGCCGCAGGGGACCCCGTCCGGGCCAAGGGCGGCAGCGTCCTCGTCCCCACAGGGCGCGGCCTCTTCGGCCGGGTCATTGACGGGCTTGGCCGGCCCATCGACGGCAAGGGCCCGCTCGACAGCGGTCCTCGCGTGCCGATCGACAACGAAGCCCCGAATGCCATGAAACGCGCCCGGATCGACACCCCGCTGCAGACCGGCGTCCGGGTCCTGGACACCATGACCACGCTCGGGAAAGGCCAGCGTATGGGCCTGTTCGCCGGGTCCGGCGTCGGAAAATCCTCCCTGCTCTCGATGATTGCCCGCGGCACCGACGCCGAAGTCTCGGTGATCGCCCTGGTGGGGGAGCGCGGCCGTGAAGTCCGGGAATTCCTAGAGGACGACCTCGGACCCGCGGGCCTGGCGCGCTCCGTCGTGGTGGTCGCTACCTCGGACGAGCCCGCACTGATGCGTATGCGTGCAGCGTTCACCGCCACGCGGATCGCCGAATCCTTCCGGGACAAGGGCCAGGACGTTGTCCTGATGATGGACTCCCTCACCCGGGTGGCCATGGCCCAGCGTGAAATCGGCCTGTCCGCGGGCGAACCGCCTGCAACCCGCGGCTATCCGCCGTCGACCTTTTCCATCCTGGCCCGGCTGCTGGAACGTGCCGGCACCGCCGAAACCGGCTCCGTCACCGGCATCTACACCGTGCTGGTCGACGGCGACGACCACAACGAGCCGATCGCCGACGCGGCGCGGTCCATCCTCGACGGTCACGTCGTGCTGGACCGGAAGCTGGCCGTCACCGGGCACTTCCCCTCAGTGGACGTGCTTGGATCCGTCTCCCGCGTCGCCACCAAGGTCAACTCCCGTTCCCACCTCGACGCCGCCGCCACCCTGCGCCGGGTCCTCGCCGCCCGCAAGGCGGCACAGGACCTGATCGACGTCGGCGCCTACCAGGCCGGGACCAACCCGCTGGTGGACGCTGCACTGAGCCACGAGCAGGACGTGAGCAGATTCCTGCAGCAGCCGATGGAGGAATCCACCGCCCACCCCGAGTCCTGGCAACGGCTGGGCCACCTTACTTCGATCCTGGGAGCCGCAGCATGAACCGGGAATTCTCACTGGCAGGCCTGCTGCGCCTCCGCCAGATCCAGCAGGACCAGGCCGCCACCGGGCTGGCGCGTGCGCGCTCGCGCTCCAGCTCCGTCCGGGCCCGGGAAACCGCCGCACGCCGGGACCTGGCAGCCGGCGACGACCCCATCTCCAGTTCCGCTTCGTTGCGTGCCATCGCCGCGGCGCGGTCCTCGTCCCACAGCATGCTCGCGGACTTGCAGAACCTCGCCCGGATTGCGGAAACCGAGGAAAACGATGCCCGCAGCCAGTTCATCGCGGCCCGCACCCGGTCCGTGGGCCTGGAGAAGCTGCAGGCCCGCCACCTCGCCGAAGTCAACACCGCCGATCTCCGGGCTGAACAGTCGACGCTGGACGAAATCGCATCCACCGTATGGCACCGCGATGAGCAGCAGGTAAAGCAGTGAGCATGACCGAGGCCATCGGCCGGATGCAGGGCATCCAGTCCATGATCGCGGAGCTGACCCGTCCGCCGTCGGCCGAGGCCAGCGCCGCAGCATCGAAGTCCGCCGCTGCATCGTCACTGGCGACCGCGACAGGCAGCGGCGACGCCGCGTCCTTTACGCAGGCGCTCACCGCTGCCCTGGGCGGGACCACCGGTACGGACATTTCCTCCCTGGCCAGCAGCCTCGGGCTGGGAGGCACGACGGCGCTGGGCTCCGTCAAGGGCGTGACCGCGCCCGGCGCCGGTGCCGGCGCCGCGACCGGCACCGATGTGGTGGCGGCGGCGAAGAAGTACATTGGTGTGCCTTACGTCTGGGGCGGGACCAACCCCGCCACCGGGATGGACTGCTCCGGTTTCACCCAGCGCGTCTTCAAGGACCTAGGCATCGAGATTCCCCGCGTCGTGAGCGACCAGATGCGGCAGGGCACCCCGGTTGCCTCCCTGGCGGAGGCCAAGCCCGGTGACCTGCTGGTGAGCTTCGGCGGCGACCACATCTCCATTTACCTCGGCAACGGCAAGGCCATTGACGCCCCCGTTCCCGGTAAGACGGTCCAGATCCGGGACGCCTGGGAGCAGAACTCGAACCTGACCTCCATCCGGCGCATCGTTCCGGCAGGGGCATCATCATGAACTCGATGGCATCGCTGGACCTTGCCCCGGCCTTCGCCGCACCTGCCCCGGCGCCGGCCGCGGGGCCGGCACAGGGCCGCAGCGCACAGCAGGACGGGTCCGGAGCTGCGGACCAGTGTTCTTTCGCCAACGTCCTTGGCGACGTGCTTGGTTCCGCGTCAGCCCCGGCCCCGGAGACCTGGACGCCAGGGCCGCAGGACTACGCCGTGGTTCCCGCGGCAGCACCGACGGAGGGGGACTCCGCAACCGGTCCCGCCGCGCTTCCGGCTGCCACAGTCGTTGCCGCCACGCTTCCGGACGTGATGCCCCCGGCCGGGACGGACCCGGCGCAGTTCGTCGCCGCGCAACCCGCACCAGCCCTGTTGGTGCCGGCACAACTCCCGCCGGCTCCGTTCGTGCCTCCTGCGGCGCGTTCGACCCACCTTCCGGCGCTGTCCCCCGCCGCGGCGCCGGCCGCCGCTCCCGCGGCCGCATCCCCGAGTGTTCGCCCGGTCCCCAACGTCGTCCGGGGCGCCGGGTGCGCCGGGCAATATGCCGCCGTGGCCGCACCTGCGGGGCAGCAGACCGCCGTCGTGCTTCCTCCGGCCGGGAAGCCGGACGTTCCGGCAGCTCAGCCGGTCACCTCCCCGGCTCCTGCGACCGCCGTCCCCGGGCTGGCCACCTTCGTGCCGGCCGGACCCGGTGTGCCGGATTCCCGGCTGGTCCAGGCACGCGCCGCGTTCGCCGGCATCAGCCAGCCCGCAACCGCGGTACCAACGGTGGCGCAGACCCCGGCAGCTGAGCCCGTCCCGCCGGTGCCTGCCGCGGCGTCGGTGCCCGGCGCACCAGCAACTGCACCGCCCGCAGCCGACGCAGGCCCGGCTCCCGCTTCTTCCGCGCAGCCCGCGCCTGCCGCACTATCGGCGCCAGCCACTCTGGCGCCGGCTGCTAGGGCCACCTCGACGACGGCTGCCCGCCCGGGTTCAGCCAACATGTTCCCCCCGTCGCTGCCGCCGACAGCGGCTACCCTGCCCGCCGCCGGCCAGCCTGCCGGTCAGCCTGCCGGTCAGCCTGCCAGCCAGCCTGCCGCGGCGCAGCCGCCGACGGCGGATTCCGGAATCCAGCAGGCTCCCGCAGTCCAGTCGGCGACGACGGTTCCGGCCGTCAGTCCTGCGGCCGCGGCGAACCGCACGGCGCCTGCAGTTGATGCGGCGCCGCCGGGCACGGCGTTGCCCACCGGCGGACCGGCTGCGGCCGGGACGCAGATCCAGGCACGGGCCCACGCTCAGCAGCCCCAGCCAGCGGCTCCTGCACCGGCTCCCGCCGTCGATCAGGCCGTTAGCGCGGCTCCGGCCGCACCAGAGGCTCCCGCAACGGTGGCTGCAGGCCCGGATGCCCCGGCAGCTGCCGGAGCAGCTGGGGCACAGCAGCTTCCGGCCCCCGCGCCGTCCGGGCCTGCTTCAGCGGCTCCGCAACCGGCCGCGCCGGGCCCTGCCCAGCCCGCGACGGCCCTTCAGCCGCAGCTTGCCAAGCCGCTTTTCACCTTGGCCGGAGCGCCGCAGGGCCAGCACACCATGACGCTGCAGGTGACGCCGGAAGACCTGGGCCCGCTGACAGTCCGGGCACATATCGATCCCGCCGGCGTCAGGATCGAACTGTTCGCCCCCGGGGACGTGGGGCGCGAGGCGATCAGGATGATCCTGCCCGAGCTCCGCAGGGAGCTGGCCGATTCCGGGTTCAGCGCCAGCCTCGATGTCTCGGACCGCAGCGGACCGGGCGGAACAAGTCCGGACAGCGGCAGGGACACGGGCCAGGACGGCGGCCGCGGAAACCGGGGCGGTTCCGGCCCCGGCAGCGGCCGCGATCCCGGCGAGCAGCGCAGCGGACACCGCTGGGACGCGCTGGCCGACGACGCGGCCCTGCGGAACGCCAGAATCCTGAACGGCCCCCAAACCACCCTCGACATTCTTGTCTGACACGAAGGACAGCGACTCATGACCATCCAGCCCATCGCCTCCCAGCCCATTGCGGCCGCGGGGGAGACCGCCCAGGCTGCTGCCGTGCGGGCACCCGTGCAGACCATGGATTCGGATGTGTTTATGTCCCTCCTTGTGGCACAGCTCAAGAACCAGAATCCAAGTGCCCCCATGGACACCAACCAGATGATGAGCCAGACCATCCAGCTCTCCATGATGGAGAAGATGTCTGAACTGACCACCAACAGCAAGGAGGGGTTCTCCCTCCAGATGCGCTCGGCCGCCGCCCAGCTGATCGGCCAGTCCGTCGATTACTCGCTCGGCGACGGCACCACCGGCACCGGAATCGCCAGCTCGGTGTCCTACGCCGGAACGGTCCCGACCGTGAAGGTCGGCGACCTGTTCATCCCTCTTGACTCCATTACCGGGCTTACTGCTCCGGCCGCTTCCTAAATAGTTTTTCCACCGTAGAAAGGCAGTCCCATGCTCCGCTCGCTGTACTCCGGAATCTCCGGCCTCCGCGCCCACCAGACCATGCTGGACGTTACCGGCAACAACATTGCCAACGTCAACACGGCTGGCTTCAAGGCGTCGTCCACCCAGTTCCAGGACACCCTCTCGCAGATGCAGCAGGGCGCCACCGGCCCGCAGGCCGAGACCGGCGGCAGCAACCCCGCCCAGGTCGGCCTGGGCGTCCGGGTGGCCGGTGTCAGCACCAACTTCGCCCAGGGCTCCTCGCAGAGCACCGGCCGTGCGACCGACCTGATGATCTCCGGCGACGGGTTCTTCGTCACGAGCAAGGGCGGCAACCAGCTCTTCACCCGCGCCGGCGCGTTCAGCCCCGACGCCGCCAACCAGCTGGTCAGCCCCGACGGAGGCATCCTGCAGGGCTGGCCGGCCAACAACGGCGTGATCGACGCCGGTGCCCCGGTCGGCGACATCACGCTGAACCCCAACACCATGGTCGCCAAGCGTACGGATATGGTGACGCTCGACGGGAACCTGCCCAGCGACGTCGCCACCGGCACCAAACTGGACCGCGTCGTCAAGGTTTACGACGGCGCCGGCGCGGAGCGGACCGTGACACTGAACTTCACCAAATCGGCATCCGGCTGGACTGCCGGCGGGGTTGACGCCAACGGCGCCAGCGGCAACGTCACCCTGACGCAGGGGGCCGACGGCGCGCTCACGACCAGCGGTCCGTTTACGATCGGCACCGGCGCCACCGCGATCACGGTGGAGCTGTCCAAGGTCTCTGGCTACGCCACCATGAGCTCCCTGACGGTCAGCGGCCAGAACGGCGCAGCGGTCGGCAAGCTGGAGTCCTACACGCTGGGCAACGACGGCTCCCTGATCGGATCCTTCAGCAACGGCATCAAGCAGGTCCTCGCCAAGATCGCGCTGGCCAAGTTCACCAACCCGGCCGGCCTGGAGAAGTCCGGCGGATCGTCCTACGTGGCCACCGGGAACTCCGGCGGCGTGCAGCTGGGTGCAGCAGGTGACCCCGGCCTGGGCAGCCTGACCGGCGGAAACCTGGAAATGTCCAACGTGGACCTGTCCCAGGAATTCACCAACCTGATCGTCGCGCAGCGTGGTTTCCAGGCGAACGCCCGCATCATCACCAAGTCCGACGAAGTGCTCCAGGAGCTCGGCAACCTCAAGCGATAACCTGCGAAGAACTGACTGCAAAGACAAAAGCACGGGGCCTCCCAGTCTGCGAGACGGGAGGCCCCGTGCCGTTTAACGAGGCCGGGTCCGGGCCGTTGCTAGTACACGGAGCCTTCCAGCAGCTCCGAGAGCCTGGCGGCCGCGCGCCGGAGTTCCGGTACCCCGGCCTTTAGTGTGGCCTCGCTGGCCGCCTCCACCGGGCTGGTCAGGGAAATGGACTCGCTGGGCCGTCCGCCCCGGTTCGGGACGGCGACGGCGACTGACAGGACGCCGGTGGCCCGTTCATCGGCCGAGTACGCGAAGTCGGCTCCGGGCTCGGGCAGCCGGGAGCGCAGCACCTCGGCCGTAAACGTGGAGTCCTCCTGGCCCGCCGCGATCGCCGCCGCCACGACTTGCTGGAGCTCGTCATCGGACACCGAGGCCAGCAGGATCTTGCCCGCCGCGCCCAGGGTGAGCGGAAGCCGCTTGCCCAGCGGGAGGTCGTACCTGAGCGGAGCCTCACCATCGACACGGGCCACCAGTATTCTCTCGAATCCGAGCCGCGTATACAGCGATGCCGTGAGTCCGGTCTGCGATGCCACCTGCTGCAGGACGGGACGCGCCGAGACAACCAGCGGATCATTTTCCAGGTAGCTCCGGGCTGCCGGCAGAACAGCCGGCCCGATCCGGTAGGACTTGTCGGTCTGGCTGACCATGCCGAAGTCCTGCAGCACCCGCAAAATCCGCAGGGTGGTGGGCAGGCTCATGCCGCAGGTCCGGGCCAGGTCGCTGAGCCGCTGGGGGCGCTCTGCACGCTGGAGTTCCGCAAATACTTCCAGAGCCCGGGACAGGGACCGCATATTCGATGCCTTGGGGCCTTCCTCCGCGGGGCTGCCCGGCTGAGTCGATGTCGGCGTCGTCATCCTTTCATTCTATGTAACTTCCTTGCGCTTGACAGCCCCTGTGTCTGGTGTCACTATTTCTCTACACGTAACACTGTTTCATTGTATGGAATGAACCAAGCGAGTTAGAAGGAACCGATGACAACGGAGTCACTCATGACGAAACCCCGGAGCGCCACACGAGTGGCTCCCTCCGTGCTGGTGGGGATCGGCGCTTTTGCTGCCGTCGGGGTCTATGTGCTGGTCAGCTCAGTGGAACTAGGCCTCTGGACGTCGCTGGGACCGGGACCCGGCCTGTTCCCGTTCGCAATGGGGGCAGTCCTGGCTGCCATGGCCGTTCTCTGGCTGATCCAGGAGCTGCGCCGGCCCAGCGACAGGGTCGAAGGGATTGACCGGGGACTGGTGCTCGCCGTCGTGGTGAGCCTGGCCGTCCTCGCGGCCGTCATGGATCTGCTCGGATTTCAGCTGAGCATGTTTCTGTTCCTGATGTACCACCTGAAGCTGCGGGGCCGCCGGTCCTGGACGTCGTCGCTGATCACGGCGCTCGCCGGAAGTGTCGGGGCCTTCTACGCCTTCAACTACGGCCTGAACGTGACGATGCCCGTTTCCGCCTTCCCCCTGCTGAACACGATCGGACTCTAGCCGTGGATACCCTCAACGAACTCCTGGGCGGCTTCGCGGCCGCCATGACCTGGCAGAATCTGCTCTTTGCCTTCCTGGGCTGCCTTCTCGGCACCATCATCGGCGTCCTGCCCGGAATCGGCCCCGTCGCCGGCGTCGCGCTGCTCATACCCCTGACCCTGAACCTTGACGCGACCGGCGCGATCATCATGCTGTGTGCCATCTTCTACGGCACCGCGTACGGGGGAACCATCACCAGCGTCCTGCTGAACACCCCCGGCGAAGCGGCCTCGGCGATTACGACCATCGACGGCTACGCGATGACGAAGATCGGCAAGGCCGGGGCGGCATTGACCATCGCCGCCGTCGGATCCTTCGTCGGCGGGACCATCGCGACGATCGGCCTGGTCGCGGCCGCCAAACCCCTCGGGGAACTGGGCCTGCTCGTCGGACCGCCGGAATTCTTCGCCCTGATGGTTGTCGGCATTTCCCTCCTCGTCGCACTGGCCGGCAAGTCCATGATCAAGGCCGTCATCTCCGGCGCCCTGGGCCTGCTGATCGCCATGGTCGGCATCGACCCGGTTGCCGGCGCGCCGCGGTTCACGTTCGGCATGGACCGGCTCCTCGACGGCGTCAGCTTCGTCGCCGTGATCGTCGGTGTCTTCGGCCTCTCCGAACTCCTGTCCTACCGCAAGGACACCGCGACCCCCACAGTGCACGCACCGAACCTGCGTTCGCTCCTGCCCACCGGCAAGGAATGGCGCCGCAGCGCACCGGCCATGGCCCGCGGCACCGGAATCGGCTTCGGCCTTGGCCTCATCCCGGGTATGACCGGCTCCGTATCCTCCCTGCTGGCCTACGGCGCTGAAAAGAAGTTCTCCCGCCACCGCAGCCAGCTGGGCAAGGGCGCCATTGAAGGTGTCGCCGGCCCCGAGACAGCCAACAACGCCCACGCGAATGCCGCGCTGATCCCGCTGTTCACCCTTGGCATCCCGGCATCGCCGACGATCGCCGTGCTGATGGGTGCTTTCCTCCAGCAGGGCCTCACTCCGGGCCCGACCCTCTTCACCGAGCACTCCGAAATCGCCTGGGCCATCATCGCCAGCCTCTTCATCGGAAACCTCCTGTTGCTCCTGCTGAACGTGCCGCTGGTCGGACTCTGGGTCTCCATCCTGCGGGTACCGTCCTCGATCCTGACCGCGCTCATCCTGCTCTTTATGGTCATCGGCGCCTACACCATCAACTTCAGCGTCTTTGACGTTTTTGTGATGATCGGCTTCGGACTTCTCGGACTCGCCCTGCGGCACCTGGAAATCCCCCTCGCCCCCATGGTGCTGACGCTGGTCCTCGGTCCGCTGATGGAGCGCTCCCTGCGGGAGTCCCTGGAAATCTCCCAGGGCGACTTCGGCATCTTTTCCAGCCGCCCCATCTCCGCAGTCCTGATCGGCCTCGGCATCCTGATCGTCATCAGCCCACTGCTCAAGTTCCGCAAACCCAAAGCGCTTACGGACGACCCCGAAACCTAACCCCCCGCCTGGCGGTCCACACCCGCCACCGGAAAACCCAAACACCCCTTCAAAGGAGAAGAACCATGATTACCCGTCCCCGCATCGCAGCCGCCCTCGCAGCAGCAACCCTGATCGCCCTGACCGGCTGCGGCGCCAACGCGGCGTCCACCAGCACCGCCGCTGACGACTTCCCGAAAAAGGGCAAGTCCATCGACATCGTCGTGGCCTTCTCCTCAGGCGGAGCCGTAGACACCGCCGCCCGGCTCATCCAGCCGATCCTGGAAAAGGAACTCGGCACCAACGTCGAGGTGATCAACAAGCCGGGCGCCGGCGGGCAGATCGGCTACACCCAGCTCACCAGCGCCAAGCCCGACGGCTACACCATCGGCGCCACCGGTTCCCCGTCCGTGGTGGTCTCGCCCTTGGATCCTGCCCGTGGCGCCAAGTACACCCGCAGCAGCTTCCAGCCGCTCGGCCGGCAGGTCATCGACCCCGCCGTCATCGCCGTGCAGCCCGACAGCCCCTACAAAACGCTGAAAGATCTGCTCGATGCCGCCAAGGCCAACCCGAAGTCCATGACCGCCAGCACCACCGGGCTGCAGACGGGCGAACACTTCGCCATGGCGCAGATCCAGGAAACGACAGGCGCCGAGTTCGCGCCGGTCCACTTCTCCGAGGGCGCGTCGCAGGCCACCACGGCCTTCCTTGGCAAGCACGTTGACATCCTCGTGGCCAACGTCAGCGACGTGACCGACCTGACCAAGCAGGGCAAGGCACGCGTCCTGGGTGTCATGACCCCCGAGCGGACCCCGTCATTGCCGGACGTTCCGACCTTCAAAGAATCGGGATACGACGTCGAAGCCGGTACCGCCCGCGGCTATTCCGCCCCGGCCGGACTGCCCGATGCCGTAGCCAAGAAGCTCGAAGCTGCCATCCAGAAAGCCATCGAGGACCCCACGGTCAAGGAAAAGATGAGCGCCCTTGGCCTGCAGACCAGCTACCTCAACGCCGCAGACTACGAGACGTTCTGGGCCGGACAGGAAGACGACTTCAAAAAGGTCCTTCCGATGGTCCAGAAAAAAGACTAACCACGCCACCACCTACGGAAGACGTCATCATGACAACCCCAGCAATTGACACCATTGACGCTGACTTTCCCCGCCCCGACAGGGACGTCGTGGAACGCCTCGCCAAGCTTCCTGCCGCCAACATCGGCGACGCCATGGACCGCCTCGGCGTTGCGAACTCAGCGATCCAGGCCATCTGGCCAGGAGCCCTCCTGGCCGGGGCCGCCTTCACCGTCTGGACCCGCCCGGGAGACAACCAGGGCATCCACCTGGCGCTGGAACACGCCCGCCCGGGAGACGTCATCGTTGTCGCCGGCGGCGGGGACGAATCCCGCGCCCTCCTCGGGGAACTCATCGGGGAACGGGCCATCAACCTCGGCATCGCCGGCTTCGCCCTGGACGGGGCGGCGCGCGACGCCGAAGCGCTCGCTGAAATCGGCATGCCGGTCTTCGCCCGTGCCACCACCCCCGCCGGCCCCTACAAGAACGGGCCGTCCCGGCTGGGGACGCCAATCTCCTTCGGCGGCGTCCCGGTTCTCCCCGGCGACGTCATCATCGGCGATTCAGACGGTGTGGTTGTCATTCCCCGTGAACAGGCAGCCGCAGTAGCCGACGCCGCAGAAGCGGTTTTCGCGGACGAAACCAACCGCCGGCGAGCCATCGTCGCGGCCCGCCACTAAGCACGAAGGACAAAACTCATGACAGCGTGCACCGTCATCGGCCTCGGGGAAGCCGGAGCCACCTACGCCGCGGCACTCACCGCCGCGGGCCACACCGTCACGGGGTTTGATCCCGTGGCACCGTCCACTCCCGCCGGCGTCACCAGGGCGGCCACGGCGGCCGAGGCTTGCGCTGGGGCGGACATCGTCCTGGTTCTCACAGGTGCGGCGGCCGCCCGAAGCGTCGCGCAGGAATGCCTGCCGGTCCTGCCGGCCGGCAGCTGCTACGCGGACTTTACCTCGTCCTCCCCGGACGCCATGCGTGCCCTCGGCCAGCTGCCCAGCAAGGCGGACTTTGCCGACGTCGCCATCCTGGGACCCGTGCCTACCCAGGGAGCGAAAACGCCACTGATGGTGAGCGGGCCCGGGTCCCGTGCCGTCGCTGAACTGCTGGCCCCGCTCGGTGCCCAGATCGAAGTCGCCGAGGGTGAGCCCGGGGAGGCAATGGCCCATAAACTCCTCCGCAGCGTCCTGATGAAAGGCCTGGCCTCTGTGGTCGTCGAGGCCGTCACCGCGGGCAGGGCAGCGGGGCTGGAGGAGTGGATCCGCGCCCAGATCGCAGGCCAACTGGCCGGCGACGGGCAGGCGGTCATCGACAGGTTCCTCGCCGGCACAGCCAAGCACGCCCTGCGCCGCTCCAAGGAAATGCAGGACACCGCGGACTACCTGTCGGACCTCGGAGTGCCGGCGGAGATGACAGCAGCATCGGCCACCGCCCTGACGCGCCTAGCCCAGCTGCCGGCACCAACGGCGCCGTCCTTGCGCTGACCCTGACATCAGGCAGAATCAGGGACAAGAACCAGCGACAAACCTACTGCAGCAGTAACCCCCGTCAGGAGCGGCAACATGATTGGCATCTGGGCCCTTGGAGCCTACCTGGCCGTCATCCTGCTCTGGACGACACTGCTCAAACGCAGCGTCGGGGAAGCGATGATCCTCGGCTTCGTGGCGGTGCTCCCCTTCACGGGGGCCGCCGCTGGAGAAGTTGGAGGAGCAGCGCTCTACGCGGCCGTGACCGACGAAATTGTCTACGCGACCATGGCGTTCGTCTTTATGGGGTACCTGCTGGACAAGACCGGGGTGCTGGACAGGCTAATCGACCTGCTGAACTCCCTGATCGGCGGTCTCCGGGGCGGCCCCGCCTGGGTCTCGACCATAGCGTCGGCCGGCCTGGGCGGGGTGGTCCACAACCAGGCAGCCATTGCCGCGACCGTCGGCTCGGTGACCATCCCCTGGATGGAGAAGTCCCGTCTCGACAAGTCTTCGGCGGCGACGCTTGTCGCCGGAAACGCCGGAATGGGGATCACGTTTCCGTTCAGCGCATCGATGTTCGTTCTCGTAGGATCCGCCACCGTCGGGCCCCTGCTGGACGTGAGCGAACTCGTCCTGCCCTTGCTCATCGGCGGACTGTGGTGTTTCCTGCACCGGCTGATCGTCACCTGGCTGCTGATCCGCAAGAGCGGGATGGCCGCCTTGGACGCCGCACACCGGTTGCCCGTCCGGACAGCGTTCAGCCGCGGCTGGGCGACGATGCTGCTGTTCGTCGTGGTGTCCATCCCGCTGATCATCACCTCCGGCGCCACTGCCGCGGCATTGTCGGACTGGACCGGCGGGGATGTCGCCAAGACAGTCAGCGTCATCGTCTGGATTCCGGTGGTCCTCATCCTCACCGGAGCGGTGCTGGGCCGGAAGCGGCTGCCCGGCAGCGGCCGGGCCTGGTGGCTGCTGCTGCAAAGCTCCGCCCCGAGGTTTGGCGTGGTCGGCGTGACAGTGGTTTTCGCCTTCGCCGGAGCCAACGCGCTCGCCGCCACCGGCCTGCCCCAACAGATGACCGCCCTGCTCAACCAGATGAACCTGCCCCTGTGGCTGCTGGCCATCCTGATCGGGCTTATCGTCATTGCCGTCGCCGCACCGCTGTCAGCGACAGCCACGATGGCCGCCGTCGGAACGGTCGGCGTCGCGACGCTTGTTGCCGCCGGTGTTCCGGCGACCACCGCAGCCGTCGCCGTGCTGGTCTTCTCGTCCTGCGAGGCAGCGGTCCCGCCCGGAGGCGCGCCGCTGTACGTAGCCTGCGGCATCGCCGATGTGGATCCCGTCCAGACCTTCGCCCGCCTGCTCACGCACTATGCCCTGCCGCTGTTGGGCATCGGTGTGCTGATCATCGTCGGCATTCTGCCGATCTAAGGAACCAAGACCATGCACCAGATCAGAAAGGGCGTCGAAGTCACCTTCGTCCTGACCCTCGCGGCCCTGCTCCTGGGCGGAGTCGTGTTTGTGGCCGGCCAGGCCGTGGCCCTGATCGCCGGACAGGGCGCCTGGCTGGAATTCATCAACGCATCCATCAAGACCCCGATGTGCATCGCGGCCTCCGTCTGCGCGATCGCCGGATTCCTGCTCAGCTACAAGCGCCGCCAGAAACAGGGACAGAAGGCCCAGGAGGCAACAACGCGATGACAGAGGCCACGGACGCCGGAACCTACCCAACCTTCGCCGAACTGCTCGACAGGGAGGGCCGGCTCGCCGGCACCTCCTGGGGATTGTTCCCCGAACCTGCGCGCGGAACGCCGTCCTTCCTAGGCCGCGACGCCGTCCTGGCGGCCAAAAACTGCATCAGGACCGGCACGGTGTTCGGCCTGGACTACCCGGCCGACGCCTTCGATCCCGGCATGTCGCTCAAGCGCTCAGCCCCGCGCCACACCATCTACTCCTCGCACCCGGCGCACCGTGACGACTATCTGGACGGCTACTACCTTCAGGGATCTTCCCAGATTGACGGGCTCAGGCACCGCAGGGCCGACGACGTCGGGTTCTACAACGGCACCCCCGATGACCGGATTCGGGAGGGGACGCCGGACCTCGGCGTCCAGGTTTGGGCAGATGATCCCATCGCCGGCAGGGGAGTGCTGGTGGACCTCGACGGCTACCGCGCCGGCCGGGGTGCTCCCATTGACCATGCCGGGGGTGAGCCCCTCAGCCTGGACCTGATCCAGGCAGCCGTCCAGGCCCAGGGCCTCACCATCGGGCCGGGCGACATCCTTATGCTCCACACCGGCTGGTGCGAATGGTTCCTGGCCCTGGCCCCGGCGGACAAGCAACATGCCCGGAACAGCCGGCGGGCCACCGGCGTTGCGCAATCCCGCGAATTCGTCGCGTGGGCCTGGGACCACCGGTTCGCGCTTGTCGCCGCCGACAACTTCGCTTTCGAATGCCTGCCCGCCGTGCCCGGAAGCCCCTTCCTTCATTCGGCGCCCAACGACCACGGCATGATGCACCAGCAACTCCTCGCCAAACTCGGCATGCCACTGGGCGAACTGTGGCGGCTCGGACCCCTCACCCGCCACATGAACAAAACCGGCCACTGGGACACCTTTATCAGCATCAAACCGCTGAACATCACCGGAGGCACCGGCTCACCGGCGAACGCCACCGCGGTGACGTGACACCTGCCGATGGACGGACGCCGGCACGCTCCCCGACACCTACTTACCCCGGACCGCGGCTACCCGGGCGCGGCGGCGGATGACGTACTCGGCCACTGCCAGGTTGATCAGCCAGGCGGCTCCCATGAGGACGGCGCGGGTTGTCACATCGGGCGAGGCGGACAGGAGCTCGGGGCCGATGAGGATGACGGCCTGGGTGCCGGCCCCGAGCCCAATTGCGTAGGCACGGGTCATCCAGGCGCCGTGATTGGCGAAGTCCCGGCGCCCGATGGCAAGGACTCCGAGGACGAGGCTGGCCAGCATCGCGGTTCCGAAGACAAGGCGAAGGATGAGCAGAATGAGCCCGTCGCTGGGTGGCAGCGCGTAGAAGAGGGCCATCCACAGTCCGGAACCAGCGGCCAGCAGGCCGGCGGGTATCAGGATAAGTCCGGCGGTCCGGTGCCAGCTGCGCCTGCCCCTGCGAAGCGACGGCACAAACTGGAATGCTCCCAGCAGGGAGTACACGGTGACGCTGACAATATGGACCGCCACCGGGATGGGCGAGTTGAAGAACCTCTCGTTTTTCGGCGTGATGTCGGCACCGCCGGTCAATTCGGTCAGGCGCACTCCTCCGGCGATCACGGGGATGAGGCTCAGGAGAATCAGGCCGGCCGGCACAAGCCAGCGGTTCCGCCGTACTCCCCGGGGGCCGGGACGGAGGCTTCCGGTGTGACCGGGAGCTGGCGGGGCGGCATTTCTGGTGGCGTTCACGGGAACCTCATTTTCGGTGGGTGCGCGGCTCAGATGATTGCCCTGGGAGGAGTGGTGCTGCGCTCCTCCACCAGCACTGGTGTACGACGTACACTTTATGGAAGGAGGCTATAGCGTACGCTGTACACCTGTCAACAGACCGGGTGAAAATGCTGAAGTGGGGGTTAGTGTGTCGCAGCTTGAAGGGCAACGCCGCGAGCGTCTGAACCGGCAGCGCGTGCTGGAGGCCGCCGTTTCGCTGGCGGACGGAGCCGGCATCGCCGAGCTCAGCATGCGCAGGCTCGCCCAGGACCTTCACGTTGTGCCGATGGCGCTTTACAAGCACGTCGCCAACAAGGAAGAACTCCTCGACGGCATGGTCGAAGTGCTCGTTGCCGAAATAGATCCGGCCGCCGGCGGTACCGACTGGAAGAACGTCGTCCGGCTGAGGGTGCTTTCCGCGCGGGCCGTGCTCCAGCGGCACGGATGGGCGCGGCAGGTCCTGGAGTCCCGGACCAACCTGACCCCGCCCGTCCTTGGCTACATTGACTCCTTTATTGCCATGTTCCTGGCCGGCGGCTTCACGGTAGATCTCACACACCACGTCATGCACGCCATGGGCAGCCGGATATGGGGCTTCACCCAGGAGCTGTTCGACACCCCTGCCCGCGGGGGAGAGGCCGTTGAGGCATCCCCGGAGGCGCAGGCGGCCATCTTCGAGCAAATGGCCACACACTATCCGAATCTCGCGCAGGTTGCCGCCGCTGCCCGCCACGATGAAGGCTCGGTTGTCGGGCAGGGCTGCGACGACCAGTTTGAGTTTGAATTTGCCCTGGACCTGCTCCTGGACGGCTTTGAACGGCTCCACCAGCGGGGCTGGACGTCAAAGTAAAAAACGTACTAGACAGCATCACTATCCGATAGTTACGCTATCCGTATGAAGATGGCGGAACTGAGCAAGGCCAGCGGCATCCCGGTCGCAACCATCAAGTTTTATCTGCGCGAGCGGCTGCTTCCCGCAGGCGAACGGACCGGGCCCAACCAGTCACGCTACGGTGAGCAGCACCTGCGGCGGCTGCAGCTCATCCGTGGCCTCCTGGAGATCGGCGGGCTCAGCGTCGCGACGGCCCGTGGCGTCATCGACGCCGTCGATTCCGAGCTTCCGCTGGCGCACACCTTCGGGGTCGCGCAACGAGCCGTCTCCGCTGAAATCAATTCTGGCGACATCGGCGTCGAGGCCCAGGCCGGCATCGACCGGCTGATCGAAGGCTGGCACGTCTCGGCGGACAACCCGGGCCGGCTCGCCGCTGCCCGTGTGCTGGAGACCTTCGCATCCCTGGGCCAGCAGGACGAGCGGAGCTGGTTCACCCGCTACGCCGCCGCGGCGCTGCTGGTGGCCGAGGCCGACCTCGACCAGGTTGAGGCCCGCGGCAGCCGGGAGGCAATGGCCGAAACCGTGGTCATCGGCACCGTATTGGGCGACGCCCTCTTGTCCGGGCTTCGCCGTGCCGCGCAGGAGCACATCTCTACCCTGCGCCACTCCGTCCCATCCGAGCATCACCGCCCACCCACCCGGGAGAAAAAATGTTCGCGACCGCAACCACTTCGATTCCCGTCCGTCACACCCGCTTGCACCGCCCGCTGATCTGGCTCAGCCTCGCGATGGCCGCCTCGACCCTCGCGACCCTGGCCGGATTGTTCTTCGACACCCGGCTGCTGGACGGGGCATCGATCTGGGCCAAACCCTTCAAATTCTCCGTCTCCATACTGCTTTATGCCGTGACGATGGCCTGGCTGCTGGACCAGCTGCCGCGCTGGCGGCGGCTGGCCTGGTGGGCCGGAACCGCGACCGCCGCCTTCCTCGTGGTGGAAATGCTCATCATCGGGGGAGCCGCAGCAGCGGGAAACACGAGCCACTTCAACGTCTCCACACCCCCGGCGGCGGGACTCTGGGTGGCGATGGCCGCCTCGATCGTCATGGTGTGGCTCGCGGCCCTGCTCGTGGCCCTGCTGCTCTTCAGGGTTCCGCTCGGTGACCCTGCACGGTCCTTGGCCATCCGCGCCGGGCTGGTCATCGGGCTCATCGGGATGGCCCTGGCGTTCCTCATGACAGGCCCCACGGCGGAGCAGCTCAAGGATTTCCAGGGCATCGCAGGGGCACACACGGTAGGCCTTGCCGACGGCGGCCCCGGCCTTCCGCTGCTGGGCTGGAGCACCGAGGCGGGAGACCTGCGGGTGCCCCATTTTGTCGGGATGCATGCCCTCCAGGTCATCCCGCTCACGGCCCTGCTGCTCGAACTCGGCGCCCGCCGGATTCCGCTGCTGCGCTCCGCCGGGACGCGCCTGGGCCTGCTCTGGATCGTGGCCGCGTCCTACCTCGGCGCCCTCGCGCTGCTCACGGCGCAGGCTCTGGCCGGGCAGTCGGTTGTGCGTCCCGACGCGGCCTTCACCATCTGGGGCGTGATGCTCCTCGCAGCGGCGGGTTCCGCCGCCGTCGTCGTCCTTACCCGGGGGAGCCGCGCCGTCGCCGGGTTGCGAACCGCCGCATAGGGGCACTGAATTCGACTTCCGGCCTGCGGTCCGCCTGACGGCCTTCGCGGGCCAGGATGCCTAACGAAGGCACAAGGCCTGCCGACAGTAGTAGGAGAACAACTTTCCACTCGCTGCGCCCCACAGCCCGGCAGACTAACAGAGCAGAATCAGCCCATGATCGTCGTCACACGCCTCAACGGAACGCGCTTCGCGGTCAATCCGGACCTGATTGAACGGATCCACGAAAGCCCGGACACGCACCTGGTCACGCTCGACGGCGCCGCGTACGTGGTGCTCGAAAGCCTCGCGGAAGTAATCGAACTCATCGCCGATTACCGGGCCTACATCCTCAGCAAGGCGCGCGACTTCCCGGCCGTGACGGGCTACCCACTGAGCCTGGTCCCGCCAGCGGACCCGGAGGACCCTGCCGGGACCCCTGCACCCGAGAACCCAAGAAAGTAAGTCATGGATCCCGCAACAGTCATCGGACTGCTCCTCGCCTTTGGCTCCCTCATCGTTATGGTTCTCCTCGAAGGCGGCAGCCTCTCCTCGCTGCTCCTGCCGGCGCCCATGATCCTCGTCTTCGGGGCCACCCTGGCCATCGGGCTGGCCGGGAACACGCTCAAGGACGTTATCCAGGCGTTCAAAGCGGTGCCGGGAATGTTCCTCGGGAAAACCTCGAAGCCGCAGGACAGCATCGACCAGATGGTCCGGTTCGCGGAAAAGGCGCGCAGTGAGGGCCTGCTGTCCCTCGAGGAAGAAGCCGCCAGCGTCAACGATCCGTTCCTGGCCCGTGCCCTGCAGAACATCGCCGACGGCACCGACGCCGAAGACCTCCGGATGCAGATGGAGGACGAAATCGACACAAAGGCGCGCAGCGACCACGCCAACTCCAAATTCTTCGCGAGCCTCGGCGGCTTTGCCCCCACTGTCGGCATCGTCGGAACCGTCGTATCCCTGACCCACGTCCTGGAAAACCTGTCCAAGCCGGACGAACTGGGGCACATGATCGCCGCCGCCTTCGTTGCCACCCTCTGGGGGCTGCTCTCCGCCAACTTCATCTGGCTTCCCTTCAGCGGACGCATCGCACGGCT
>JBKKDK010000306.1:0-3754 GCA_046708245.1 Arthrobacter sp.
ATGCGAAGCGGCGTCCCCTGGTTCATAGCGCCCCCCCATCTGGACCCACGCCAACACCCCCGCCGCAACCACTACATCCGGCCCACCGACCACGCGCTGACCCGCTGACCGCCTGGCTGACCGCCTGGCCGCTGTGCGGAGCGCACCAAGCTGCGCAGCAATAGGAAGCTACGAGTTCTCGCGGGACGTGATTCCGAAACTCCCGGACTGCAGCTCGGTGAAGTTTCCAACGCTGGCGCGTACGGTGCACTGGGGCGTGATCTGCAAGGCCGTCACAGTGAGCCCGGCGCTGTCCACCGCCAGTGCCCCGCCGCAACCGTCGGAGAACCGGACGCCCTTCTCGCCGCCGCCCACTGCGTCAAGCATCTGCGAGGGCTTGCCCGAGGCGGGACTGACGTAGAGCGGGTTCAGCTCGTCGGCGCCGCCGGCCCACACGGGCACCAGGGTGATCTTCAGCGGGCTGGGCGTCACGACGCGCGCCGGAGTGCGGACCTCCACGCCCTTTAGACGCTGGACGGGATAGGCGGTGCCCTTGACGGCGGGGTCCTGCGTCGCGGCCGTCGTCGCCTCGGACCCGGCACGCAGCCACGCGTCGATCGCCTGCTGGTCCACGGTCCGCACCGGCACCTTGGCGGTGACCTGGACTGACCCTCCCGCCGGGATCTCCAACCCCGAGAGTTTCCAGCCGCACTCGACGTCAAGGCCGGTGATCGAGGCCTGATTCCGGCTCACCGAAGCTCCGTCCCACGTGACCGCCGGGCACGCGTCCCCCTCGGCCAGGCCCGGGATCACCTCAAGGAATTCCCCGGACAACGGCGCCTTCTGGGCCGCGTACGCAACAGTCAAGCGGACCTCTCCGGAACTCGGTTCATAGGAGGCCTCCCGAGCGATGGTCAGGCCGGTTGGAAGGGCCGCGTCCTGCAGCTGCTTGGACACCTGCTCGCCGCCCGTCGTGGGCGCCGCTGGCTGACCCGTGGGGGCGAGGACGATGAACCCGGTGACCATCGCGGCGAGGAGAAGGGCTGCGGAGCCGGCGAGGAGCAGCGCTTTTCGGGTGCGCCAGAACGGGGTGGCGTCCTTTTCCTCGGGCCGGGCCTCCGCCCGGGGCTGCACTTCGCGGCGCGGGAGCGGACGGGCAATCGTTGCGCTGCCCGCTTCTCCGAGCTCGGGTTCTTCCCCAGCGTGGTCGCTGGGCGGGGTTGACGCGAAAGCCGTGAGCAACTCGTCCGTGAAGGCGCCCCGGACGACGGTGGCCGAGCGTTCGGCGTCGTCGAAGTCCTCCGGGGCCTCGGAACGCGCGATCGGGGCGGCGCCGGAGAGGCGGGGCGCCAGACGCCGGAGCATCGACGCGGCCTCCCGCGCGGTCGGGCGCTGGGCGGGGTCTTTGGAGAGCAGCCCGTCGAGGACGTCCCATACCGCGTCGTCCACCGGAATCCGTGGCGGGCGCGAGGAAACGTGACGGTACGCGACGCTGAAGTCCGTCCCCGGCCCGGCGAAGGGAGTGCGTCCGGCGAGGAGTTCGTAGAGCAGGACGCCCGTTGAGTACACATCGCCCGGCGGGCCGGACCGGCCCTGGCTGATGAGCTCGGGCGGCATGTACTGCGGGGTGCCCATGAGGCCGGTCGTCTGGCGGATCCTCTCGCCCACGACGTCGGCGATGCCGAAGTCGGAAACCCGCACGTCGCCCACGCCGCACTCGGGCCAGGGCCGGGCGAGGAGCACATTGTCCGGCTTGATGTCCCGGTGCGTCACGCCCCGTGAGTGGGCGAAAGCCAGTGCGTCAAAGACTTCGGCGGCAACGTTGACCGCGTCCACGGGACGCAGCGGGCCGGCATCCTTCACCGCCTCACGCAGCGAGCCTCCCGCGACGTAGTCCATGACGATGGCCAACCGCGCACCCTCCACCACCATGTCGCGCACCCTGACAATGTGCGAGTCCTGCAGCCCTAGCAGCACGGATCTCTCGCGGACGAACCGTTCCACGAGTGAGGGGTCGTCGGCGTGCTCGGGGCGCAGGACTTTGGCGGCAAACGTCCGGCCGTCGGCCGAGGTGACGGTCCAGACCTCGCCGACGGCGCCGGAACCCACCCGTTCACCGAAATGGTAGGACGCTCCCAGCGCTTCACCCGTCTGTGCGAATTTCATACCGTACTCTCCAACGCTATCGATCTGATTCACGGCCGCCCCTCAGCCCACTCTTCCTTGCTAAGCGCTCGACGCCGGTCTCAGCCCCCGGCGCTCATCGACTGGATCAGCGCCACTTGCCCGCCCACGCCGATATATCCACGCCCGGCAGTCAGCGCCACAGGCGCCCTGCGCGGGAGCACGACACCCAGCAGCTCGCCGTCGTAATCAACATCCGGCTGCAGCAGCACGCCCAGGCGGGATTTGCGGAGCGTCTTGGTCCAGTGACTGTACAGCCCGCGGAGATCCGCGGCCCGTCCGGCCGCAATGACGCACAACCCCGGCTGCCCGGATGCCACAACCCCGGCGATGGACTGATCGGCGTCCTCGAAGCGCTCGGCGTCGTCGATCAGCAGGAAAACCGGGCCGCGCTCGAGCCGCAAGGAGGCCAACAGGGCCGGTACCTCGTCCGTGCCTACAGCCACGCGATCGAGGCCGGCGAGGGCCAGGGGCGAGCGACGATCGCAGATGCCCCACACCTGCGCCGGTCCCCTGGCAGTGGCAACGCCACGCAGGGATGCGGCCAGGGCCAGCAGCAGTGTGGACTTACCCGATCGGGCGGGCCCGGCGACGAGCGCGTGCTCGCCCTCGTAGATCTCCAGGAACGCCGGGGCGAGGTCCGCCTCCCGAATTCCCACCGGGATCAGCCAAGGCTCGGCCGCCAGCAGGGGTTCCACCCCGAGCTCCAGCATCGTGACGTCGGTGGGCAGGCGCCTGATCGCCGAGGTCTTCGCGGGCACATGCGCCCAGACCTGTCGCACCCGATCCACCGCGGCCTCGACCCCGATGCCGGGCGTGGCCACATGCATCTGGAGCGAGGTGCGGGGGTCAACGCAGCGTCCGGGCAGCGCAGCGGGGATCTCCTTGCCCCGGACGCCGAGCGACGAGTAGTCGTAGGAGTCCGCCAGCCGGAAGAGCCACTTCTGCAAGGTCACCTCGTTAATGGCCGAGGGCACCGCCTTGGCGCGTGTGGTGGAGACCGCGAAGGACAATCCCAGCGCCGGCCCGTCCGCATAGGCCCGGTACAGCAAGGACAGCAGCTGCTGCCCCTCGAAATCCTGGAACTCGTCCCGCAGCGAGGCCAGCCCGTCCAGCAGCACCACGGTGCGGCGGCGCCGGCCGGGGTCAGCGCGGCGGCTCTCCAGCTCGGTGTGCAGGTGCCGCAGGAAGCGGGCCTGCTGCTCCTTGGCACCGGCACCGGTTCCCACGTAGGCCACGGTGTGCGGCAGGCCTTCGAGCGCCTCGAGCTCACGGGAGCCCAAGTCGAGAATCATCAGGTCCAGCTCGGCCGGATCGGCGTCCCTCGCCAGTGCCAACGCGATCGTGGCCAGCGTGGTGCTGGTGCCGGAGCCGGCAACGCCCATGAGCATCAGGTTCCCCATGGACATGTCCCATCCTGCCGCGGACTGGCGCTGCAGGTCAGGCTCGTCCACGATGGCCACCAGGACGGAGGAGCCTTGGACGGCGCCCACCACCGGCAGGACCCGGGGTCCCGGGTCGGCGGGAGAGCCGGACGGTTCAGCGGGGAAGGCGGGGTCCGGCTGAGGGAGAAAACCCTCCAGTTCCACCC
>JBKKDK010000307.1:0-11059 GCA_046708245.1 Arthrobacter sp.
ACACAACCGGGCGGCCCGGCCTGGGGTTGCCCCCCCGGCCCCCCCCTTTTGGTCTGCCGCGGCACCCGCTGCCAGCGGCCGGGAGGGCTACTTCTTGACGGCGATCAGCAGGCCGTCGCCGGTCGGCAGCATGGCCGACGCGAGCCTGTCGTCGTCACGGATGGACTTGCCCACCTGCCTCAGCACGGCTGTGGTGGCCTCCCGGGCGGCAGGGTTGGCCACCCGGTCCTTGTCCAGGGCGTCATTGACCACCAGCAGCCCGCCGCGCTTCAGGAGCCGGACCGCCTGCTCCACATAGCCGGGGTAGTTCGGCTTGTCCGCGTCGATGAAAACCAGATCGTAGGCGCTGTCAGTCAGCCGGGGGAGGACGTCGCCGGCCCGGCCCGAAATGGTGCGGGTCCGGTTCGCCGGGCTGCCGGCCTCCTGGAACGCTTCCCGGGCCGCCTTGAGGTGTTCGACGTCGACGTCGATGGTGGTCAGCACGGCGTTCGGCCCCAGGCCGCGCAGGATGCACACACCCGAGACGCCCGCGCCGGTGCCGATCTCCACGGCGGTCTGCGCCTTCGAAGCGGCGGCCAGCACTGTCAGGACCGCGCCCACGCCGGGGCCGATCGGGGTGACGCCGAGTTCGAAGGACCGTTCGCGCGCGTGAATCAGGACCTCATCCTCGGCAGGCAGATCTTCTGCGTAGGACCAGCTCGTGGACTTATCGGCGCTCATGGGTATCGCTTTCTGGGCGGCAGGGGAGTGTTCATTACAGCCTACTGTGTCCGGCGCGGCGGGGCCGGGAGGCGCCTGTGACGCAGCTGCCACGTCCGTCAAGAAGGGCCGTTTGCGCCGTGGGCGGAAGTCAGGCCGGCGTCAGGAAATTCCCAGCTTGATTTGAAATGATGGTTATCCGCTCATCCGCGTGGTGATCGGCGCCGAATCAGGGGTGCAGGAGCTTGCACAGGCAAGCTCCATCCACGGCGTAAGTGCCATCCACGAGGGGAGCGGACGATGTCAGTTCAGACAGCTGTCCCTGCAACTGAAGAGTCCCAGCCTGCCACGGAAACCGAGTGGGTGCGGCCGACGTGGGAGGAAGTGGTGACCAACCACTCCGCCAAGGTCTACCGGCTCGCATACCGGCTCACGGGCAACAAGTACGACGCCGAGGACCTCACCCAGGAAGTGTTCGTCCGCGTCTTCCGCTCGCTCGAAAACTTCAAGCCCGGCACCCTGGACGGGTGGCTGCACCGGATCACCACCAACCTGTTCCTGGACCAGGCCCGGCGCAAGAGCCGCATCCGCTTCGACGCGCTGGCCGAGGACGCCGAGTCCAAGCTGCCCGGCCGCGAGCCCGGCCCCGAACAAAGCTTTGATTTCAACAACCAGGACCTCGACGTCCAGGCCGCCCTCGAGGCGCAGCCCCCCGCCTTCCCCGCCGCCGTGGTGCTGTGCGACCTCGAAGGGCTCTCCTACGACGAGGTGGCCGTCGCGCTGGGCGTCAAGCTCGGAACGGTGCGGTCCAGGATCCACCGCGGCCGGACCATGCTCCGCGAAAAACTTGCGCACCGCGACCCCCGCCCCAAGCAGTCCCTCAAGCCGCGACTCAAGATGCCGCGCATCGCCGGCCTCCTCTGAACAGGACGATGAGCCTGCTGAAACGGTTGCTGCGCGGTCTGCCCTGCGGCTGGCCCGGCGGCCGGCGCCGGCAACACCAGGAGAAGTGCGCGGAGTGCCGCCTGCAGGAGCGCCGGGAACGGCAGTACCTGGAACGGCTGCGGGGCGCCGCCGTGCCCGCCGCCAGCAACGACCTGACAGCACGGCTGCTCGCCCGCACCGAGGAACTGGCCCGGGACGCACCACCCGCGGGGCCGCTACCGGGCGAGGAACCGCCCCGGGCAGGTCACCGCGTCCGCAGGCACAACGCCCGGCACAGCCTGCACCCGCGCGGCACCCATCCGGGAATCCGGCTCACGGTCCTCACAACCGGGAGTGCTGCCGCCGCCGCTGCCCTTGTGGCGGGATCCGCCTACCTGATGGGTGGAACGCCGTTGCCGCCCCGTGCCGCCGACACGGCATCGGCCTTCCAGCATGAGGACATGCGGGTCTCGGCGCAGGCCGGGGCCGCCGGCGCCGGAACCGCGTGGAGCCTGACCGGCGAACCCGACATCACGCCCGCCGACGCGCTTACCACGCAGCAGCTCACAGCCTTGCGGGCGCAGGGCTGGTCCTGTCCGGAACTGCGCGAACTGGGCTTCCACCTCGTCTGGGCCCGCGGCGGTGTGGTGGCCGGCACGGACATGGTGGAACTCCGGCTCACCGACGGCCGGAATTTCGCCACCGTGCTGGAGCAGCACAGTCCCGCCCCGCAGCAGGGCAGCGCCGGCACCCGGCCGCGCGCTGCCGCGGCCCCGGTCAATGTGCTCACCGGCCACCCCGCGACAGCCGACGGCTTCACCGCCGTCAGCGTGGCCAGCATGGGCCTGCCGGCAGGCGGGCCCGGGATACCGGAAGCTGCCCCCGGCGGGCAGCTCTGGGTCAACCCGGCAGCGCCCTTCCGTGCCATCTACCAGACGTCGACCGGAACGTTCACCTACGTTTCGGACCAGCCTGCCGCCCTGGCCGGCGAAGGGGTCGCCGCGCTGGTGGCTGCGCGGGCCGTGCCGGCCGCCAATGTCCCGTCGGCAGCCGCCCCCGCGCAGGACAGTATTCCGGCCCGGATCGAGCGCGGACTGGGCAGAATCCTGAAGCTCCTTGCCCCGTAGCGCGCGGCACCGCAGGCAGCCGCCGTCGCCTGGCGCCGCGGAATCGTCGCAGCTCCGATGGAGAGGGTAATCTTCCTAAAGTGCTTGGAATCAATGGACCGGAGTTTCTCCTTCTGCTGATCATCGGACTTTTGGTGATTGGTCCCAGCAGGCTGCCCGAATACACGCAGAAACTGGCCAACATCGTCAAGGAACTCCGCCGGATGGCCTCCGGCGCGCGGGAACAGATCAAGGAAGAAGTCGGCATCGACATCGATGAGGTCGACTGGAAGAAGTACGACCCCCGGCAGTACGATCCGCGGCGCATCATCAAGGAAGCCCTGCTCGAGGACGACACCAAGCCCGTGAGCGCCGGCGCGCCCGGCGCGGTGTCGGCAGTGGCCGCCGCGACGGCCGCGGAGCACCGCCCCGCCCGCGTCGTCGAGCGTTTGCCCGACGGCGAGCCGGCGCCTTTCGACTCAGAGGCCACCTAGCGCGGCTGCAGCCCCAGCGACATCCCCTTCAGCCCGCGCGGAACAGCAGCAAGTTTGCCCGCGATGCCCAGGAGGGCCACTGCGGCGGGAGTCTCCGGCCGTCCCAGCACCAGCGGAACGCCGGCATCCCCGCCCTCACGCAGCAGGATGTCGAGCGGAATCTGCCCCAGCAACGGAACGTCGGAACCGACCGTGGCGGACAGGCGCTCGGCGAGCACGGCGCCGCCGCCGCTGCCGAACAGTTCCATCCTGCCGCCGTCGGGCAGCTCCAGGAAGGACATGTTTTCCACGACGCCGGCCACGGACTGCCCGGTCTGCGTCGCGATTGCGCCGGCCCGTTCCGCCACGTCCGCGGCGGCGGCCTGCGGGGTGGTCACCACGAGGATCTGTGCCTTCGGCAGCAACTGGGCCACCGAGATCGCGATGTCGCCAGTGCCGGGCGGGAGGTCCAGGAACAGCGCATCGAGGTCACCGAAGTAGACGTCCGTGAGGAACTGCTCCAGGGCGCGGTGCAGCATCGGCCCGCGCCACGCCACCGGCTGGTTGCCTGTGACGAACATGCCGATGGAGATGACCTTGACTCCGTAGGCCACGGGCGGCAGGATCATGTCGTCCACCCGGGTGGGGGACTGGGTGATGCCCATCAGCGCCGGCACCGAGAACCCGTACACATCAGCGTCCACGATGCCCACCCGCAGGCCCTGGGCGGCCAGCGCGCAGGCCAGGTTGACCGTCACGGAGGATTTCCCCACCCCGCCTTTGCCGCTCGCCACCGCGTAGACCTTGGTGAGGGAGCCGGGCTGGTTGAAGGGGATTCCGCGCTGCCCGCCGGGGCCCCGCAGCTGCTCCTTGAGCGCGTCGCGCTGGGCCTGGGTCATGACCTTGAGGTCGACGTCGACGGCCGTGACGCCGGGAACGGCGCGGAGAGCCGCCTCGCAGTCGGCCGTGATGGTGCCGCGCAGCGGGCAGCCCGCGATGGTCAGCAACACGCTGATCCGCACCCGGCCGGCACCGGAAATCTCGACCGAATCGAGCATCCCCAGCTCCGTGATGGGGCGGCGCAGTTCCGGGTCGATCACGGTGGCCAGCGCCGCGTGCACGGCCTTGCCGAGGGGGGCGTCCAGGGGAAGGGTGCCCGGCGTGGTGCTCATGCGGTGAATGCTCAGCTTTCGGGGGAAGTGCGGTGGGCCGGCGAGGCCGGGTTCCCGGGCGGGGGTCCGGAGGGACTGTCCGGGCTGTCCCGCTTGCGGGCGGGTTTGACCCGCGGGATCTGCTGGGTGCGCGGGCTGCGCTGTTTGTCCCGGCGTTCCTTCAGCTTCTCCTTGACCTTGTCCCGCGGGGTCTCGTGGACGCCGGCGGAGGGATCGTGGCTGCGCAGTTCCTCCTGCGCCTCCAGCATGTCTTCCAGCAGGCTGCGCAGCTCGGCCCGGACGTAGTCGCGGGTGGCGACTTCACGCAGGGCGATCCGCAGGGACGCCAGCTCCCGGGTTAGGTACTCGGTATCGGAGAGGTTGCGCTCCGCGCGCTGCCGGTCCTGCTGGAGCGAGACCCGGTCCCGGTCATCCTGCCGGTTTTGGGCCAACAGCAGCAGCGGGGCCGCATAGGAGGCCTGCAGCGACAGCATCAGGGTCAGCAGGGTGTAGCCGAGGTCCCGGGAGTCGAACTGCCACGCCACCGGGGCGAAGGTGTTCCACACCAGCCAGAACAGGCAGAACACCGTCATGTAGACCAGGAACTGGGGTGTGCCCATGAACCGGGCGAAGCCTTCCGTGGCATGGCCAAAGGCGTCCGGGTTGGGGGAGAACTTGGGCAGGATCCGCTGCCGGCCGCTCAGGGGCGTGTCGAGGCTGCCCTTGCCGCTGGCCTTGCCGCCGGGCCGGACGCTCGGATTCCGTGGTGCGCTGCTATCAGCCAATGCGGCCTCCAAGTTTCCTTATCGGGGCGTCGTCCTCGTGGGCGCGCCAGTCATCGGGCAGCAGGTGATCCAGCACGTCATCAACAGTCACCGCCCCCACAAGCCGACCGTCGCTGTTGACCACGGGGAGCGAGTTGAGGTTGTAGGTGGCCAGGGTGCGGGCCACCTCACTGATGTGCGCCTGGTCTGAGACCGGCTCCAGGTTCTTGTCCACAAGGTTGCCCAGCGGCTCGGGCGGCGGGAACCGCAGCAACTGCTGGATGTGGACGACGCCGAGGAAACGGCCGGTCGGTGTCTCCAGCGGCGGCCGGGCGATAAAGATCGACGAGGCCAGCGCGGGGGAGAGCTCCTCGCGGCGGACGTGCGCGAGGGCCTCGGCGACGGTGGCTTCCGGGGGCAGGATGACCGGGACCGGCGTCATCAGGCCGCCGGCGGTGTCCTCGTCGTACTCCAGGAGCCGGCGGACGTCTTCGGCGCCTTCGGGTTCCATCAGCTGCAGCAGTTCCTCCGCCTGGGCGCTGGGGAGTTCGGCGAGGAGGTCGGCGGCGTCGTCGGGGTCCATTTCCTCCAGCACGTCCGCGGCGCGTTCGACGTCGAGGGCGGAGAGGATTTCCACCTGGTCGCCTTCCGGCATCTCCTGGAGGACATCGGCGAGCCGTTCGTCCTGGAGTTCGCTGGCGACCTCAAAGCGGCGTTTGTCGCTCATCTCCTGGAGGGCCTCGGCGAAGTCGGCGGGCTTCAGGTCCTCGTGGGTGGCGACAAACTGTGTGGCGGCCTGCGGCTCGGTCCGGGCACCCTGCTGCGCGTCGGCCCAGTCGATAATCATGGTCTCGTTGCGGCGCAGCCTGCTCAGCGGCGAGAGGGAGTGGCCGCGGCGGACGAAGAGCTTGCTGACAAACCAGTCGCCGGAGCGGTGCCTGTCCATCGCGATGTCCTCGATGGTGGCGTCACCGCTGCCGTCGGCAAGGGTCACCCGGCGGTCGAACATTTCGGCCACCACAAGGGTCTCCGCGCCGCGCTGTTCGAAGCGGCGCAGGTTCACGAGCCCGGTGCAGATGACCTGGGTCGCGTCGATCGAGGTGATCCGCGTCATCGGCACGAAGACGCGCTTCTTGCCGGGGACCTCGACGACGATGCCCACCACGTGCGGGGCGCCCCGGGTGCCGCGGGAGAGCACGACGACGTCGCGCAGCCGGCCCAGGCGGTCGCCCAGTGGGTCGAAGACGTCCAGTCCGAGGAGGCGCGCAACAAACACCCGCGATAGATTTGTGCTCACCACTACAGGCTACCGAGTCTGCTCTCTTTTAGCTGAATTTACAGGCGCAGCCCAGCTGGATAGGTAAGAATGGGCATATGTCAAACATTTTTGGTGCCCCCAGGGCCGGAGCCCCCACCGGCCCGGACGAGGCCCGCACTGTCCCCAAGGGCGAGACCGTCGGTTCCTACACTTCCTACCTGGATGCCCAGAAGGCGGTGGACTACCTGGCGGACCAGCAGTTCCCGGTGCAGATGGTCTCGATCGTAGGCAACGACCTGAAGATGGTGGAACGGGTCACCGGCCGGCTCACCTACCCCCGGGTGGCCCTGTCCGGCGCGCTGAGCGGCATGTGGTTCGGCCTCTTCGTCGGCATCCTGCTGTCCTTCTTCTCCACCACGCCGGGGTATTTCTCCATTGTGACGTCCGTGCTGATGGGTGCCGCGTTCTTTATGCTCTTCGGCATCGTCACCTACGCCATGCAGCGCGGCAAGCGTGACTTCACCTCGACCAGCCAGGTCGTGGCGACCAACTACGACGTTGTGGTGTCCTTCGAGGCCGCTGCCGAGGCGCGCCGGCTGCTGCAGCAGCTCCCGATGACACAGCATGACGCGTCCGCGCCGGGCGGCTACGCGCAGCCCGACTACCAGCACCAGCCGTACCAGCAGCCGGGCCAGCAGGGCCCGCAGCAACCCGGCCAGCAGGGCCACGCGCCGCAGCGCCCCGCCGGCTGGAACGATCCCTACGGCCAGCGCAGCCCGGAAGCAGGACCCGGAAGCGGTGCAGCCCACCCGGCCCCGCCGGCCCAGCAGCCGACCGGTCCGGCTGACCGGCCCGCCGAGGGCGCCCCGCAGGAGCCGGCCAAGCCGGGGGCGGTCCGCTATCCGGACCTGCCCGACGGCCGGCCGCAGTACGGTGTGCGGGTGACGCCGAAGCACGAACCCGGCCAGGACGGTTCCAAGCCGTAGCAGGCAACGCTGAAGGCCTCCGCCCGGATCATCCCGGCGGAGGCCTTCTGCGTACCAGCGGCGGTGGCCGCGGTACGTGGGACTAGGCGGTCTGGCCGTTCGCTTCCTGGTAGATGCCGGCCATCCAGGACTCGACGTCGTCGGCCTTGCGCGGCAGCGCTGCACTGAGGTTGACCGGCCCGGCGGCGGTCATCAGGACGTCGTCCTCGATGCGGACGCCGATGCCACGGTATTCCTCGGGAATGCCGAGGTCCTCGTTCTTGAAGTACAGGCCGGGTTCGATCGTGAAGACCATGCCCGGGGTGAGGACGCCGTCAAGGTAAAGCTCACGCTTGGCCTGGGCGCAGTCGTGCACATCCAGGCCCAGGTGGTGGCTGGTGCCGTGCGGCATCCAGCGGCGGTGCTGCTGGCCCTCAGGGCTGATGGCTTCCTCCACGGAGACCGGCAGCAGGCCCCACTCGGCGAGGCGTTCCGCCAGCACGGTGGTGGCTGCCGTGTGGATGTCGCGGAACTTCGTGCCGGGCTGCGCGGCGGCAAAGCCGGCGTCGGCGGCGTCGAGCACGGCCTCGTAGACCTTGCGCTGGACCGCGGAAAACGTGCCGTTCGCAGGCAGGGTCCGGGTGATGTCCGCGGTGTAGAGCGAATCCGCCTCGACCCCGGCGTCGAGCAGCAGCAGTTCCCCGGCGTTGACCTTGCCGGTGTTCCTGGTCCAGTGCAGCACGGTGGCGTTGTTCCCGGCGGCGGCGATGGTGTCGTAGCCGAGCTCGTTGCCTTCCTCGCGGGCCCGGGCGAAGAACGCCCCCTCAACCACGCGTTCGCCGCGCTGGTGGGTGAGCGCCCGCGGCAGGGCCTTGACCACGTCGGTGAAGCCCTCCACCGTGGCTGCAACGGCCAGTTTCATCTGCCCGATCTCCCACTCGTCCTTGAGCAGGCGCAGCTCGGACAAGGCCTCACTGAGTTTCTCGTCCAGGGCATCAAAGACGGCCAGGTCCAGGTTTTCCGGGTCCTTGGCCGTGTTGTAGCGCGCGGTGTCGACCAGGGCGTCGATGTTTTCGTCCACCTTGCGGACCAGCCGGATGTAGATGCCGCCGATTTCCGGGGCGCCGACGTTTTTGGTGATGGCGAGTTCGAGTTCGCCGATGTCCGCGGTTTCCAGGCCGAGGCGGGCCTTGAACTCCGCGAGGGTGGGGCGGGCGCCGATCCAGAATTCGCCGGAGCGGGAATCGGCGTAAAACTGCTCGGTGTCCCGGCCGGCGAGCGGGCGGAAGTAGAGCGTCGCGTGGTGGTGGCCGCCGTCGTCGCCCTTGCCTTCTTCGGCGGGCTCCAGGATGAGGACCGCGTCGGGCTCGTGGTCCAGGCCCAGGCCGGTCAGGTGCGCGAAGGCGGAATGCGGGCGGAACCGGTAGTCGCAGTCGTTCGAACGGACTTTCAGGGGGCCGGCGGGGATGACCAGGCGTTCACCTTTGAACTGCTCTGAGATGGCGCGGCGGCGGGCCGCCGCATGGCCGGCGACGGCGTCGCGTTCGGGGAGCTGCTGCCGGGACGGGGCCCAGTTACTGGCCATAAACGCCTTGAAGGCGTCGGAGCTGGGACGCTGCGAGCGGTTGTTGACGCGCTCTTCGAGGGGCTGGGAAGCGGAGACTGGGGTGTTATCTGCATCGTTCACCGTCCCATAGTCTCACCAGCGGCGCGGCTTAGGCCAACAGCATGCCGGAGCCCATCTACTAGGCTGGAGAGGTGAGGATTGACCTGCATGCCCACTCGAATGTTTCCGACGGCACCGAAGCCCCGGCGGGGGTGATGGCGTCCGCCGCGGAGGCGGGCATCGACGTCGTCGCCCTGACCGACCACGACTCCACCGACGGCTGGGCCGAGGCCGCCGTGGCAGCCCGGGAACACGGCATCGCCATGGTCCCCGGTATGGAGATTTCCTGCCGGACCGCGGAGGGGATCAGTGTCCACCTGCTCAGCTACCTGCACGACCCGGCGCACCCCGGGCTGCTCGATGAGATCACCAAGGCCAAGGACGCGCGGTACACGCGGGCCGAACGGATGGTCAGCCTGCTCGCGGAGGACTATCCGCTGACGTGGGACGACGTCATCCACCACGTGGCGCCCGGGGCCACCCTGGGCCGGCCGCACATCGCCGACGCGCTGGTCGCGGCGGGGGTGGTCGAGGACCGGACCGAGGCCTTCAGCTCGATCCTGACCTCGCGCTCGCGCTACTTCGTGCAGCACTACGCGCCCGATCCCGCGCTCGCCGTCGAACTGGTCCGGAAGGCTGGCGGAGTCCCGGTCTTCGCCCATCCGGTGGCGTCCGCCCGCGGACGGATCGTGGGGGAACAGACCTACGAGGAGATGATCGACGCCGGGCTGGCGGGCCTGGAGGTCTACCACCGGGACAATCCGGAGGAGGGCCGGACCTTCCTGCGCGGGCTCGCGGAGCGGCACGGGCTGCTCGTGACGGGGTCCTCGGACTATCACGGCGCCGGGAAACCGAACCTGTTGGGCGAGAACCTGACCTCACCGGAGGTCTTTGCCCGGATCGAGGCACTCGGCACCGGAACGCCCGTGGTGCGCTGACCCGGCGGATCCCCCTGGTTGCCCTATCAGTCCGCGTTGCTATCAGGCCCGGATGGCCACCAAAAGTGATAGCGCAACGTGGGGTCAGGCGGGGGTGAAGCCGGTGAACTTGGCGTGGGCGGCCAGGCGCTTGGCCATCACGTCGATGGCCGGCTGGTTCTGGTCCACGCAGACGAACTTGCGGTCCAGCTTCGCCGCGACGGCCCCGAGCGTTCCGGAACCGGCGAAGAAGTCCAGGCACCAGTCCCCGGGACGGCTGGAGGCGGCGACGACGCGCCGGATCAGCCCCTCGGGCTTCTGCGTCGGGTAGCCGGTCTTCTCCTTTCCGGTGGGCGAGACGATGGTGTGCCACCAGACGTCGGTGGGCAGTTTGCCGAGCTCGCGCTTGGCCGGGGTGACGAGGCCCGGGGCCATATACGGCTCGCGGTCCACCTCGGCGCTGTCGAAGTGGTACTTCGTGGGGTTCTTGACGTACACGAGGATGTTGTCGTGCTTCGTGGGCCAGCGGAACTTGGCCCGGGCACCGTAGTCGTAGGCCCAGATGATCTCGTTCAGGAAGCACTCCCGGCCGAAGATGGCATCAAGCATGACCTTCGCGTAGTGCACCTCCCGGTAGTCCAGGTGCAGGTACAGCGTCCCGTCGTCCGCCAGCAGGCGCCACGCCTCGACCAACCGCGGCTCCAAAAAGGACCAGTAGTCACTGAACGCGTCGTCGTACTTGTGCAGCGCGCCCTTGATCGTGTCGTAGGACCGGCCCTTGAAACCGACCCGGTCGCCGTCGCCGCCGGCATTGAGCACCATCCTGGTTTCCTGGCGCTTCTGGACCCGGCCGGTGTTGAACGGCGGGTCCACATAGATCAGTGTGAAGGCGCCGTCCGGCAGCGTGGGGAGGTACTCCGCGTTGTCCGCGTGTACCACCAGGTTGCTGCCGTCCGGCGCCCAGACGGTGTCAGTCATGAAGGGGTTTAGGCCTCGCCCTGGGCCTCGCCGGCGACGACCTCGCCGTTGCGGCGGCGGGTCCTGGTGCGGCGGCGGGCTCGGGTGGCGCGGTCGACCTCGGTCGGGACGCTGGCCGCCTTGGCCGGTGCCTCTGCCGCGGGCCGGGTGCTGGTTTC
>JBKKDK010000308.1:0-2910 GCA_046708245.1 Arthrobacter sp.
CTTGCGGGGTTACCCGGGATGGGTCCGTGGTGTAAAGCCTGTCCTCAGGGCCGGTGCGAGCGCTTTTCCAGGAAGGATTCGAGGACGATTGCGTTCTGCTGGTCCGGAAGAATCAGCCATGCCGCGGCGTAGAAGACGAAGGCCGGGCCGGGCAACAGGGCCAGGAGCAGGAACGCGATCCGGACGAACGCCACGTCCACGTTCAGTTTGGCGGCAATCCCGCCGCAGACACCGCCCAACCAGCGCTGCGGACCACGTTTCAGGCCAAGGCCCCTGACGGTACTGAAGAATTTGTCCATGGGTTAAGACTTCCCTGTTGAGGATTCTTTGTCACGTCCGCGGGCCGAGAGGAGGCCGCCGATCACCAGTGCCGCCCCGGCGCCGATCATCAGCCCGATCAGCACATATGTGCCGTTCAGCGCCACCAGGCCGAGCCGGGAGACGATGATCAGCGTGGCGAGGGCCAGCACGATCAGGCCCCAGACGATGGTCCCGACCCGGGCGCCAGAGCCCTCCGGCGCTCCCGGTTCCCCGGGCTGCTGGGGAGTGGCTGGCACGCTGCCCGTCGATTCGCCGACGGCGGTGCCGTTCGTTGCGTCAAAGCTGCTCATGTCAGTTCCCTTCCTGGATGGTCACATTGCTGGCGGTGCCGGAGATCTTCAGGATCAGCCGGGCTCCCGGCCTACCGGTGTTGTAGTCGCTTTGCCGGTTGGTCATCCCGCCGTGGCTCCGCCCGGCCTCTTGGAGGTTGCCCATCGTCATGTCCGCCTGGACCTGAACGGGAACGGTGTCGGGGATGACCACCGTGAGGTTGCTGGCCGTCGCGTCGATCGGGACCACGACGTCGGTGCCCAGCGGCGGGTTGAGCGCCAGGGTGGTCAGGTCCGCGGTGCCGGATCCGCCCGTGATCTCGAACCCGTCGCGGGCCTGTTCGATGCTGGTCGGGGACCAGTCGGCGTCCTGGAAACGGAACCTGTCGCCGTTCGGAACTACGTTGAAGATGCCCCCGATGATCAGGGCCACCACGGCGAAGAACCCGAGGATGCCCGAAGTCCGGCCCCTGAGCCCGGCGAAGAGGATCCCGAGTCCCAGGACGGCCGCGCCGCTCGCCCAGACCACTGCGGTGCTGGAGTCGCCGAGGTTGATCAGGTGGCCGGCGTCGAGCGCCTTGATGCCGCCGCCGACCAGGAGCGCAAGTCCGGCCGTGATTGCCACTGCGGGCGCGCCCGGTCCAAGGTTGCGGGCTTTGGCCGGCGGTACCGGGCCTCCGCCGGGGACGGGCCGGTAGCCGCCGCCGGGCGGGGGCGTGGGTCCGGACGGCGGGGGTGCGCCCCACGCCGGGCCGGGTACGGCGGTGTGGTCATACCCGGTCGGGCCGTAGCCCGGCAGTGTGCTGCCGGTCTGGGCCTGCATTGTCTGGGCAAAGCCGGACTGCGTGCTGGCGGCGTGGCTGGGCTGCTGGGGGCCGGGCCCGCCGTATGTCGGGGATTGCGGGGACATGGCGGCCGTTCCATTGCGGGTCTTGTTGCGTTGGACCAGGTAATAGATGAGGTAGCTGATGCCCCCCAGCCAGAAGACGGTCCAGACGAAGCCGCCGAAGCCGTGGCGGTCCCAGCCCCAGACGCCGGTGCCCAGGCCGGGGAAGCCGATGATCGTGGTGATCAGCGCGCCGGTCATGCCGGCTGACCACCGGCCGGCGGCGGCCTCCTGTAGGTGGATGCGGCCGTCGGGTTCGGGAAGCAGGGCCCAGGCGATGCCGTAGATCAGCACACCGATCCCGGCGAAAATGCTCAGCACGATCAGGATGCCGCGGACGATCAGGGGATCAACGCCCATTCGCGCGGCGATGCCGCTGGCGACGCCGCCGACCCAGCGGTCACGGCCGCGGTAGATGCCCTGGCTGCGGATCCAGTCGAAGAAGCCCAGGGGCTGGGCTGCTGCCGTCGGAGCCGCGGCGCCGTAGTAGAGCGGCGGCGGAGGCAGCGTTCCGGGTCCGCCGGCCGGGGCGGCGGTCTGTTCTGCCGTTGGTTCGGCGGGCTGTGCTGCGGACTGTGCTGAGGACTGTCCTTGGGACGGTCCTTCGGATGGCTCTTCGGGACGGCCGGACCGGTTTTGGCCCTCATCGGGGTGCGGAGTGTGCGGATTCATACTTCGATCCTGCCGCCCGCCGGGTTTCCGCTCTACTGGGGGATACCCTGAACTGTCCCTGAGTCAGCCCCGGTTCGGGCCCAAAGGGCCTCCGGGGAACCCTGATCCGTGCTTGGATTGATCCATGACAACCGCCGTTTCCCGCCCGCCGCTGGTCCGCGGCAGCGACCGCGTCATTGCCGGTGTTTGTGCCGGCCTGGCGCGTCACCTGGGCTGGCCGGTGCGGATGGTCCGGATCGGGATGGTCGTGGCGGCGCTCGCCGGCGGCGCAGGCGTCGCGTTCTACGCCTGGCTGTGGATCATGGTTCCCACCGCGGACGAGAACGCGAAGCGCAATACCCCCCGGCCGGCGTCGCCCATCGCCCCTGCCGTGAGCGCACCCTATGACGCCGGTTCCGCCGCACCGCTCGCCGGCGGACCGCTTACCGCCACCGGACGGGCGCCCGGATCCGCCGGCACTGCGAGGGAGCCGGCCCCGGAGCCGCGGCGCAACCGGGTCCCGGGCATGCGCTACGGCAAGGAGATCCTGCTCGGCACGGGACTGCTGCTGGCCGCGGGCATCCTGATCGCCCGGCTGCTCGGCCTGGACGTTCCGCTGGGCACCCTCATCCCGGCCGCGGCGATCCTCGGCGGCGCCGCCATCGCCTGGATGCAACTGGACGAAACCCGGCGGGCGGGACTCGTGGACAAGACCAGGGCCGATCAGGCCGGCGGCTGGGCGCGGCTCGCGGCCGGGCTGGCGCTGGTGGTGGCCGGCGTGCT
>JBKKDK010000309.1:0-2814 GCA_046708245.1 Arthrobacter sp.
TCTTTCACCTCATTGTGGCAACCGCTTGCCAAACGATTGCCAAGTGACTAGGATTACATCAACAGCAAAACCCGGCCGCACCGGCCGGCCCACAGAATTCCCCGCCCGGCACAGCCCGCAAAGACGCGATAGGACCACCACATGCTCAAGCCCCAGGCCAGCGAATCACGCGAACTGGTCAGCCTCGACGGCCTCTACCGGTTCAAGGTGGACTTTGACCGGGCCGGGCACAAGGCAGAGTGGTTTAAAGCGCCCCTGGAAACCGGACTGGAAATGGGCGTCCCCGCCAGCTACAACGATGTCTTCCCGGACAAGGCCATACGCGATCACGTGGGCTACGTCTGGTACCAGCGCGAAGTCCGGGTCCCTCGCGGCTGGGCAGGGGAGCGGATCCACCTGCGCCTCGACTCGGCCACGCATGAAGGCATGGTCTGGGTGGACGACGTCCTGGTCGCCCGGCACACGGGCGGCTACATGCCCTTCAGCGCGGACATCACCGAGCACGTGGCGCCGGGGCGGGCCTTCCGGCTGACCATCTCGGTCAACAACGAACTGACCCAGGCCACGATCCCGCCCGGCAGCATCACGGTCACCGCCGACGGCCGCCGCCAGCAGGGCTACCTCCACGATTTCTACAACTACGCCGGCCTGCACCGCAGCCTGTGGCTGTACAGCACCCCGCAGGTCACTGTGGACGACATCACCGTGGTCACCGGCCTGGATGGCGCCACCGGAACAGTCGATTACACGATCGCCACCGCCGGCGGCGCGGGCAGTGAAAGCGTCACCGTGACACTCAAGGACGCCGACGGCGTCGAGGTATCCCGCGCAAACGGCTCCGAAGGCACCCTGACCATTGCCGGCGTCGTGCCCTGGCAGCCCGGCGCCGCCTACCTGTACAGCCTCACGGCAGAGATCCGAGACGCCGGCCGACTGCTGGACAGCTACACGCTGCCCGTCGGCGTCCGGACCATCGAAGTCAAAGGCAAGGAATTCCTCATCAACGGGGAGCCGTTCTACTTCACTGGCTTCGGCATGCATGAGGACCACGTGTCCATCGGGAAAGGCCACAGCGACGCCCAGATGGTCAATGACTTCCAACTCCTGGACTGGGTGGGCGCCAACTCCTTCCGCACCTCGCACTACCCGTACGCCGAGGAGGTAATGGACTTCGCCGACCGCCACGGCATCGTGGTGATCGACGAAACCGCCGCGGTGGGGCTGCACCTCGGCTTCGGCGCGGTGTTCGGCGGGATCGCCAAGAAGACGTACGTCAACGGAGGGGTTGACGCCAACACGGCAGCCAACCACCGCCAGGCGATCGCCGAGCTGGTGGCCCGGGACAAGAACCACCCATCGGTGGTCATCTGGTCCATCGCCAACGAACCCAATAGTTCCGAGGAAGGCGCCCGCGAGTACTTCCAGCCGCTGGTGGAACTCACCCGCACGCTGGACCCCAGCCGCCCGGTGGGTTACGTCAACGTCATGTTCGACACCCCGGACAAGGAACTGCTGGGCGACCTTTTCGATGTCATCATGCTGAACCGCTACTACGGCTGGTACCTGAACAACGGGGACCTGGATACAGCGGAGGCCGTGCTGGAGAAGGAACTGCGCGAATGGGAAGCCAAATACGGCAAGCCCATGATCATGACCGAGTACGGTCCGGACACCATGCCGGGCTTCCACTCCATTTATGAGCAGCCTTGGAGCGAGGAATACCAGGCCGCCTTCCTGGCCATGTACCACCGCGTCTTCGACCGGGTGGACGCCATGGTGGGCGAACAGGTCTGGAACTTCGCCGACTTCCAGACCTCCAACGGCATCATGCGCGTGGACGGCAACAAGAAGGGCGTTTTCACCCGCGACCGGCGCCCCAAACCCGCAGCCTATTCCCTGCGGCAGCGGTGGACCGCGCTGAACGGCGTCAAGAACAACACCGGGGCCTAGCCCCCGCACGCAAATTTTTTCGCCGGCCCGCGAGGGTCCGGCCACGGGTAAAGGAGCCCACAAACATGAAAAAGCTGAACAAGCTCAGCATCATCGGCTACGGCGCCGGTGACGCGGCCAACAATCTCGCCTTCACCACCGCGACCATGTTCCTGCTGGTGTATTACACCGACGTTGCCGGCATCTCGGCCGCCGCGGCCGGAACCCTGCTCCTGGCCGTCCGGATCTTCGACGCCTTCGCCGACGTCTTTGCCGGCCGGGTGGTGGACCGGGCCTTCAGCAAGCGGTTCGGCAAGTTCCGCCCGTTCATCATGTTCGGCTCCATCCCGCTGCTCCTGCTCAGCGTGGCGACATTTTCCATCCCGCAGCTCGGTGAATCCGGCACCCTGCTTTACGCCTATGTCACCTACGCCGCCCTCGGCCTGGCCTACAGCCTGGTGAACATCCCGTACGGATCGCTGGCCGGCGCCATGACCCAGGATCCCGGCGAGCGGGCCAAGCTGGGTTCCGCCCGCATGATCGGCGCCCTGCTGGTGGGCTCCGGGCTTGGGATCTTCGTGGCTCCGCTCATCAAGCCCGGGGCGGACCTGCAGGCAACATTCACCACCATCACCCTGGTGTTTGTGGTCATCGGCGCCGCGCTCTACTTCTTCACCGTACTGACGGCCAAGGAACGGGTCCACCGTGCCGTACCCAACGTGACGCTCAAACAAAGCATGGACACCCTCAAGGGCAACAAGCCGCTCCTGATGCTGTGCCTGAGCTCCTTCTTCTTCCTCACCGGCTACCTCGCCCTCACGTCCGTGCAGTTGTACTACCTGCGCGACGTGCTGCACCGACTGGACCTCTACCCCGTCCTGTCCA
>JBKKDK010000310.1:0-11132 GCA_046708245.1 Arthrobacter sp.
CGACGAACCGACCAGTGCCCTGGACCCGGAGCTGGTGGGTGAGGTCCTGGATGTCATGAAGGAACTGGCCACGAGCGGCATGACCATGATCGTGGTGACCCACGAGATGGGCTTTGCGCGGGAGGTGGCGGACACCCTGGTCTTTATGGACGAAGGCGTGGTGGTGGAGGCCGGAGCTCCCCGGCAGGTCCTGGGCGATCCGCAGCACGACCGGACCAAGGCCTTCCTTTCCAAGGTGCTCTAAGGCCACACTGATCCCGTGGACAGCCCCGCCGGCAGCAAGGTCTGGACGGAGTACAACGCAGCCCAGGCCACGCGTGCGGTGCGCCCGCTGTGCCTCGACGCCATGCTCCTCGCGGGTCCCGCGAACGGCCGCCGCGCCATCGACCTGGGCTGCGGGGCAGGGAAGGAAACACTGGCGCTGCTGACCGGCGACTGGCAGGTGCTCGCCATCGATTCGCTCCCGGACACCCGCGAGCGGCTGCTGGCTTTGGTACCGGCGGCCCAGGCGGCGCAGGTCAGCGTCCGGATCTGTCCGTTCGAGGACCTCGCCGACCTGCCCGGCGCCGGCCTCATCCTGGCCAGCTACTCCCTGCCCTTCATCCATCCCCGGAACTTCGGCCGCGTCTGGCGAATACTGGTGGATACGCTGCAGCCTGGCGGTGTCCTGGCCGTGAACCTGTTTGGCGAACGGGATTCCTGGGCGGACATCCCCGAATGGAACTTCCACACGGAGGAAGAAATCAACAGGCTCCTCGCCGGGCTCGAGGTCCTTAAGCTTGAGGTGTTCGACGACGATGGCCAATCTTTCCGTGGCCCCAAACACTGGCATATCTTCGACGTGATCGCCCGGAAATGGTGACGGCCGGCCTTCCTAGCTCTGCGTCTGCCGTTCGATCGCTTGATCGTGCTCGGCGTGGGCGCGGCGCAGGAGGTCCATAAACTCGGTTTCGTTGCGGATGAGCTTCTTGTACTTCTCGGGCAGCTTCCGCAGCTGATCTTCTTCACTGACCATCTTGGTGAAGATCCGGTCGCGTTCGGCGAGGTCGGTCTCGTAGTTGAGGCCCAGGTAGTCGGTGGCGTGGCGCTAGGCACCGGATACCGCGTTCTTGGCCCGGCCCTTGGGGCTGAAGATGGAGGCCAGAATGGTGACCGTGAGCACGCCGAGGATCACCAGGAGCGAGGTGGCGGTGCTGATCTCGAGCACGTTGACGTGCTGGCCGTCGTTGATGAACGGCAGGGTGTTCTCGTGCAGGGCGTGGAGGACCAGTTTCACGCCGATGAACCCGAGGACGGCGGCGAGGCCGTAGGAGAGGAAGATCAGCCGGTCCAGCAGGCCGTCGATGAGGAAGAACAGCTGCCGCAGGCCCATCAGGGAAAACGCCGTCGCGGTGAAGACGACGTACACGTTTTGGGTCAGGCCGAAGATCGCCGGGATCGAATCGAGCGCAAACAGGATGTCCGTCCCGCCGATGGCTACCATCACCAGCAGCATGGGGGTGAGGACGCGTTTGCCGTTCTCGACCGTAAAGAGCTTGTCGCCGTCGTAGTGCGAGGACGCGGGGAGGAATTTCTTGGCCAGCCGGACCACCAGTCCGTCGGTGTCCTCTTCGTGGGAATCGGGCCGGAGCAGGTTGCCGGCCGTGAGCAGCAGGATGAGGCCGAAGATATAGAAGACCCAGGAGAAGCTGTTGATGAGGGCGGCGCCGAGGAGTATAAACGCGGATCTGGCAATCAGCGAGATGACGATGCCGACGAGCAAAACCTTTTGCTGGTCGGCGCGGGGCACCCGGAAGCTGGACATGATGATCAGGAAGACAAAGAGGTTGTCCACGGACAGGGCCTTCTCCGTCACATATCCCGCGAAGTACTCGGTGCCCATGTCGGTCCCGCCGAAGATCAGGACCCCGACGCCGAACAGCAAGGCGATGCCGACGTAGATCGACGACCAGATGGCCGACTCCTTCAGGCTTGGCGTGTGGGCCTTGCGCACATGGAAGAAGAAATCGAAGGCCAGCAGACCCACAATCCCGGCGATGGTCACGATCCAGACCATGGATGGAACTTGCATGCTCACTCCTTCGCTTGCGGCCAGCGCCGCGGCATGAGGGCGCCCGCACCCGGGCACGGGGCCCTCATGTTCGGCCTCTCTAATGAACCAGCCTAGCCGGGGCGGCAGCCCTGCTGTCGGTTACGGCGCCGGCACCGGGCTTCCGGCGCCGGGCAATCCCGCCCGTAACGGCGACGCCCAGGCTGAGGACCGCCGTCAGCAGGACACCGAGACCGGCGTGCACGTGGAGCAGGGCAGCGCCCGCCGTCGCCCCGGCCAGGATGAGGACCACGGCGCCCAGCCGCCTGCCCCAGTTCGCGCCGGATCCGCCGCCGAGCCGGGAATCGGCGGCCAGGCCGGTGAGGGTGGACGTCACCACAACGGTGGTCACGTCCTTGACGCTGAGGTGCCGGGCCGTGGCCGCCTGCAGTCCCATTGCGACGGCGAGGCCTGCGGTGATGGCCAGGGTCAGGGGCGCGCCGGCTTGCGGCGTCTGCACGAACAGCAGGGCCGCCACGGCGGCCATGGTGACGCCGACGGCGGTCAGCAGGGCGGTGGTGCGCCGGCTCCAGCCCGCGGCCTCCGGCTTGAGGACCCGCCCGGCGATCACGGCACCGAGCATGAAACCTGCCAGCGCAATTGCCGGTCCCAGCACGGGCAGATCGTCCGCGCCGATCAGGGCCATGCCGAGGATCACCACATTGCCGGTCATGTTGCCGGTGAAGACCCGGTCCAGGCCAAGGTAGCCGACGGCGTCAATCACCCCGGTGGAAAAAGTCAGGACCAGCATCAGGACCAGGTGGAGCCGGGCGGGATCGGCGGATTTCAGGCGGTTAAACATGCGCGTTCTTTCGTTGCTGCGGGAGCGGGCCGCTGAGGCGAACCGCCAGGGACAGGAGCTCGGCGTCGCGGTGGGCCGGGCCGATGATGCTGACGCCGCAGGGGAGCCCGGCGTCGGTGGTCAATGGCAGGTTGACGGCGGGCAGCCCGGCGATCCCGGCGACGCAGGTCAGTTGCATGGTGGCACGGCGCACCCGCTCGATTGCCGCGCTGTCGAGGGAAGCCTCGGACAGCAGGGGTGCCACCGAGGACGCCGACGGCAGCACCAGCAGGCCGCCGCCCACCACAGCCCGGATGCGTTGCCGGGCGGCGCGCAGCACATCGCGTGCGTCGTCGGCCTCGCCGCGCTCAATCCGGGACGCGGTCCGGAACCGGGCGGCCACGTCGGCACCGAGGGAACTCCAGTGCGCACCGATCCAGGGGCCGTGCTGCTGCCAGGCCTCGTAGCCCTGCACCGTCTGGAAGGCCGCCAGCCAGGCGGGCAGCTCGGCCGTCCGCAAGTCCGCCCAGTCCAAGCCCGGGAGGACCGCGGTTCCGGCCCACGCGTCGAGCGAGTCCTCCACCGCCCGGGCGACGTCAGGCTCCGCCAGGGCCAGCAGCCCCGGCGCGAACAGTGCCCCGGTCAGCGGCGCCACGGGTTCGTGCGGCGGCAGGAGGACATGTCCGACGGCGGCCAGCGTCGCGGCGTCGCGTGCCATCCAGCCGACGGTGTCGAACGAAGGCGCCAGCGGCAGCAGGCCCTGCGTGGAAACCGCACCGTGGGTGGTGCGGATGCCGAAGAGGCCCTGGTACGCGGAGGGCACCCGGATGGATCCGCCTGTGTCCGTGCCCAGCCCGATGGTGGCCTGGCCCAGCGAGACGGCGCTCGCGGACCCGGACGAAGAGCCGCCGCTGATCCGGCCGGGGGCTTTCGGGTTGGGCGGGGTGCCGTAGTGGGCATTCGTGCCGGCGAGGCTGTACGCGAATTCGTCCGTCCGGGTGATGCCGGCGATCACCGCCCCGGCGGCCAGCAGCGCGGCGGCCGCGGGCGCCGTCGTCGTCTCCAAGGAGCTGCCGGCGAGCCATTCCGCGTTCCCGGCGCCGGTCCGGAACCCTTCCAGCGCAAACAGGTCCTTGACCGCGACGGACATGCCGGCCAGCAGCCCCGCGCCGGTGGCCGGGATCAGCGGATCGCCGGTTTCGCGCCAAACTGTCGGATCGGCTCGGACCGTCGGGGGCTGTTCAGTGGCGGTCACGGGCGGAAGTCCTCGACCCGGATGCGGGCGTGGACGCCTTTGACGAGGTCAACCACCTGGGAGATGTTGAAGTCCGTGGCGGCGCTGAGGTAGGCGTAGGCGAGGCTGGGGTCCATGCCGTAGCGGGCCTGCAGCAGGGCGACGGCGGCGCGGACGCAGTTCTGCACCGCGGTGTCGAGGTCCTCGTCCATGCCGGTGGGGACCAGGAATTCCGGGGTCTGCGCCATAGGGCCGCCGAGGACGCCGAAGTTGCGCACCGCCTCGTCCTGCGGGACGACCTCGAACCGCAGTTTGACCCGGAGCGAGGCCTCCATGGCGGTCAGGGAGACCTCGCCGTCGCCCTGGGCGAAGTGCGGGTCGCCCACGTAGGCGAGCGCATCCGGGACCTGGACCGGCAGGTAGAGGGAGCTGCCGGCGGTCAGGAGGTTGATGTCGATGTTGCCGCCGTGGCTTCCGGGCGGCACCGAGTGCGGCCGCTGCCCGCCGTCCACGGCGACGCCCATGATGCCCAGGAAGGGCTTGAGCGGAAAATGCACCGAGGGTTCCGCGCCGGGGCGCAGCGGGAGCCAGCCGGAGGGTGTTCCGTCGTCGGCGTCCCGGACGGTGGCGAAGGCGCTGTAGGTGTCGGGGCCCAGCGGGAATTCGCCGCTGAGCGATCCGCGGCCGTGCCGGCTGGAGATGACCCCGTAAGGGACCCGGGGCGTGGTTTCCAACACGGTGATTTTCAGCAGGTCACCCGGCCGGGCGCCCTTGACCGCGATGGGACCGGTCACGACGTGCGGGCCCAGCCCGCCGGCCAGCCGCTGGATATCCGAGGCGGCGAGGTCGACGGCGTCCTGCAGCACCAGATGCCCGGGAACGCCGTGCGAGCCGAAAAAGGCAAGCGGGTCCCGGCCCTGGTCCTCGAGGATCCCTTCGTGGCTGATGGTGTCGATAGTGACGTTGGCGCCGGAGTCGATGCTGAGGACGGGCCGGTCAGAGGCGCAAGGCAGGGCACCCCAAAGGACGTTTTCCGGAGCGGAGGGCAGGTAGGGGGTACCGTCCTGGATGCCGTCCCAGGGCTGGAGGGCGCCGGACGTTGCGGGTGCGGACGGGCTAAGCGAGGTGGTCACGGTAGGTCTCCGGTCGGGTGGGGATCGGCAGGTTCAGGTGGGACGCGTGCGATGTGGTCAGTGGTGGCCGCGGATGAGGATGGCGACGTCGGCGAGGTGGTCGCGCATGGCGATGCCCGCGCCGGTGGCATCCCGGTTCAAGATGGCGTCGAGAATGTGGCGGTGGCCCTCGATGGAGCTCCGCCGGCCTTCGAGGGTGGAGTGCGAGCGGAGCCGGACGTCGGTGGTCCAGGAGCTGGTCAGGGTCAGGACCGTGGCCATCAGCTGGTTGCGGGCCGCCTGGGCCAGCAGGGTGTGGAACTGGATATCCAGCCGCAGGGCTTCCTCCGGGGAGAGGTGTTCGTTGGAGCCGTTGAGCACGTCCTGGAGCTGGATCAGGTCCGCCGCGCTGGAGCGCAGCGCAGCCAGTTCGGCCACCAGCGGTTCCATCGATCCGCGCAGTTCCGCGACGTCCTGCTGGGCCTGGTCCACGCCGGCGAGCCGGGCGTAGAGCTCGCTCACCCCCGCCGGCGGCGCGGCCACGAGCGTACCGCGGCCCTGGGTCCGTTCCAGCAGGTGCTTGCTTTCGAGTTCCTGCAGGGCAGACCGCACAGTGGTCCGTGAGACAGACAGTTGCGCTGCCAGTTCACGCTCGGTGGGGAGCTTGTCCCCGGGCAGGAGGCCCCGGGAGGCGATCTCCCGTTCGAGGTAGGCGGCAACTTCCGCGCTCACCGGGGCGCTGCGCCGGAGGGCGGGGCGGGGGTCTGTACTCGGGGTCACTGTGCGGCCTTTCTGCTGTGTGTCTTTGGTGCTTAATTCGGTTGGTGCAATATTTCGGTTGGTGCGGTACCTCGGTAAGGCGGGGAACGACGTCGGGCGCTACTTGGCCGGCTCGAGAGCCGGCTCGGTCCGCCCGGGAACCTGCTCCAGCTCCGGCACGGCGGCCGGCTTGGTGAAGCAGAAGGCAATCGCGCCGATCAGGAGCAGGACTGCGGAGAGGTAAAAGCCGGCTTCGAGGGCTCCGGTGGCGTCCGCTAGGGCGCCGGTGATGTACGGGGCAAAGATGGAGGAGAGCATCCCGGCGAAGTTGAAGTAGCCGTAGGCCCGGGAGTACATGGACCGCGGGGTGTTTTCCGCGAGGAAGGCGATCAGGATCGGATCCAGGGCGAGCTTGCCCACCAGGCCGTAGACCACAAGTCCCACGATCATCAGCGAGTATTCGCCGGTCAGCGGGACCAGGATCTGGCAGAGTCCGCCGAGGACGGCGAGCAGGACGATCAGCGGGCGGGTGTTGCTGAGGCGGCGGGCCAGCATGCTGAGCAGGATGGCGCCGGGGATGGAGGCCCAGGGGACCAGCGAGGCAATGATGCCGGTCTGCGCGGGGGCGCCGTCGCGGGCCTGCTGGAGGTAGGTGGGCAGCCAGGTCAGCATGGAGAAGAAGCCGTAGAGCGAGCAGAAGATCAGCACGTAGGTCAGGAGGTGGTTGCGGGTGAAGAGGGCCTTGTTGGATTCCTTGACGGCCGGGGCGGCGCCGGTGAGTTCGGCGGCGGCGGTCTCGGCGGCCTGGGCTTTGTGCTCGGCGTCGATCGGGGCGAGGTAGTAGTGGATCAGGAAGGCGACCAGCAGCGTGGCGGCGCCGAAGACGACGAAGGAGACGTGCCATTCCAGGCCCAGCGTGAAGGTGAGGTAGCTGGAGCCGATGAAGCCGAGCGAGATGCCGACGGCCATGCCGCTGTTGATGAGGGCGGCGGAGACGCCGCGCCATTTGTCCGAGATGTAGCTGGAGGAGATGCCGTACACCGGGCTGTAGAAGGTGCCCTCGCCGATCCCGGTGAACGCCCGCATCAGCAGGAAGACCATAAAGCCGGGGGCGAAGCCGCTGAGGATGGTGCCGATGCCGAAGATCACGTAGCCGACCACCACCACCTTGACCCGGCCGATCCTGTCCGCGAGGTAGCCGGTGGGGATCTGCATGAGGGCGTAGGTGAGGAAGAAGACGGTGGACATCAGGCCGAGCTGGCCCTTGTTCAGTCCCCACTGGTCCTGGATGACGCTCATGACGGGGGAGAGGATGTTGCGGTCCGCGTACATAAAGACCCAGCCGAGGGAAAACAGCACGGTCACGGCGACCGGCCCGGGCCGCTTGCTGCTGACGGGCAGCAGCCGGCGGCGGGATCCCGGCGGGGTGGCGGCCTCGCCCGGCGGCGGGGTCTCCGGGGTGCCCGGATTTTCTGCGGTGGAAACGTTCAAGGGATGCTCCTGGAGGCTCTTGGCTGATTGGTTTATTGGTCGAACCAATTACCAAGCTAGGGGGCAAAATCCCTGATTTTCCGGGGGTTAGGAGCAATTAACAGCCGCGAAACGAGGTTTAACACGCCGTTCACACGGGTGGTTTCCGGCTGACTTCCAGGACCAATTATGTGTCGGTCCGGTTGCGCGCGGCGGGGATGTTACGGCGTCTGCGAAGGCGCCGGCGGAGTCGCAGGAGATGCGGGCCAGATGTGCAGGCCGTTGATGTGCCATGGCCAGAGTGGGAAACTTGGGCTGCGGTCTCATCCACTTTTAAGGAGTCGGAAATGGCTGACGGGACTGGAATGATCAAGCGGTTCTACACAGAGGTGATCGAGGGCGGCAACCTTAGCCTCATCGACGAGCTGGTGAGTGAGAACTTTGTCGACCACGATCCCCTGCCCGGGCAATCGCCCGCCAAGGACGGGGTTGGGTTCTTCGTCAACGTAATGCGGGCAGCATTCCCGGACCTCAAGGCCAAGACCACGGAACCGGCGCTGGTTGACGGAAACCTCGAGGCACAATACGTGGTGCTGACCGGAACGCACCAGGGAGAACTGATGGGCGTTGCCCCCACCGGCCGCAGCGTCGAATTCAGCGGCATTGACATTATCCGGGTCGAGGAAGGCAAGGTCGTCGAGCACTGGGGAGCCACGGACACCATGACCCTCATGCAACAGATCGGCGCCGCACCCCAGTAAAGAAGCAGCGATCGTGTGCAGCAGGGGCCCCTTCGAAGGGAACGGGCCCTTCGCCGTGATGGTGTTTGTCGTGTCGCTGGCGTGCCGGTAACGGCGGCGGAAGTCAGGCATCTTGACACCTTGGAAGTCCCGGAATATGTTCAGCCTTAACGAGGCTTTTCCGCCCGTTTCCACCGGCATCTCCTCTACAGTCTTCGCGGCGCTCCGCGCGGGCAGCTTGTGTCTGGCGGGGGCACCAAAACGACGGGCGGACCCGGCGGCCGGTGCAACAGGCCTGGGGGGACCAATTCGGTCTCGTGCTACAAGGAGTCGAAATGGCTGAGGGTGTAGGACTGATTGAGCGGTTCTACAAGGAAGTGATCGAGAGCGGCAACGTCACCCTCGTGGATGAGTTGGCTGCCGACAGCTATGTGGATCACGAAGAGGCCCTCCCCGGGCAACCGCCCGGTAAGGACGGCGTCAAGTACTTCGTGAAGACCATGCGGACGGCGTTCCCGGACATTCGGGTCAAAGAGATGGAACCCGTTGTGGCCGCCGGAAACATGGAGGCATGCCACACCATTCTCACCGGTACCCACCGCGGAGAACTGGCCGGCATCCCGGCAACGGGCAAGAGCGTCGAATTCGACTGCACGGACATCATCCGGGTCGAGAACGGCAAAGTCGCCGAGCACTGGGGCACCACGGACAACCTGAAGCTGATGCAGCAGATCGGTGCCGTGGCTGCGTAAGGTGCAGCAGCAAAAAAGGGCTCTTCCTTCCGGAAGGGCCCTTATTTACGTCCTCAGGTGCGGCTCCCCAATATCACCTGCAATTTCTCGAACGACTCGGTCCAGCCGCTGCGGTGCAGGGCCAGGCGCTCTTCCGTCAGGAACGGTCCCTGCGAGAGCGCCAGGCGCGTGGCTTCGCCGGTACTCCCGAGTGCGAGTTCGACGACGGTATCCCGGTCATCCGGTGTCGGTTCCTCCCAGCGAAAGGTGTACACCAGCCGCCATGGTGGATCGATCTCCAGGAACTCGCCGGAGAGGTGGAACGGATCGCCTTCCGGGGGCGTCATCCGGAATCCGTAGCGGCCGCCCTCCGTGAGGTTCACGTCGGCTGCAGGGATGGTGACGCCGTGCGGACCCCACCACTTCACCAGTTCGGCCGATTCCGTCAGCATCCTGAAAACTTCCTCCGGGGGAGCATCGAGCGTGCACTCCAGGTCCAGGACCAACCCGCCAGTTTCCTCATTCCCGGTTGCCTCGTTCATCTTTCAACTCTGGCACCGTGCGGACGTTGACGGAAGCGCGAATAGGCCAGACTGGTGGTTCGACAGAGAAATCGACAGAAGGATGCCCACATGCCCGGTTTGGCCACATCACGGAAACTTCGGGTCAGTCTGCCCGACCAGCGGCTGATGGAGGCACTCGAGCCGTCCGCCGACGTCGAACTTCTCCTCTGGGACTTCAGCGGCCCGGCGCCGGCTGGGCAGTTTGACCTTGTGGTGCCGCCCTACATGGGCGCTCCCGCGGCGTTGACGGCGCTGCATTCTGTGGACGTCGGGCTGGTGCAGAGCCAGTCGATCGGGTACGACGGCGTGGCGGCGGTCCTGCCCCCGGGGTGCCTGTTCGCCAATGCCGCGGGCGTGCATGAGACGTCGACGGCGGAGCTTGCGGTGGGCATGATGATTGCCAGCCAGCGGGGGATCCCGGATTTTGTCCGGAACCAGGCGACCGGGACATGGGACAACACGCAGCGCCCAAGCCTGGCCGACCGGCGTGTGCTCCTGGTGGGCTACGGGGGAGTGGGGAAGGCGATCGAGGCCAGGCTGCTGCCGTTCGAGGCTGAGGTAACGCGGTTGGCCAGCCGCGGTCGCGAGGACGAGCGCGGCAGGATCTACGGGATTGATTCGCTGTTCGAGCAGCTGCCGCTGCATGACATTGTGGTGCTCAGTGTGCCGCTGAGCGAGCAAACCCGGCAGCTCGTGGATGACCGGTTCCTCGCGGCGATGCCGGACGGGGCGTTGCTGGTGAACGTTGCCCGCGGTCCCGTGGCCGACACCGGGGCGCTGCTGCGCGAGACCTCAACCGGCAGGCTCCGGGCCGCCCTGGACGTGACGGATCCGGAACCGCTGCCCCGCGACCACCCCCTGTGGACCACTCCGGGCGTCCTGATCACCCCGCACGTCGGCGGGGCGAGCACGGCCATGCTGCCGCGGATGGCTCGGCTCATCCGCAAGCAGATCGGGTTGCTGCAGTCCGGGCAGGAACCGCTGAACGTGGTGCTGGGCGGCGTCGCTGGACCCTAGCGCGAAGTGGTGCCGGCGTTGGGTGCGGCAGCCCCTGTTTCCGCAGGCCCAAGTCGGTCCATAATGGCCACATAATCTGCGGGACCTGGGCGCCGGTCATGCTGGCATGGCGTTTAGAGTCCCAGGTGGCTGCCCCGGCAATCGGCGCGACGGGCGGTCACGGGCCCGGGACAAGGACGTTCCGGGACCGAAACCGGGGGGAGCACCGCCGTCGCTGTGATAGATCAAGGCACAGAAGGAAATCGTCATGTTCAAGGATTCAAGCATCATGGCTGTCCTCCCCGCGAAGGACATCAACAGGGCGAAGGATTTCTACCGGGACAAGCTGGGAATCGAACCCTCCGAATCCATGGAGGAGGACACCGTGGTCTACCGGTGCGGCAACGGAACGAGCTTCCTCCTCTACCAGACAGAGAATGCTGGGACAGCCAAGAACACCCAGATGGGCTGGGAAACGGACAATCTCGAAAGCGAGATGGAGGAATTGCGGGGCCGCGGCGTCGTCTTTGAAGAATACGATTTTCCCGGCCTGAAGACGGAGAACGGCGTCGCCACCGCTGATTGGGGGAAGGCTGCCTGGTTCCTGGACAGCGAGGGCAACATTCTCAACATCTCCCAGCGCGCGTAGTCTGGCAC
>JBKKDK010000311.1:0-22544 GCA_046708245.1 Arthrobacter sp.
CGTGAGGCGTCCTGGTTCGGGTGCGAGGACGTGCCGGAAACGAAGCGTTCGTTGCCTTCGCGGAGACGGCGCCAGGCAAGTGCAGGAGTCAGGTATGTGGCCACGGCCCTACCTTACGGGGACGGAGTGGCCGAGGGTGAAACTGTTGCGGCAGGATTACTGTCCAGTGCCTTGACGACGGCGGCGGCCAGCACGGCGAACTCGTCGAGCTGGGCCGTGCCGCTCAGGATCACCGTGGTGCCGCGGTGCACGAGCACCATGGACTTGGCGCCCTTGCCGGTGTCACGGAGTTCCCAGTCGCGTCCGCCGGCGTTCCTGGTTCCGGTGACGGGCGCGTTCTGCACCTGCTGCAGCAGCCAGGTGGGGTTGGACTGCCGGGTCTGGACCAGGCCGATGAAGGATTCCTTGGGCGTGACGTAGCCGACCTCCCAGGTGGGCACGCCGGTGCCCGTGCCGGACTCCCAGCGGGCGTAATTCGGTCGGAATGTGTCGCCGGCGGCAGGGGCCACCGGTGTGAATCCCGCCACACCCGCGGCGTTGCCCGCGATGGCGCTGACGTCGATGTCCGGCCGGTAGCCGTCGGTTTTCGGCGCCGGATTCATCAGCACGATCGGAAGGAAGGTGGCAATGCTCAGCACCAGCGCGATGAGCATTCCGATCACCGAGGCGTTGGCCCGCTTCGCGGCCCCGGGCGCGATTACGGGCTTGACGGGCGGCTGGCCGGTCCCGCCGGCGGTTTCCGGCGCGGCGCCGCCGCCGGGGGTTGCCGGGGCTGCGGGGGGCGTTTGCTGCGTTTCACTCACCCCTCTATAGTCGCCCATCCCGGGGCCGATCTCACATTCGGAGGGACCTGCCGGGGATGGTGGTGCGTTTCACGGGATGGTCATGCCGAGACGTAGCAATCCCGGCGCGACTATGATCAATATCAGACGAACTCACCGCGACGGATCGATCTTGGCCGTCCGGCCTCAATGATCGCCACTCGAAGAAGAGGTTCACGTGTCACCAGCGCCAATGACCCAGAAGTATTCCACGCTTTCCCCGTCTCTCGCCGTCGGCATTGACGAGCCTGACCGCAACCTTGCACTGGAACTGGTCCGCGTCACCGAAGCCGCGGCTATCGCCGGCGGCCACTGGGTTGGCTTCGGGGACAATAACAAGGCAGACGGCGCCGCCGTCGACGCCATGCGCTCCTTCCTGCAGACGGTCCACTTCAACGGCGTTGTGGTCATCGGTGAAGGCGAGAAGGACGAAGCGCCGATGCTGTTCAACGGCGAACGCGTCGGAGACGGCACCGGCCCCGAGTGCGACGTCGCCGTCGACCCGATCGACGGCACCCGGCTGACCGCCCTGGGCATCAACAACGCCCTGGCCGTCCTCGCCGTCGCGGAACGCGGCTCCATGTTCGACCCCTCCGCGGTGTTCTACATGGAAAAGCTTGTGACCGGCCCGGAAGCGGCCGACATGGTGGACCTGCGCCTGCCCGTCAAGCAGAACCTGCACCTGATCGCCAAGGCCAAGGGCGTCAAGGTCAACCAGCTCAACGTGATGATCCTGGACCGCGACCGGCACCGCCCGCTCGTGGAGGAAATCCGTGAGGCCGGTGCGCGCACCAAGTTCATCATGGACGGCGACGTCGCCGGCGCGATCGCCGCGGCGCGCTCCGGCACCGGCGTCGACGCGCTGATGGGCATCGGCGGCACGCCGGAAGGCATCGTGGCGGCCTGTGCCATCAAGTCCCTCGGCGGCGTGATCCAGGGCCGCCTGTGGCCCACCAGCGACGACGAGAAGCAGAAGGCGATCGACGCGGGCCACGACTTGGAGCGCGTGCTCTCCACGAACGACCTCGTCTCCAGCGACAACTGCTACTTCGCGGCCACCGGCATCACCGACGGCGACCTGCTCAAGGGCGTCCGGTACTCCAAGGACAAGGTCCTCACGCAGTCGATCGTGATGCGCTCCAAGTCCGGCACCATCCGTTTTGTGGACGGCGAGCACCAGGCCAGCAAGTGGGAAGGCTACGCCCGCAAGAACTAGGCAACCGCGGCTCCAGCGCCGCACCAGCCAGCACTGCCGGATCCCGGGCCGCCGAACGCGGCCCGGGATCCGCTGCTTTCGGGGCGGCCGGCCGGCTTCGGTAGGCTGGACCCATGACATGGCTTGTGACAGGCGGCGCGGGATATATCGGTTCGCACGTGGTGGCCGCGTTGCGCGGCGCCTCCCTCCCGGCGGTGGTGCTCGACTCGCTGACCAGCGGGCACCGCGAATTCGTCCCCGACGGCGTGCCGTTCGTGCACGGGACCATCCTCGACGACGCGCTCGTGGCCCGGACGCTGCTGGAGCACCACGTCACCGGGGTGATCCATCTCGCGGGCTTCAAGTACGCGGGAGTCTCGGTGCAGGAGCCGCTGCTGACCTACGAACAGAACGTCACCGGCACGGCGCACCTGCTCAAGGCCATGGAACTGGCCGGCGTCGACAAACTGGTGTTCTCCTCCTCCGCAGCGACCTACGGCACGCCGCGCGGGGACGTGGTCACAGAGGACACCCCCACGCTGCCGGAATCTCCCTACGGGGAAAGCAAGCTCATCGGTGAATGGCTCATCCGGGACCAGGGCAGGGCCCGGGGCCTGCGGCATACCTCGCTGCGCTACTTCAACGTGGTGGGCTCCGGTTCGCCCGAGCTTTACGACACCAGCCCGCACAACCTGTTTCCGATCGTTCTCCGGGCGCTTGTGGCCGGGGACGTGCCGCGGATCTACGGGACCGACTACAACACCCCGGACGGCACCTGCGTGCGCGACTACGTGCACGTGGCAGACCTTGCAGCCTCGCATGTGACAGCGGCCCAGGCCCTCGCCGCGGGCCGGCCGCTGGAACGGGTCTACAACCTGGGCTCGGGGGACGGGCTCTCGGTGCGCCAGATCATGACGGCGATGGCAGCGGCCACGGGAATCGACTTTGAGCCCGGAACCGGCCCGCGCCGGGCGGGGGATCCGGACCGGATTGTCGCCGACGGCACCCTGGCCGCCCGGGACCTGGACTGGAAGATGCGGCACTCCGTCGAAGAGATGGTGGCCAGCGCGTACGCGGCACAGAAGAGGGCACCCGCCGCGGGACGGTGAGTCACCCGAAGGCCAGGGGAGTGTTCCTCCGCGGGGGGACATGTCCAGTGTTTGGGCAAGGACTGGGCACAATGGGCTTATGTCCTGTGGCCGGCCCCGGCGCGGGGCATGTCCGGTGTTTGGGCCCACCCCTAGGGGCGGAGCCGCGCCCGCAGCGTGCTTACGACCTTCCTGGCGGCCTGCGCCCCCCGGCGGGCCAGCTGGTACGCGGCGTAGCGCACCTTCCGCACCGGCAGGTCCCACGTTCCGGGGTACGCGACCTGGCGGCCGCCGAACGATTTCTTGAACGCCGTAAACCCGGCCCATTTGTGGTCCGGCTGTCCCTCCGGGGCAACCCCCCAGAGGTCGACGTGCTTGAGGCCCTTGTCCTTGGCATCGGCCATCAGGGTCACCAGCAGCGGGATCCCGGCGCTGAGCTTCCGATGCGTGTCATCCAGCGCGGCGTGCGCATAGGTGCGGGTATCTGCCGAGTCATAGGCCAGTGCGGCCGCGATGGGCGTGCCCTCCAGCTCGGCAATGAAGAGCGTCGCGGCTCCCGCCGGCATCAGCGACTGCGCCACCTGGCCCAGGTACTCGTCACTCTGCGGCTTGAAACCGTTGCGCGCCGCGGTCATGTGCAGGAACTCCAGCAGCACCGCGATCTCGGCCGGATCCTGGCTGGAGCGGAACGTCACACCCTTCTTGTGGATGTTCCGGTACAGGTTGCGGTTCACCGGCTTCATGTCCGCCAGGACGTCCTTGAAATCGCGGTCCAGGTCCACAATCCAGCTGAGCTCGGGCTGCTGGTTCGTCGGTGCCGGCTGCAGGCCGCGGCCCCGCAGCGCCGCGCCGGCGCCGGCCGCCGCCAGGCTGACCGGTTCGACCCGGACAAACACGGCCCCGCAGCCGCGTGCCACGTCCGTCAGCGCCGCCAGCGCGGCGTCGAACGCCTCGAGCGTTGCGGCCACCGGCCCGTAGGGTGCATACAGCAGCTTCCCGGCCGGGTTCGTCTCCTCGACGGCGAGGAACCTCCAGCCGGGTCCGGACTGCTCATGGACGGTCCGGCCCAGCGAGCGTTGGAAGTCGGCCCACTGGGGGCTTTGCAGGAAATAATCCACGGGTGTCAGGCTTTCAGGGCGGTGGTGACGGCAAAGGCCAGGGCGGCCCCGGTGGCGCCGGCGACGGGGTGAACATTGACCGGGGCCTCCGCGGCCGGCAGGAAGGCGCTCGCGCCGCGGGCCAGGCGCAGTTCGCCCTTGGGGGAGTCGAGGAGGACATCGCCCGAGGCGACGAGGATCACGGCGGCGCCGGACTGCGCCAGCGGGACCGGTTCGCCGCCGGGCTGCAGCTCCACCCGCTGCAGCTGGAATTCGCGGAACGGCGGGCAGAAGAGCTCCTGGCCCAGCATGGTGGTTTCGGCCTCGAGCATTGGCACACCGACGGCTTCGAAGGCGATGGTCCTGAGCAGTTCCGGCACGTCCACGAACTTGGGCGTCAGCCCGCCGCGCAGCACATTGTCCGAGGAAGCCATGACTTCGATGCCGAGGCCGCGCAGGTACGCGTGGACATTGCCCGCCGGCAGGTACACGGCCTCGCCGGGTGCCAGCGAGATCCGGTTCAGCAGCAGCGAGATCAGCACGCCGGGGTCGCCGGGGTACTCGTTGTTGAGGTTCACCACGGTGGTCAGCTCCGGCACGTGCATCCCCATCGGGGCGCCGGAGACAAGTGCCGCGACCACCATGGCGGTGGCACTCGAGACGTCCTCGCCGCCGGCGATCAGCCGCTCGAAGGCGGCGCGGAGGGCCGCCGGCTCGTCGTCCTGCGCCAGGTCGTCGAGCAGCTGCGGGAGCAGCGCCGGCAGCTCCAGCCCGGCCAGGTCAAAGCAGGCCGCCAGGTGCGCGAACACTGCGCGCGACTCGGCGGCCGGCCGGAATCCGCACAGCGCCTCGAAGGGGGTGAGTGCGAAGATCATTTCGGGTTTGTGGTTGTCGTCCTTGTAGTTCCGCTCCGTGGCGGCGCGGTCGACGCCGGCGGCCTCTTCCCGGGCAAAGCCTTCGCGGGCCTGCTCAAGGGTCGGGTGCACCTGCAGGGAGAGCGGGTGCTCGGCGGCGAGGACCTTGAGCAGGAACGGCAGCCGCGGGCCGAATTCGGCGATGCTGGCGCCGCCGAGGTGGTGCTCGGGATCCTCGGCGATCAGGTCATCGAGGGCCCGGCGTCCGTCGTCGTCAGAGCCTGCGGCGTGGGCGCCGGCGGAGGCAGGCGCGGCATAGGAGAGCGCCACGGACGGGGAGTCCGGGTGGGCGCCGATCCAGAGTTCGGCCTCGGGGCCGCCGGACGCGGGCCGGCCGAGCAGGTGGGCGATTGCCGTCGCGGATCCCCAGGCGTAGGGCCGGAGGACATTCTCGAGTTCGTACACTGCCTGGTCCCTATCTGGTCACTGACGTTCGGTCGTTAAAACTGGGCCTAGAGCGGTGCGCACAGGCCGTTGGTCGCGACCAGGTCGCGGATCGACTGTTCGTCGCCCTGGCGTTTGAAATCGTTGAGCATTTCCTCCGTGATCGGCTCGCCGTCGGGCGTCGTCGTCACCGGGGTGAAGTCCGACGGCGACGGTGCGGGCTGCGTCCCGGGGACGGCGCCCGCGGCGGACAGCGGCCCGGGGGCCGCGGCCTGCGGAAGCACGCTGTCCTCGGCCGTGGCGGAGGCGTTCGCGGCGAGGAGCTGGTCCACCCGGTCATGGATCTGCTCGAAATCCGGGACCGTGGAGAAGGACACGTCGAAGTCTGGCGGCCCGATGGTCAGGCGGCCCACCTCCTGGCCCTTGGCCTTCATCGCCAGGTCCACGAAGCTTCCGAGCTGGCCGGCTGACACGTTGGAGTCCACCACCTTGGTGCCTGCCTTCGCGATGTCCTCGAACTTGGCGAGCAGCGTGGCCGGGTCGAGCTGCTTGAGCATGGCCTGCTGGACGCACTGCTGCCGCTGGATCCGGGCGTAGTCGTCCACGAACTCCCGCGACCGGCCGTACCAGAGGGCGTGGTAGCCGTCCAGCGTCTGGTCTCCGGCCGGGATCCAGCCCAGCGGCATGCCGTGGATGCCGTTGGCCTCATCGACCATGTCGCCGCTCATCGGGACCCAGCCGCCGGCCTTGATCCGGATGCCGCCCATGGCGTCGATGAGCTTGGAGAAGCCGTCCATGTCCACCAGCACGTAGGCCTGGACCTTGATGCCGAGCGTTCCGGAGACCGCCTCCAGCGTGGCCTGGGCCCCGGGGTCCGCCACGCCGGGGTACAGGTCCTGGTGCTCGTTGGTGACTTCGGTGTTGATCGCGTTGATGAGGCACTCGTCGCCGCAGTCGTAGCCGTCCGGGTAGATCTTGAGCATGGGGGAGCCCTCGCTGAACTGCGCATTCTGCAGGTTGCGGGGCACCGAGATGATGGCGGTCTTGCCGCTCTTGGCGTCCACGCTGATGACGGAGAGGCTGTCCGGGCGCCGGCCCGTGCGGTCCGCCCCGGCGTCGCCGCCCATCATCAGGAAGTTGTACCGGCCCTCGGACGGTTCAATGGCCGGGCCGGTGGAGGAGAAGATGCTCCCGATGGCATCGCGGCCCACGTTAAGGACGTAGGCGGCGTACCCCAGCGAACCGCTGCCAAGGACCATCGCCAGCACGAGAGCCAGCACGACGGCGGGCCGCACACTGGGCGCCAGCAGCACCGGCCGGATCAGTCGCAGGGTGTTGTAGAAGAGAAGGGCCCAGCCGATGGACAGGATGGCCAGCCCGATCACCAGCAGGAGCGAGGCGAACGGGTTGGCCACAACGTTGATCAGCGTGGAACGCGCCGCCACGAGCAGCACCACCGCGGCCAGGGCCAGCGCCCAGACCGTAAAGGTGACCCGCAGCGCCATCCTGCCGAGCCGCTTGTTGCCCGCCACGATCTGGGCGCTGCCGGGAACCACCAGCGTCATCAGGATCAGGAGGAAGGCCCGCTTGGTCAGCACCGGCGCGGCCGCTCCCGAGGGGTAGCGGACAGGGTCGGTCAGGGACTGCTGCGGCTGGTTGTGCCCTTCTGGCCGCTGGCTGTTCTGCGGGGCGGGAGCGTAGCGGTTGGTCATCAGGAGATCCTTAGCGGCTGCCCCGCGGAACGACGTTGCCGTCGGCAAATACTTCGCTCACTTTTTGCCGGAGGCTGGCGCCCTTGCGGGCGGCAACGTCATTGAGTTCCTGGGCGAACCCGACGAGGTCGGCCCGGAGTCCGGCGGCGAGGTCGTCGGTGCCGGCGGCCAGCATCCGCACGGCCAGCAGCCCGGCGTTCCGTGCGCCGCCAATGGACACCGTGGCGACGGGAACACCGGCGGGCATCTGCACGATGGACAGCAGCGAATCCATGCCGTCGAGCGTCTTAAGCGGCACGGGGACGCCGATTACCGGCAGCGGCGTGACGGACGCCAGCATCCCGGGCAGGTGGGCGGCGCCGCCTGCTCCGGCAATGATGACGCGCAGTCCGCGTTCATGGGCCGTCTGCCCGTATCGGATCATTTCGGTCGGCATCCGGTGGGCCGAGACGACGTCGGCCTCAAAGGGGATGCCGAACTCGGCGAGTGCTTCGGCGGCAGCCTCCATCACGGGCCAGTCCGAGTCCGAGCCCATCACGAGCCCGACGATGGGGGAGCCGTTGCCCGCACTGCCGCTCGCGGCGTGCGCTTCGTTGCTGGGGCTCATGCGGTCTCCTCGGAAAGTCCTGATGCGGCGCCGGCCTGAGCCCGCCCGTTCCTGATGATGTTGGCCACGGTGGTGGCCCGCTCGCGGACTGAAGCCACGTCCGCCGCGGACGCGCCCACCAGGTTGACATGGCCGATCTTACGGCCCGGCCGCACGGCTTTGCCGTAACAGTGCACCTTCGCGGCGGGTTCGCTGGCCAGGGCGGCCGGGTAGGCCGAAAACAGGTCCTGGTTGTCGCCGCCCAGGAAGTTCTTCATGACCACCACTGGTCCGAGCAGGTCCGTGGCGCCGAGCGGCAGGTTGAGGATGGCGCGGAGGTGCTGTTCGAACTGGCTCGTGACCGAGCCGTCCTGCGTCCAGTGGCCGGTGTTGTGGGGGCGCATGGCAAGTTCGTTGATCAGGAAACCCGACCCCGTTCCGGGCGTCTCGAACAGTTCAACGGCCATTACACCGGTGACGCCGAGTTCGTTGGCGATCCGGATCGCTGCGTTTTCCGCCGCGGCGGCAACTTCGACCGGGATGTCCAGGGCGGGGGCGATGACCTCGTCGCACACTCCGTCGACCTGGATCGTATGCACCACCGGCCAGGCCCGTGACTCACCGTCCGGGGTCCGGGCGACGAGGGCCGAAAGCTCGCGGCTGAACTCCACCTTCGCCTCGGCCAGCAGCGGGGACATGGCGGCAAACCACTCCGAGGCCGCTGCGGCGTCCGCGGCCGAATCGACGATCCGGACGCCCTTGCCGTCGTAGCCGCCCCGCGGCGTCTTCAGGACCACGGGCCAGCCGGTGTCGTCGCCAAAGGCAATCAGCTCCGCCACGTCTGCAACCGCTGCCCAGCGCGGGTTGGGGAGTTCCAGCCGGTCGATCGCGGCCCGCATCACCAGCTTGTCCTGGGCATTGACCAGGGCGTCCGGACCGGGGTGGACGTTCACGCCGGCCTCGATCAGGGAGCGCAGGTGCCCGGTGGGGACGTGCTCATGATCGAAGGTCAGGACGTCCACGCCGCGGGAGAACTCCAGCAGGTGCGCCAGGTCGGTGTAGTCACCGACCGGGGCGTTGGCCACGGCGGAGACGGCCGAGACGTCCCCGCTTTCGGCAAGGACGCGGAGCTCGAAGCCCAGGGCGGTGGCCGCCGGGGCCATCATGCGGGCAAGTTGGCCGCCGCCAACAACACCGATTACAGGAAAAGTCACATCTCCCAGCCTACCGAAAGCCTCGCCGTTCCCCGATTCTGCGCCGGCGGAGGCGGCCGCGAACCTCCAGGGCGCGGCGAGTGCCCGGGAATCAGCGCTAAAATGGGCCCTTGGCCCAATGGCCGACAGTTCACGAAGGCCACGGAGGGTCATGATTACTACACTTGCTGAGCGCATGCGCGGGCTCGCCTCGCTCTTCTGGCGCGAAGTGGCCAAATTCGGTGCCGTCGGAGGTGTGGCGTTCGTCATCGACAACGGGCTCACGTATTACCTGATGCACGGCCCGATGACCGACAGTGAGGCCAAGGCCCGGTTTGTCGGCGCCAGCGTCGCCACCGTGTTCTCGTGGATCGCCAACCGCTTCTGGACCTTCCGCCACCGCCGCCAGGACAACGTGGTGCGCGAATTCCTGATGTTTATCCTCATCAACGGCATCGGGATCGGCATTTCCACCGGGTTCACTGCGCTCGCCAAGTACAGCTTCGGCATCACCGACAAGAACATGCTCTTCCTGGCCGGCGTCGCCGGCATCCTGGTGGCCACCGTGGTGCGGTTCTTCGCCTACCGGTTCCTGGTGTTCAACAAGGAACTGGACGAAGAGCCGGAGTTCTCCCACGACCACGAAATCATCGAACGGCATCCACATCCACATCCGCATCCGCATCCGGCGCCCGGCGTCCGGGTCCGGGAGCGGGCCGTCAAGGATCCCGAGCTGCCGGGCCCCCAGGCCTAGGGGGCCTGGCCGCCGCCGACGCGTTCAGCGCCGAGCAGCTTGTCCGTCACTTCGACGTCGGGGTGGACCAGGACCACGGAGCCGTCGGCCTTCCACGCCCCGAGTGACTTGGCCAGGGCCGCCTCGAGGCCGTCCCCGGCAGGCACCAGCAGCCGCAGCCCGGCGGCCTGCTCCGCGGCGAATCCGTCCAGCAGTCCGGCGTGCGTGTGGGCCTCGCCCGCGGCGGTCAGCAGCGCCGGCCGGGATGACTCGGGTTCGACGTGCGGCATAAAAACGTCTCCATGGGAGCGGACCTCGGCGGCGTAGTCGACGACGCCGGACGGCAGCTCGCCGGGCCAGCGCATGGCGAGGGCGGGCAGCGCCACGGCGAGGACGGCGTCGAACCCGCCCTCCGCGGCGGCCGGGCCGGGCTCCGCGGTGGCCAGCACGTCGGCTTCGCCGGCGTCCAGCACCAGCTCCATGCCCAGCTGCCAGGCGGAGAGGGCCAGGATCAGCGATTTCCAGTGCGCCGGCAGGTCGAGGCGGAGCCGGGTCCCCGGCTCGGCGTCGAGTTCGTCCTGCAGGAGGTTGCTGGTTTTCGCCACCCAGTTGTCCAGGACCCGGCCGGAGAGTTCAACGCGTTCGCCCCCGGGCCCGTACCAGGTAAGGCGCGGCGAGGTGGACTGGCCGGAACGCAGTGTTGTCATCAGTTCGAATGCCGGGATGCTCATTCCTTCATCTTGCCACGGCCGTTCCGCCGCGCCGCCGGTAAGTGTGATCTCCGTCATAGCCGAAGCGGCCGCTCCGATCCGGATTCCGGAAACCCGGCCGGCGCAACCCCGGAATGTCGGCAAAAACCCCCGAAAGTACTCAGTAGCCTGATAAATTCGGGAGAGCCGGGCCGCGCCGGGCGAAAAATCCCGGGCGTGGCGTGCCCCGCAAAGGGTCTCAGATTGATTATTATCTCCGCCGTGGCTTGACTCCCGGATACTTACACACGTGTAATTAGGTATCGAAGGCCAATGCGCAGAAACCGGCACACAACCGAGTGTCCGAGGGTCAGGCAAAGGCTGCAAAATTCAGGAGGGAACGCCATGGGGCTTGCAGAGCGTATCCATGAAGATGCTGTCGTTGCCGGTCAGGCGACGGCGAAATACCGCTCACGCGGGGTGCCGAGCGACTGGTACGTGGATCCGGCCGACCCGGACGCGGCGGACCGCTACAACAGCCACACGCGGGATTCACTCCAGGACCAGGCCACGGCTTTCCTGGCAGCGCACGATGAACTTCTGGCCGGGGGCCCGGACCAGGACAACGATCTTTCCGACCCGCCGATGGAACTGCAGACCCTCCACGCGGGCACCACAGCGCAGCCGGTCTGGATCGGGCTGCCGTCCCAGCAGGACTTCGACGACGAAGGCGAGCTCGGCTGGCAGACGGATGCGCTGTGCGCGCAGACGGACCCGGAGGCCTTCTTCCCCGAGAAGGGCGGCTCCACCCGCGACGCCAAAAAAGTCTGCGGAGCATGCAACGTACGTTCACAGTGCCTTGAGTACGCCTTGTCCAACGACGAGCGCTTCGGGATCTGGGGCGGCCTCTCCGAGCGGGAGCGCCGCCGGCTTAGGAAGCGGGCAGTCTAATTCTTCAGGAAGTACGAGTCACCGCCGTCGTGGTCTCCCACGACGGCGGTGATTTTCTCCCCAGGACCCTGGCAGCGCTGGCGGGCCAGACCCGGCCGGCGGACGCTGTGATTGGCGTCGACACCGGTTCCCGCGACAACTCAGCAGCTCTCCTGGAGCAGGCACTGGGCCAGGCCAACGTCACCGTCTTCGAACAGGCCAGAACCGGACTGGGCGCAGCCGTGAACGCCGGCCTCAGCGCCCTCGCGCCATGGCCCGAAGCGGGCGGTGCGGCGGCGGCCGGTTCCGCCGGCGGGCGGCGGTCGGACTGGATCTGGCTCCTGCACGATGACGCCGCCCCCGCCCCCGAAGCCCTCGCCGAGCTGCTCCATGCCGTGGAACGGGCCCCGTCCGTCACCGTGGCCGGCTGCAAGCAGCTGGACTGGCACGCCGAGCGGCGGCTGATCGACGTTGGCCTCTCCACCAGCCGCTGGGCTGAGCGGCTGACCCTCATCGACGCCGACGAGCTCGACCAGGGCCAGTATGACGGCCGCACCGACACCTTCGCCGTGAACTCCGCCGGCATGCTGGTCCGCCGCGACGTCTGGGAGGAACTGCGGGGCTTCGACCCGGCACTTCCGGGCAGCGGCGACGACGTCGACTTCTGCTGGCGGAACCGGCTGGCCGGACACCGGGTGGTGGTGGTTCCGACCGCGCGGATGTTCCACGTCTCACACCGCCCCCACGCGCTGGGCAATGCCAAGGCGGCCCGCAAGGCGCAGGTCCACCTGCGGCTCAAGCACGCCGTTGCCTGGAAAGTCCCGCTGCACGCGGCGGGTGCACTCCTGGGGAGCCTTTTCAAACTTGTCCTGAGCATCGCGGTCAAGGACCCCGGGCACGGCTTCTCCCAGCTGCTGGCGACCTTCGTGGCGCTGGGCCGCCCCGCCGCAGTGATCCGCGGCCGGCGCAACGCCGCCCGGACCCGCCGCATCCGCCGCTCCGTCATCAAGGGGCTGCAGACCCCGCGGCGTGAGGTCTGGGCCCACCGGCGCTCCCTGATGGAAGCCCTCGGCGCGGACGACTCCGGCGAGGCCCTCACCGGACTCGAACCCGAACAACCCAGCGGGGACTCCGCCGACGACTTCGCCGCCCTCGCCACCACCGAACGCGGCTGGGTGGGCAGCGGTGCGCTGGTCGCGGTGCTCGCCACCACGGCGGCATCCCTGCTCGGACTGCTCAGCCTCTTCCAGGCCGAGGCGGCCTCCGGCGGCGCGCTGATCCCCGCGTCGCTGCACCTCGCCGAGATCTGGAGCCACGCCTCCGGCTGGTGGATCACCCTGGGCGCGGGCCTTCCCGGCCACGGCGACCCCTTCGGCTACGTCCTGTGGGTCCTGGGCCTGCTGGGCGCGGGGGATGCCAACGCGGCCCTGGTCTGGCTGCTGGTCCTGGCCATGCCGCTCTCCGCGCTCGGCGCCTGGTTCGCGGCCGGCGCGCTGACGCAGCGCCGCCGGCTACGCCTGGCGGCCGCCTTCCTCTGGGCCGGCGCGCCGGCCCTGCACGTGGCACTGAACCAGGGCCGCGTCGGGGCATTGCTCGCCCACGTCATGATGCCCCTGCTCGTCCTCGCGCTGCTGCGGGCCACCGGCACCGCCGTCGGCCGGCAGGCAGTGCCGGCCCCGGGGGAGCGGCGCGCCGGCGAGAAGCCCCCTCCCCGCCCGGGCATCAACGGTACCCCCTCGTGGACCGCGGCGGCGGCAGCCGGGCTCGCCCTGGCCGTTGTGACCGCGGCCGCCCCGTCGCTGCTGGTGCCCGCCGCCGTCGTGGCGGTCCTGTGCGGAGTGCTCCTGGGCCGCCGGGGCCGCACCGTGTGGTGGGCGCTGCTGCCGAGCCTGGCCCTGTTCGTGCCGTTCGCGTTCTCCGTCATTGACCGGCCCCGGGCGCTGCTGGCGGACCCCGGCATGCCGCTGGGCTTCGACGCCGCGCCGCTCTGGCAGCAGGTCCTGGGCCAGCCGCTGCGCTTTGCCGCCGACGGCGGGCTGACCGGCCTGCCGTTCTTCGGCGGTTCCGGCGGAGCCGCCCCGTGGGCGCTGCTGCTCGCGCTGCTGGCCGGCCTGCCCGTCCTGCTGCTGGCCATTGCCGCGCTGTTCCTGCCGGGCCGGCGGGCGAAAGTTGCGCGCTGGCTCTGGGCAGCTGCGGTGCTGATGCTGGCCGGCGGCTGGCTCGCCGGACACGTCGCGACGGCGGCCGGCACGGGCGTGCTGGTCACCCCGTTCACCGGACCCGCCGTCTCCGCTGCGGCGTTTGCCCTCCTCGGCGCGGCGCTGCTCGGTGCCGAGGGACTGCTTGGCTCCGCCGACCGGGCCGCCACGGCGGCCACCGGGCGCAGGATCCTGATCCGCACCACGGCAACCGCAGCCATGGTCCTCCTGCTCGCGGGACCGCTGGCCGCGCTCACCGCGTGGACCGCACAAAACGTCCTTCAGCCCGCACCCCCGGCAGCTGCCGCAGCGGACGCCCCGGCAGCTGCCACCGGCACACCGGGCGGCGGCCTCGGCACCCCGCGCCTGGTCCAGCCGGCCACCCCGCGCACGCTCCCGGCCACCGCCATCGACCGCGGCGAAGGCCCGGAACGCGCCAGGACCCTGATTATCTCCATCACCGGAACCGGCGGCTACAACGCCACGCTGATGCGCGGAGCCGGCACCACCCTCGATGCCCTCTCCGCCGTTGCCTCCGCCCGCCCCGTCCTGGGCGGGCCAGGCAGTGAATCGGTCCGCGACGACGACGCCGTCGCCGGCTCGCTCCGCAGCGTCGTGGCGACCATTGTGGCCGGTCAGGGCGTTGACCCCCGGCCGGACCTCGAGCGGCTCGGAGTCGGCTTTGTGGTCCTGCGGGCCGCCGACACCGCGGCCCAGCTCACGGCCGGCCGGATGGACGCCGTCCCCGGACTCGTCGCCGTCGGCAAGACGGACGTCGGCTGGCTCTGGCGGATCAGCCCGCTGAACCAGCCGGTCATCGAGGCCGCCGACGTCGCGCACCGCGTGCGGATCGTCGACGGCGACGGCGCGGCCATCGGGCTGCTCCCCTCGGACGCGGTGTCCGCCGACGCCGCAGTGCCTGCCGGCCCCGAGGGCCGGCTGGTGGTGCTGGCCGAACGGGCCGATCCGGGCTGGAGCGCCTGGCTCGACGGGCGCCGGCTCACCTCCACCAGCTCGGGCTGGGCCCAGGCCTTCACCCTGCCCGCCCAGGCCGGACAGCTGAGCATCCGCTATGAGGCGCCCTGGGCGCTCTGGGCCGGAATCGGCCAGGCCGTCGTGATCGGGCTGACCGTCCTGCTTGCCATCCCCATGCCGGCGCGCCGGCCGAACACCGGGCTCTCACGGGACGAAGGCTCCCTGCGTAAGGAACATCAGCATGCATAAGGACCCCGACGCCGGAGCGACGGACAGCCAGGAGGCCGGGCACCAGCCGGCGGACACCCCCGTGCCGTCCCGGCGCAAACTGCTGCCGCCCGGCGGCACCCTCGGCGGGGTCCTCGCCGCCCTCGTGCTCGTCGCCGCGGGCGGCGGCCTCGTGTCCGCGGCCTCGCTGTCGCCCCGGGACGCGGGCAGCCGGCCGCTCGAAGCCCCCCAGGTGGCCGTGCCCGCCGGCGGCAGCGTCGGCGTCTGCCCGGGCCCCGCCAGGCTGCTGGAAGGCACGCCGGTCGGCACCGACCCACAGTTCAGCCCGGAGTCGGCCACCGCGAAGAGCGCCGTCAACGCCGTTGTGCTCAGCTCAACCGCGGGCGTCCTGCCCGGCAGCCGGCTCTCGACGCTGAAGGGCAAAACCCTGGTCGAGCTGGCCAAGGCCACAGGCGGCTCCGCTCCGGCGACCGCCGACGCCAGACCGGCCGCCGGCGCCCCTGCGATGCTGGCAGGGGTGGTCAACCAGCACAGCGTCGACGCCGTCAGCGTCCTGGGCGCCGACGCACAGGCAAACCGGCGGGCTGCCGCCGGCGCGGTCATGAGCTACAACGCCTCGGACGGCGACCTCCGCGGCTCGCCGCGGCGGCCTGCCAGCAGCCGGCTAACGATTTGTGGCTGGTCGGGGCGAACACGGCGCTCGGCCGCACTGCCGTCCTGAACCTCAGCAACGCCTCCAGCACCGCGGCCACCGTCAGCCTGGACCTCTACGGGGCGAAAGGCCTGGTCCAGGCCCCCGGCAGCAGGGGACTCCTGGTCGCGCCCGGCACCACCCGTTCCATCATCCTGGCCGGGCTCGCCCCGGGCCAGGAGCGGCTCGGCGTGCGGGTGCGCAGCGCGGGCGGCCCGGTGGCTGCGATGATCCAGCAAAGTGTCCTGCGCGGGCTCACCCCCGGCGGGGTCGACTTCATCGTGCCCGGAACGGCGCCGGCAGTGCGCCAGGTGGTCTCCGGCGTCGAGATCCAGGATCCTGCCGCCCTTGCGGCCCTCATCTCGAAGCCGGGCTCCGGTGACGCCGGACCGTCCCTGCAGATCACCGTGCCCGGCTCCGCCGACGCGGTCGTGGCCGTCAAACTGTTCGGCCGGGACGGGCAGAAGGCGCTTCCCGGCGGGGGCGTCGTCCAGGCGAAGGCCGGAGCCACCACCGAAGTTTCCCTCGCGGGCGTGCCCGCGGGGTACTACACGGTCGCAGCCAGCTCGGATATCTCCTTCACTGCTGCGGCGCGCGTCACGAAGGGACTGGCCGCCGGGGATGCCTCCGACGTCGCCTGGTCGCCGGCCTCGGCCAGGCTCGGCAGCCAGCATGTGGTGCCGGTTCCCGCCGGCGGGGACCGCTACCTGGTTTTCGGGGCACCGGAGGGGACGGCCAGGGTGTCGTACACGCCGGTCACTGCGGATGGAAAAATCCGGCCGGCTGCGGGCGCCGATATTGCCGGCGGGACGACGGCGGCCATCAAGCTCCCGGCCGATGCGGACGGTTCCCCGGTGGTCGGGTACCTGCTCTCCGCAGCGGGGGAGCCGGCTTATGGCGCCGTGGTGCTGGGCCAGGACGGCACGCAGGACATTTCCACCTTCGCCGTGGCCGCCGGGGCCGCAGGCCAGGAGCAGGTCCAGGTCTCGCTGGGCTATTAGCCCGCAGCTAATAGCGGCGGCGGTACACCGGGTCCAGGGATTCGGGCGGCACGCCGAGCATCTCCGCGGTGTGCTCCACCACGACGTCGTGCACGAGGTCCTGGAGTTCCTCCCTGCTGCCGCAGGCCTGTTCGACCACCCGGCGGTACAGGGTAATGACCGGGCCTTCGTCCGCCGTGGCGGGGCTGTACGCGCCCATCGGGGCCGGGGCGCCGTCGGCTACCAGATGCTCCAGGCCCGGCGGGATCTCATCGACGGCAAAACGGACGCCGTCCAGGGGCTTGCCCCAGATGTCATGGAGCCGCTCGGCCGAGTCGAGCACAAAGTCATCAAACCGGTCGGAGCGGGTGCGGTAGCCCGGCAGGGTGGGGAGCATCAGCTCGCCGCGGAGCCCGCGGCCGTGCCTGTTCCTGCGGCGTTGCCGGAAGCTCTTCGGCGCCGCCGTACGGCCGGAACCTGCCGGCGCGGAAGCGGCGGCGGGATCAGCCAAGCGGACCGTAAAACCCGGATCTTGGTGCGATGACTGCATAACTTGACTCTAAACCCGGCGGATGATTTACGCGATACGGGCTCCGCGACCCGCCGGGCGAGAGCGTTTCAATGCCCGGTTCCGCCGCGAAGGGGGAGTAGTCTGTGATGTCGTGGGTGCAATTCGTCTTTGTTCAAGGTCAGCCTGCCGCAATTCGGCGGTGGCCACTTTGACGTACGTCTATGCCGACTCCACCGCCGTGCTCGGCCCCCTCGCGACCTATGCCGAACCGCACTGCTACGACCTGTGCGAACAGCACGCCGGGTCCCTGACTGTCCCCCGGGGCTGGGAAGTCCTGCGGCTGGCCATGCCGGCCACGCCCGCAGGGCCCGGCCCGGACGATCTGCTGGCCCTGGCCAACGCCGTGCGTGAAGCCGCGACGCGGCCCTCCGCGCCGGAGCCCGTCCAGGGGCAGCGGAGCGCGCACCCCGCCCTCGAAGCTCCGGCCGCCGCCGAAGGCACCCGCCGGGGGCACCTGCGCGTCCTGCGCGAACCGTCGTGAGCCGCAACTGGCGGTAGGCTGGGAACTGCAAAATCCGTAAGCCACCGGCGCCTGCAGCGGCGCCCACCAGGGAGCGTTCACCATGCCGAATCTCAGTCCTGAGCTCTTGAAAGTCCTGCGATGCCCCGTCACCGGATCCGCGCTGGTCCAGGACGGCGAAGAGCTCGTCGCCACGGCGGCGGACGACTCCGGTGCGACGCCGCGCTACCGCATCGAGGACGGCATCCCGCTGCTGCTCCCGCCGGAACTGGTCCCGGCAGCCACCGCGGCACCGTCGGACCAGCACGACGCCGGTCCCCGCGCCGCCGGTTAGGGCACCGCCGGTTAGGGCACCGAATGGCATAACGCCGCCGCACCGGAGCCAATCCCGGGGCTCGACGGCGCCGAACAACTTTCAGTCACCGACAAGCAAGGCCACAGTCACCCGGCCACCGACGACCAGCCGGCTACACAAAGGATTCACATGACATTCGATTACAAGATCGCGGACATCTCCCTGGCCGAGGCGGGCCGCCACCAGATCCGCCTCGCCGAGCACGAGATGCCCGGCCTCATGTCCCTGCGCGCGGAATTCGGCGCCAGCCAGCCCCTGAAAGGTGCCCGGATCGCCGGATCCCTGCACATGACGGTCCAGACCGCCGTGCTGATCGAAACCCTCACCGCCCTCGGCGCCGAGGTGCGCTGGGCTTCCTGCAACATCTTCTCCACCCAGGACGAAGCGGCCGCCGCCGTCGTGGTCGGCAACGGAACGGCCGAGGACCCGCAGGGCGTTCCCGTGTTCGCCTGGAAGGGCGAGACGCTGGAGGAATACTGGTGGACCGCCCAGCAGATCCTCACCTGGCCCGGCGCGGACAGCAACCCGGCGCTCGGCCCGAACATGATCCTGGACGACGGTGGGGATGCCACCATGCTGGTGCACAAGGGCGCGGACTTCGAGGCCCTCGGCGCCGTCCCGGCGGCCGCCGCCGACGAGTCCGAGGAAGGCCGCGTCTTCCTGGACGTGCTGCGCGCCTCCCTGCAGGAGGACCCGCAGAAGTGGACCAGGATCGGTTCACGCCTGCTCGGTGTGACCGAGGAAACAACCACCGGCGTCCACCGCCTGTACCAGCTGGCGGAGCAGGGCAAGCTGCTGTTCCCGGCGATCAACGTCAACGACTCCGTCACCAAGAGCAAGTTCGACAACAAGTACGGCATCCGCCACTCACTGCCGGACGGCATCAACCGCGCCACCGACGTGCTCATGGGCGGCAAGGTCGCCGTCGTCTGCGGCTACGGCGACGTCGGCAAGGGCGCCGCGGAAGCCTTCCGCGGCCAGGGTTCCCGCGTGATCGTCACCGAGATCGACCCCATTTGCGCGCTCCAGGCAGCCATGGACGGCTACCAGGTCGCCACGCTGGAATCTGTGCTCAGCGAGGGCCACATCTTCATCACCACCACCGGCAACAAAGACGTCATCATGGCCGAGCACATGGCGGGCATGCGGGACAAGGCAATCGTCGGCAACATCGGCCACTTCGACAACGAGATCGACATGGCCGGACTGGCCAGGATCCCGGGTATCAAAAAGGTCGAGATCAAGCCCCAGGTGCACGAATGGGTGCTCGACGCCGGGACCGCGGACGAGCGCTCCATCATCGTCCTGTCCGAAGGGCGGCTGCTGAACCTCGGCAACGCCACCGGCCACCCGTCCTTCGTGATGAGCAACTCCTTCGCCAACCAGACCATTGCGCAGATCGAGCTGTTCACCAAGCGCAACCAGCCCACGGGCGAACGCGAATACGACAAGCAGGTCTACGTGCTGCCGAAGATCCTCGACGAAAAGGTGGCCAGGCTGCACCTGGACGCCCTCGGCGTGGAACTGACCGAGCTGACCAAGGACCAGGCCGAGTACCTGGACCTTGAGGTGGACGGCCCCTACAAGCCGGAGCACTACCGCTACTAGGAGTCGGCACAGCCGGCGGGGGCAGGTGACGCGAACTGGAATGACGGACCGCGGACAGCGCCGCGGACGCCAGGAGTAAGAGTTCGGTTGGGGGACGGAAATGGAAGAGATGACCAAGGTTCGAGGCATGGGGCGCCGACGCGAAGGATCCGCAGGCGAACGCGGCAGCGTGAAGTTCACCGGCAAGATGGCCGGCGTGCTGCTGCTCTGCGCCGCGGTGGGCGCTGGCGGCATCGGTGTCGCCAGCGCCCCCGGATGGGCGGACGGGAAGATACCCTCAGAAGCGTCCGCACCCATGCGCAACGTCCCCGGCCTCGCGGCCCCCGTGGTCAAGCCGGTCGATCTCGGCGTCACGCCCACCGACGGCGCCAAAGGCGTCAACCCTGCCTCGACACCCTCCATCAAGGCCGTCAACGGCCTCGTCAAGGACGTCGTGCTGGAACCGGCCGGCGACGGAGAACGGGTCCCGGGCACCACCAGTGCCGACGGCTCGACCTGGACCGCGGAAGATCCGCTGGAATTCGACACCAACTACACGTACAGCTACACGATCGTCGACCAGGCCGGCCGCGAGACGAAAAAAGCCCAGACCTTCAGCACGGTGGCCAAAGCCAACGAGGCCGACGCCGCCGTGTACCCGCTCAACGGCACCACGGTCGGGACCGGTCAGCCGATCGAGATCGTCTTCAGCGAACCGGTCCTGAACAAGGAAGCGATGGAGAAGGCGGTCGCCATCACCGTCTCCTCCGGCCAGCCCGTCGCGTGGCGCTGGTACTCGGACCGGCGCGTCCGGATCCGCCCCGAGGCCTTCTGGGCCGCCAACACCCAGGTCACGGTGGACCTGAAGCTCTTCGGTGTGGACTTCGGCAACAAGATGATCGGCAACGCCGACGCGAAAGTGGCCTTCAACGTCGGCCCGCAACGCCTCGCCGTCGTCGATGACATCACGAAGACCATGAAGGTGTACTTCGACGGCAAGCTGGTCAGGACCGCCCCGGTCACGCTGGGAGACGCGGAATGGCTCTCGCCCACCGGCTACGCCGTCATCATGGAGCAGCAACGGACCTCCAACTTCAACGCCGGAAGCATCGGGCTGAAGCCCGGCGACAAGGGCTACTACCCGCCGCTGACCGTGGAATACGCCAACCGGCTGACAAGCTCGGGTGTGTACGTCCACCAGGCCCTCGAATCGGCCTGGCGTGCCGTGGGCAGGTCCAACGTCTCGCACGGTTGCGTCGGCCTGCTCCCGGTTGACGCCGCCTGGTTCTTCAACAACATGAAGACCGGCGACGTGGTCCAGACCCTGAACACCGGCGCCCCGGCCGTGGAACCCCTCGAGGGATTCGGCGACTGGAACATCCCCTGGGCCCAGTACGCCAAACGGTGACGGCCGGGCCGGCCAAACAGCAATGCTGAATCGGCCCCGTACCGGGGTGGCACCTCGCCCGGCCACACGGTCTGGCGGTAGGCTCGGAATGAGATATATTGCGTTGCCGGGCGCTGGCCGGGCGGCGCGGAAGCCTACGGAAGCGAAGCTGCAGTGACTGACACAAGTCCCACCCCGCCTAACCGGCAGGATCCGCACCTGGATCCGGCCGATGACGGTGACGAACCCGCCTTCGACTGGATGAAGCCTGCCCCCGCCGGCACGCGGGAGGAAACCGCCGTCGAACCCGCCGTAGGAACAGGGGCTACCGCCACACCCGGCAGCCGTGCCGGCCGCAAGGCCGCGGAAGCCGCCGCTGGAACGTCCGGGACGGGTTCCGAACCGCTGCACACCTCCGTCCTGCAGGTCCGCCCGCCGGAAGAAGAGGTGGAGCGCCGGAACGCCGAACGGGAGCAGGCCGCGAACGCCAAGCCCGTCCTCCCGCGCGTGATGCAGGTCTTGCTCGCGATCTTCTACCCCGTCATCCTGCTGGTGCTCGCGGTCCGGGCGGTGACCAGCCCGTTGTTCCTGTGGGTCGAGTACAACCGCCCCGGGTTCCCGGGCGACGGATACGGCTTCAGCACGGACGACCGGATGACCTACGGCTCCTACGCCGTGGACTACCTCAGCAACTGGTCCGGCCCCCGCTATCTCGGTGAGCTCGTCGACCGCAGCGGCGACCAGCTCTTCAAGGAAGGCGAAGTCAGCCACATGGCCGACGTCAAGCTGGTGATCCTTTCCGCCTTCGCGGCCGGCGTCCTCCTGCTCGTTTTCAGCCTCATCGCGGGCATCTACCTGCGGCGCCGCAGCACCGGGGGAGTCCGCCGCGGGCTCTTCGCCGGCTCCTTCGTCACCCTCGTCATCATCACCGGCCTCGGCGTTCTGGCGGTCCTCGGCTGGGAGCAGTTCTTCACCGAGTTCCACCGGGTTTTCTTCGCCAACGGAACCTGGACCTTCTCCCTGCAGGACACCCTGATCCGGCTGTTCCCGGGTCAGTTCTGGGTGGACGCCGGCATCGTAATCGGCGCCCTGGTCCTGCTCACCTCCCTCGTCACCCTGATCCTCACCTGGCCCACGCGCAAGCGCCGCGGCGTGCTGACAAACGAGCCTGTGCCGGCGGCCCACGCCCCGGCCGGCAGCACAGCAGCAGACAACACGGAAGCCGGCAGCTCGGACCCAGCCCCAACGGATCCGGACCCCGCCGGGCCGCCGGCAAAGCGGTCGCTCTTCAAGCGGGCCAGGGACCGGAAGGGCGGGAACGGTTCCGCCGACCAGCCTGCCGGCACCGGCACCCCCGCGCCGGCGGACACCGGCACGGCGCAGGCGTCTGCCGACGGCCCGGCCACCCGGGGCCATTCCAGCAGCGTCTAAGGCTGGATTCAGCCGTAGATCCGGTTGATGTGCGCTTCGAAGTCCCGCACGACGGCCGCGCGCTTGAGTTTGAGCGACGGGGTCAGGTGCCCGGATTCCACGGTGAAGTCAGTGTCCAGGATGACGAAGCGGCGGATGGACTCGGACTGGGACACCAGCGAGTTCGCCTCGTCGACGGCGCCCTGGACCGCCGCGCGGACAAGTTCATGGCCAGTCGCCTCGGCCACGCCCATGGCGGGGACGTTGTGCCGGGCGCACCAGTTCGCCAGGCCCTCGTGATCGAGGTTCACGAGCGCGGAAACGAACGGCCTGCCGTCCCCGAGCACAACGGCCTGGCCC
>JBKKDK010000312.1:0-3223 GCA_046708245.1 Arthrobacter sp.
ACCATCATGAAGTGGTAGACGGTGGTGATTCCGAATTGCCAGCGTGCGATTTCCAAGGCGTCCAAGGCAGTCCCTACTTTTGGCCGGGCGGGGCATTTCTACGTGGCGTAGAAATGATTCTTCTACAAAGTGTAGAACAAGTCGGCGCCTCCCCGCATCCCAGACTCCCACGGTGCGGCACAGCCCGCAATGGACCTGCAGGCCGCTGCCGGACGCCCACTGAGACGCGCCGGGACCGACTGTTCTACTTCATGTAGAAAGAATGCCCAAAACGCGGTAAATTTAACGCTGAAGCGTTTACACACCACCCGGCAGGCAAGTGGCCAGCCCGGGCGGCCGTCACGAAGGATGTACCAATGGCAAGTCTCGGTGAACTGGAACGGGCAGTGATGGATCTGCTCTGGGCTGGCCAGGAGGCTGCAACAGCCAACACCCTGCGGGACCTGCTTGCGCAGAGTACCCCGACGGAGGGCGGCACGGCGGGACATGCCGGCAAGGACCTGGCTGTCACCACGGTGCTGACCGTGCTCTCCCGGCTCGAGCGCAAGGGCCTGGTGGAACGGGAACGCGGCACCCGGCCGCACCGGTACCAGGCCGTGTCCAGCAGGGCCGACCACACCGCCGAGCTGATGCACGAGGTCCTGGGCTCGGCCCCGGACCGCGAGGCTGTGCTGGCGCGTTTCATTGGATCCGTCACCGACACGGAAGCGGCAACGCTGCGCAAACTGCTGGGCCTCAGCTAGCGCCCGATGTTTTGGACCTCATGGTTTCTGGCGGTCCTCGCGATAGTCCTGGCCTGGCCGGTGCCTATCCTGCTCTCCCGTGCCCAGTGGCCGGCGCGGTCCCCCTTCACAGCCATGCTGCTCTGGCAGGCGATCGCCCTTGCCGGCGGCCTGTCGATGATCGGCGCCATGCTGGTCTACGGGCTGGAACCTGCCGGCGGCACCCTGCTGGCCGGGCTCGAGTCCCTGGCCGGGATGGTCTTTCTCAACGCACCCACCACCGTGCTGGGGTTCTGGCACATCTTCGCACTCTCGGCCGCGGCCCTGCTGACAGCCCACCTGGTGTTCACCCTGCTGCTGACGTACTACAAGATCCAGCGGCAGCGGCACCGCCACCGTGAGCTGCTGGCCCTGCTCGCCTCGCCGTCCGCTGACGGGCCGAAGACCATGGTGCTCAACCTCGACTCCCCGGTGGCGTACTGCCTGCCGGGCGGAGCACGCTCCGTCACGGTGCTCTCCGACGGGCTCATGGCGGCACTGGAACCGGCCGAGCTGAGGGCGGTCCTGATCCACGAGAACGCCCACCTCAGCCAGCGCCATCACCTCCTGCTCTGGGCCTTCGCGGCCTGGCGCCAGGCACTGCCCTGGCTGCCCACCACCCGGCTGGCGCAGGAGGCGGTCAATTCGCTGATCGAGATGCTCGCTGACGACGTCGCGCTGAAGACCGAGAGCAGGGCGACGCTGATCAAGGCCATAGCGATTGTGGCCAGCGGCTCCCCCGCCGGCGCGGCGGGCCGGCTGGCGTTCGGCGACCCGGAGCTGCCCGACGTCGACGCCGGCCAGCCCGGCGCCACGGGCGGCACGGGGTCTGCAGGCACCACGGCCTCCCGGGTCAGCCGCCTGCTCTCCCCGCAGCCGCCGCTGACCGAGCCGCTGCGGCTTGCCGTGCTGGCCGCGTGCCTGCTGCTGCTTGCGGTGCCCACGGCCCTGCTGGTCGTTCCGGGGCTGCTGGGCTGAACGGACCGGGCCGCCCCGCCGTAAGGCGAAGCGGCCCGGTGTGCCGGGTGTTCCCGGTGCGGTGTTACTTCAGCAGCTTGCTGGCCTTGTATTCAAGGTCAACATGGCCGGAGCCCTTACCCTTGTCGGTGCCGTTAATGGCCGACGTCGTCTTCGCGAAGGTCAGCGTCACGTGCGCGATCGCGTCCGCCATCTGCTCCAGCACGGTTTCGTTGACGTTCTCGATGGTGTCGCAGGCCGAGTGGTAGCAGGGGTCAAGCGGCTCGCCGGCCACGCCGCCGAATACAGCCGCCTCTTCGACGGTTTTGAGGTCTTCAGCGCCGGTGAACAGGCCGCCGGCCGGGATGCCGTTGTTGATGAAGCCGAAGTAGTCCGAACGCCCGTCAAACGCCGTCGGGGCCACCGGCAGGTTCTGCGACTTGAAGTAGTCCAGGAAGACCTTCTCCACGAGCGAGGATCCGTTGGGGCCTTTCTCGCCGAACGACGAGCCGTCGCCGTCGTAGACGTACCGGACGTAGTTTGGCGAGCCCACCATGTCGAAGTTGAGGTTGACCGCGTGGTCCTTGAGCTGCCGGGCCGAGAGCTGCGCGACGTATTCCCCCGAACCGATCAGGCCGTCTTCCTCTCCTCCCCAGAAGGCGAAGCGCACCCGGTTGGCCGGGGTCTGGCCGGACGCTGCCAGCTGGATCGCCGTCTCCAGGATGGCGGCGGTGCCGGTGCCGTTGTCGTTGATGCCGGGACCTTCCGCGACGGAGTCCAGGTGCGCGCCCACGAGGACGGTGCGGTCCGCGCGGCCGGCCGTGTCGGCCAAAATGTTGAAGGAGTCGATGTGGGTCACCCCGGCGTCGACGGCGAGGCGCATGGTCAGGCCTTCGAGTCCGGCGAGTTCGACGCCGTTGGCGTAGCTGGTGCTGACCACGGGGATCCCGGCCTGGGGCAGGTCGAGCGTGCCGCCGAAGAGTCCCAGCCGGTCGTCGCCGGGCACCACATTGCCCTGGTTGAAAATGATCACCCCGGCCGCGCCCGCCGCGGCCGCGTTGTCCGCCTTGACCCGGAACGTGCAGGTGCCGCGCTGGATCAGCGCGATGTTGCCGGCCGTAAACCCGGCGAAGTCCGCGGCGTCGCAGCCGCTCGTTGACGCGTGGTCGCCGGAGAGGTTGAGGTCGACGGCGGTGACGGGGGCGGTGACGTCGCCGGCGCCGGAGTACGACATGTCCAGGAAGCCGTCCGGGGTGCCGTAGCCGTAGGTCTGCGGCGAGGGCGTGATGCGCTCCAGTGCGGCGCTGCCGAAATCGTACCGGTCGTAGTCGAAGGGCTGCCGGACGGGGGTGTAACCGGCCGCAATGAGCTGCTGTTCGATGTACTGGGCCGAGGCCTCGTAGCCGGACGTTCCGGCGGCGCGGTTGTCGCCGTTGGTGTCCGCGACGGCCTGCAGTGCGGCGAGATGCTGCATGATGTTCCCTGCCGACACGGCCGCGCGCAGC
>JBKKDK010000313.1:0-20265 GCA_046708245.1 Arthrobacter sp.
TTCCCAACCGAGCTCGTCGCGGAGCTTCGTGGAGTCGATGGCGTAGCGCAGGTCATGGCCAGGCCGGTCCACCACGTGGTCGTACGCGTCCGGGGACTGTCCCATGTGCTTGAGGATGAGCTCGACAACGTCCTTGTTGTTCTTTTCGCCGTCGGCGCCGATGAGGTACGTCTCACCGATGATGCCCTTTTCAATGATCGCCAGGACGGCAGAGGAGTGGTCGTTCGCGTGGATCCAGTCCCGGACGTTCTCGCCCTTGCCGTAGAGCTTGGGGCGGATCCCGTCGATCACGTTGGTGATCTGGCGCGGAATGAACTTCTCCACGTGCTGGTAGGGACCGTAGTTGTTCGAGCAGTTGCTGATGGTCGCCTGCAGTCCGAAGGACCGTACCCAGGCGCGCACCAGAAGGTCCGAGCCTGCTTTGGTGGAGGAGTACGGGCTGGACGGGTTGTACGGCGTCTCTTCGGTGACGCGCTGCGGATCGTCCAGTTCGAGGTCGCCATAGACCTCGTCGGTGGAGATGTGGTGGAAGCGCTTGTTGTGCTTGCGGGCAGCCTCGATGAGCGTGTAGGTGCCGATGATGTTGGTGTCCAGGAACGGGCGGGGATCGTGCAGCGAGTTGTCGTTGTGCGACTCGGCCGCGTAGTGGACCACCACGTCCGCATCGGCTACGAGTCCGTCCACGACGCCGGCATCGCAGATATCGCCCTCGACCAGCCGGAAGCGGTCCCCGGGAAGGCCGGTCAACGACTCCACATTGCCGGCGTAAGTGAGTTTGTCGAGGACCGTGACGTGATGGTCAGTGTTCTCCAGTACGTAGTGGACAAAATTGGAACCGATGAAACCGGCACCGCCGGTGACGAGGAGTTTCTGCATCTAGCCAGCTTACCGGCTGGCGAAAATCTTCCCTTCGTGCCTCCGCCACACCCTGAGTAACACCGGCCACAGTGGTAACACCGGTAGCAATTGGTTACTCTTTACCCACATACGGGGGTGATCTTGGCCTCTGTCCAGATCCTTCCGGAGTAATCGTGAAGAAATCCATTTCCCTCAGATTGCGCGCCGCGGCGGCTCTCTTCCTGCCGCTCGCTCTGGCTTTGGCAACGGCCCACCCCGCCTCGGCGGAGACCGCTCCTGCCCCCTCTCCCACACCCAGTGCGAGCACCCCCGCCCCGGCGGCCACCAAGTCCACTCCGGTGCCGGCCCCCACCCCCAGTGCCAGCGCGCCGGCCCCGGCCACCAAGTCAACGCCGTCACCGGCCCCCGCAACAAGCACTCCGGCCACGCCGGAAGCCGCAACTGCGGATGCCCCGCCGGAACCCGGGCAGGCGCGGATGGGCCGGGCCGGCCTCAACCCGGCATCCGGCGCCGGCGCCCAGGCCGTCACGGAGCAGCTGAACGTGGCGCAGGCGACCGAAGCGTGGGTCCCGGAGCAGCCGTTTGCCACTCGCGGGCAGCCCTTGGGCCTGGACGTCAGTTCCTGGCAGGGCACCGTGAACTGGTCCAGCGTCAAGGCCAACGGGGCCCGCTTCGCCTACATCAAGGCCACCGAAGGGACGGGCTACCGGAACGGCGAGTTCGGGCCGCAGTACTCCGGCGCAACAAACGTCGGCCTGCTGCGCGGGGCCTACCACTTCGGCCGCCCGGAAGTTTCCAGCGGATCGGCCCAGGCCAGCTTCTTCGTCAACAACGGCGGCGGCTGGTCCGCTGACGGCATCACCATGCCGCCGGTCCTGGACATCGAGGACAACCCGTACGCCGGGCTCAACCGCTGCTACGGCAAGACGCCCGGGCAGCTGGCCGCGTGGGTCAGGGACTTCACGCAGACGGTCTACCGCATGACCAACAAACAGGCCATGATCTATACGAGCTACTACTTCTGGCGTGACTGCCTGGGCAACACCAGCGAATTCAGCCAGACCAACCCGCTGTGGCTCGCGTCCTACTACACCAACTCCCCCTCGGTTCCGGGCGGGTGGCCCACGTTCACGGTCTGGCAGTACGCGAACGCCTACGCGGATGCGTCCCAGACGGTCAGGGCCACCTTCCCCGGTGACCAGAACGTCTTCAACGGCTCCATGGACCAGCTGAGGAAGCTTGCCTCCACTCCCGACATCTATCCGATCGGGCTGATTCCGGGCGCAACGCTGCTCAGCGGCAAGTGGGGCGGCGACGGAAAGTCCTACACGGGCTGGTTCAAGGACGGCTTCTGGTGCCTGCAGATGCCGTTCGCGCCCCGGCGCTGCTTCGGTTACGGAAACCCGGGCGACAAGCCCGTCGTCGGCGACTGGAACGGCGACGGGACGGCCGGAATCGGGATTTTCCGGAACGGCATGTGGTGGCTGGTCGATGACCTCAACACGATGGCGATCACCAAAGTGGTGGGCTTCGGCGTCGGCTCCGACACCCCGCTGACCGGCGACTGGAACGGCGCCGGCCGGGACAGCATCGGCATCTGGCGCAACTCCAGCTTCCAGGTGAGCTACAACGTCGACCGGCCCGTGGTCAACGAATTCACCGGCTTCGGGATCCCCTCGGACACGCCGATCGTCGGCGATTGGAATGGCAACGGAACCACCACCATCGGAGTGTGGCGCAACGGTGAATGGTGGCTGAGCAACCGCATCGCCTCACCCGTGGTGTCCCATTTCATCGCCTTCGGGGTGGGCACAGACCGCCCGGTGACCGGCGACTGGAACGGTGACAAATTCACCACCGTCGGCATCGTGCGCGGCAACAGCTGGCAGCTGACCAACAGCCTTGCACGGCGGACCGTGGACGTTTCCTACTTCTGAGCCGCCGCGCGGAGCCTCCTGCGCGCCTCGACCATCAGGCGCAGGAGGACCACGCGGGCCGCCAGGATGACCCGGAGCGAGCGCCAGCCGCGCGGGGTGGCGTTGTTTTCGTGCAGCCGCCGCAACAAGGTGGCGCGCTCCAGATGGCCGATTGAGCCGGCGGCGTTGCCGAGGATGGCCAGCCACAGGTCATGCGACTCGCGGAGATACGCGGGAACCGGCACGAAGCTGTCGAGCACTTCCCGGCGGAAGGCCATGCCGCAGCCGTAGTAGGCACGGTAGCCGACCAGGATGCCCCAGAGGTTTGCCCGGTGGCGGCCGCTGTCGGCAGCCTTCAGCAGCGGGATCCGCGGGCGCTCTCCGCCGCCGAGGACGTCGAAGTTGCTGGCCACGACGGCGTGCGTCTGCAGCGCCTCCAGCATTGCCTCCAGCCTGCCCTCGACCCAGACGTCGTCGTGGTCGGCCAGGAAGACTGCGCCGCCCCGGCTGGCGAGTACGGCCTGTTCGAACGAGCGCACGTAGCCCTGGTTGGCGGCGGCCTCGAGCAGGCGGATCCTGGGGTCCGCCAGCCGCCGGATCCGCGCCACCGTGTCATCGGTGGAGGCGTCATCGACGATCACGATCTCGTCCCGGGGCCCCAGTTGCGCCAGGATCGAGACGAGTTGTGCCTCGACGTACTGCGCGCCGTTGTAGGTTGCCATGCAGATGCTGGCCCGGAGCGGAAGGTCGGGCAACCGGTTCTGATCGTTCATCTGCACCATCCTAGGCGACCCCGGCGGGGGCCCGGGAATCCCGTAGGATCGAGGGACAATGCCACTGAACCAAGGATTTTCGCGCGAATGAAAACCGTCCTGCTCCGCCTGTCCGGGTTCACGGTTTTGCCCCTGCTGTCCTTGATAACCCCACTGCTGCTCCTTCCCGTCATCTCCAGCTTCGTCGGCGGAGAGGGGATTTCCAGCGTCATCTCGGGACAGGCAATCGGCACGTTTGCCGCCACGGTGCTGATGTGGGGCTGGAACGTCGACGGCCCCGTCGCCGTAGCCCGGGCCGCCGGCCGCACCGAGCGGGCCGACGTCTACCTGCGCAGCATCCGCACCCGGCTGGTCCTGCTGCTGGTCACACTGCCGGCCTCGGCCGCGGTGGCCGCACTGGTTGCCGTCCCGGCATTCCGCTGGGAGGCAGTGGCCATGGCCTGGGCAGTCGCCATCGCAGGCATGTCACCCTCATGGTTCTGCATCGGGCTGGGGCAGCCCCGGCTGCTGGCCATGTACGACACCGTGCCCCGGTTCGTTGCCACCGCCCTGGCCGTCCCGCTGCTGCTGCTCAGCCACCAGCTCTGGTATTACACGGCCCTGATGGCGGCCGCCGGCGTCGCCTCGCTGGCGGTGTTCCACCGGAGCTTTTCGCCCGGCGGCAACTGGTGGCCGCGCGACGTCGGCGGCGTGTTCCGCGAACTCGGCGCCCAGGGCCGGACGGCGGGCATCAGCCTGGCCGGGAACGCCTACGCGTCCACGCCCACGCCAATCGCCACGGCCACCACGGCCCCGGCAGCGTCCGGAAGCCTGGCGACGGCGGACACCCTCTACCGCTTCGGGCTGTTCACCGTCGTAGCCCTCGGCAATGCCTTCCAGGGCTGGACCATTGAGCGCGGCATCTCCGGCCGCCGGCGCCGCCACCTGGCGGCGATCTGGGCCCACGCCGGGCTTGGCGTCCTCGGCGCGGCAATCCTGACCCTGGCCGGCCCGTTCGTCAGCAGCCTGCTTTTTGCCGGCAAGGCGCAGGCAACCACCGAACTCTGCCTTTACTACGGCCTCGCATTCGGGTTCCTGAGCGCCAGCACTCCGTTCATCCGCAACCTCCTGATCCCCGCCGGAGAGCAGAACCTGGTCCTGCGCTGGACACTGATTTCCGCGGCCTTCGGAGTCGCGTTCATGGTCTGGGCCGGGGCAAACGGCAACGCCCCCGGCATCGCCCTGGGCATGGCCCTCAGCGAAGCTATCCTGTTTGTGACCTTGCTGATCCCGGGATTCAAACTCCTCGCCAAAGAAAGCATGGAATCTGTTGACGTCCAATGACCCCACTCCGACGGTCGTCGCCGTCGTCGCCGCCTACCGGCCGGATCCCCTGCTGACCGGCACCGTCCGTGCCCTGCTGCAGCAGGTGGCCCACGTCGTCGTCGTCGACGACGGGTCCCCGGCGGCCGCGGAGCCCGTGTTTGCCACCTTGGCTGAGGCCGGCGCGACGGTCGTCCGGCAGCAGGAGAACTCCGGCATCGCCGCCGCCCTGAACGCCGGCGTCGCGGAAGCCCGGTCGCGGTGGAAGCCGGACTTCATCCTCACCCTCGACCAGGACTCCCAGCCCACGGACGAGTACGTCCGGCGCGGCCTGGCCAGCTACGACAGGGCCACCGGAGCCGGCATCGGGGTCGGATTCATCACGGCTGCCTCCTACAGCGGCCACCCCATCCCGGTGCTGCGGGAGGAGGGCGGGTTCGTCCACGCCTTCGACCCGATGCAGTCCGGCTTCCTCATCCCGCGCTCCACCCTGGACAGGGTCGGCCCGTTCGAGGAGGGGCTGTTCATCGACGGCGTCGACTCCGAATTCACGATGCGCACCCGCGCCGCCGGCCTCGCGTCCCTTGTCGGCACGGGCTGCGACATCGCCCACGATCTGGGCCAACGGCAGCCCGGACAGCTGTTCGGCCGGCCGGTGAGGGTCCTGGGACGGGAAATTTCCTACAACTACCACTCCCCCAGCCGGGTCTACTACATCTGCCGGAACGGGACGCTCCTGACCCGCCGCTACCTCATGAAGGACCCGCGCTGGGTGCTCCGGCGCCTCCTCGAGGAAGCCAAAGCCCATGTCCTCCGGTTCGCGTTCAGCCCCGGCCGCATGAACCTGCTGAAGGCCGCCGCCGCCGGATTCCGGGACGCCCTGCGCGGCACCACGGGCCGCATCCCGCCGGAGCTGGAGCAGCGCCTGCGGTGAGTCGCGCGGCGGACGCCCCGCCCCGGCCCGGCAACAGCCACCGGGGCTCCCGTACGTAATTGATATAGTTTGGACAATATGGAACCCCTACCCTCACCGCGAGTTCTGGTGATCATGCCTGCCTGGAATGAAGGCGACGTCGTCGGCAGCACGGTTCGAGAGGTCCTCGGCACAAGCGACCGGTACGACGTCCTGGTCGTCAATGACGGCTCCACGGACTCGACGGCCGAGGAGGCCGAAGCCGCAGGCGCGACAGTGCTGAACCTGCCGTTCAACCTCGGCGTCGGCGGTGCCATGCGGGCCGGATTCAAGTATGCCCGCCGCCTCGGCTACGTCCAGGTGATCCAGGTCGACTCCGACGGGCAGCACGATCCGCGGAACATCGACGAAGTGCTGGCCGGACTGCAGCACGCGGACATCTCCATCGGCGCCCGCTTCGCGGACCGCGGGGAGTACAAAGTCACCGGGCCCCGGAAATGGGCCATGCAGCTCCTGGCCAAGGTGATCTCCGCCCTCGCCAAGACACGGCTGACCGATGTCACCAGCGGGTTCCGGGCCGGCAACGAACGCGCCATCGCCCAATACCTCGACCACTACCCGGCCGAGTACCTGGGCGACACCATCGACTCGCTCGTCGTGGCGATCAGGTCCGGCTGCTCTGTCACCCAGGTGCCGGTGGAAATGCGCGCCCGCCAGGGCGGCAAGCCCAGCCACAACCCGTTCAAGTCCGCCATCTACCTCGGAAGGTCCGTGTTCGCACTGCTCTTCGCCCTGACCCGGAAACCGACCCAGCTGGCTGTCCCGGCCACCGAGCCGAGAGGAGCCTAGCGTGGGTAACTTCGCAGCCTTCCTGCTCGCGCTGGCCATCGTGGCCCTGGTCATCGAAATGCTCCGGCGCAAAAAGCTCCGGGAAAAGTACGCCGTGCTCTGGCTGGTTGTCGGCGTCGCCACCCTGGTCCTCGCCGCCTTCCCCCGGTTGCTGAACATTGTTGCCGAATACGTCGGTGTGCAGGTGCCCTCAAACCTCCTCTTTGCCATGAGCATCCTGATGCTGCTTGGCGTCTGCCTGCACCTGTCCTGGGAGATCTCGGTGGTGGAAGACGAAACCCGGACCCTCGCGGAGGAAGTGGCCATCCTCCGCACCCAGCTGGAGGCCCTCGAGGACCGCGCCGGGGTGTCCTCCCTGAGCGCCGCCGACAACGACCCGCGCCCCGGTTCCACCGCGCCCGCACCGACCACCGACCGCCCCACCGAAAGCTCGGATTCCTAGATGCCCCTCGATATTTTTGTCCCTTACTGGGGCGACCCCGGCTACATGAAAGAAACTGTCGAAAGTGTCCTGGCCCAGGAGAACGGGGACTGGCTGCTGACCGTCGTTGACGACGCCTACCCCAGCCTGGAAATTTCCGAATACATGGCCGGGATACAGGACCCCCGCGTCAAGTACATCCGCAAGGACGTCAACGCCGGCATCACGGAGAACTACCGGACCTGCGTGGGCCTGGCCACGCAGGAGGTCATGGTGATCCTGGGCTGCGACGACGTCCTGCTGCCAAACTACGTCGACGTGATCCTCGAGGCGCACAAGCTGTTTCCCGACGCCGCCATCATCCAGCCCGGTGTCGAGGTCATCGACGAGAAAAGCCAGGTCGTCTCCACCCTGGCGGACTCCGTCAAGCAAAAGATCATCCGCCCCCGCGGCGGCGGCAAGCAGCTCATCGCGGGTGAGGCCATCGCGACAAACCTGATGCACGGAGACTGGCTGTACTGGCCGTCCCTCGCCTTCCGGACCGCCAAGATCCGCGAAGTCGATTTCCGCGACGGCTTCCCGATCATCCAGGACCTCGCCCTCATCATGGACATGATCTACAAGGGCGACCAGCTGCTGATCGAGCCCACGGTGTGTTTCCAGTACCGCCGGCACTCGAACAGCGCGTCCTCCACCAAGCTGATCGACGGCTCACGGTTCGCCGGCGAACGCGAGTACTTCGACGTCGCCGCCGCCCAGGCCGAGGCGCTCGGCTGGCGCCGGGCCGCGCGCTCCGCACGGCTGCGGCTGACGTCCCGCGCCCACGCGGCCTCCCTGCTCCCGCAGGCACTCCTGACCCGAAACTCCACTGCCGTCAGCGCCCTCGTGCGCCATTCCTTCGGCAAGTAACCTCCCCGCAACGAAAGGTCCGCTGTGACTTCTCCCGAAACCTCTGCCCGTCCCGGCGGAACCGTCCTGGTCACCGGTGGCGCCGGCTTCATCGGCTGCGCCATTTCCGGACCGCTGGCGGACGCCTTCGACCGCGTCGTGGTGGTGGACAGCCTGCATCCGCAGATCCACGCCTCGGGCGAACGGCCGGACGAACTGGACACCCGGGCCGAGCTCGTCGTCGCCGATGTAACCGAGGCCGCGACGTGGGACAAGGTCCTCGCGGACGCCACCCCCGACGTCGTGATCCACCTGGCCGCCGAGACCGGAACGGGCCAGTCGCTGGAGGAATCGACGCGGCACACATACGTCAACGTCGTCGGCACGTCCCAGATGCTCGATGGCCTCAACCGCCACGGCAAGCTGCCGCGCCGGATCGTGCTCTCCTCGAGCCGCGCCGTGTACGGCGAAGGCGCCTGGAGTGACTCCACCGGCAAGCCGTTCTACCCGGGACAGCGCACCAGCACCACCCTGGACCAGTCGCAGTGGGACTTCCCCGGTGCCACCCCGCTGCCCATGAAGGCGTCCGAGACCTTCCCCGCGCCCGTGAGCGTCTACGGCGCCACGAAGCTGGCGCAGGAGCACGTCCTGCAGGCCTGGGCCAAGTCCTACGGCGTTGAGACCGTGGTCCTGCGGCTGCAGAACGTCTACGGCCCGGGCCAGTCCCTGATCAACCCCTACACCGGCATCATGAGCCTGTTCTGCCGGATGGCCATGGGCGGCAAGTCCATCCCGCTGTATGAGGACGGCGAAGTGCGCCGCGACTTCATCCTGATCGACGACGTCGCCTCGGCCCTCGTCGCAGGCGCGCTCTCCCCCACCGTCCAGGGCGAACCCATGGACATCGGCTCCGGTGAATTCCAGACCATCGGCACGGCCGCCAAGCTGATCGCGGCGCACTACAACGCACCCGAGCCGCACGTCACCGGGCAGTACCGCCAGGGCGACGTCCGCCATGCCTGGGCAGACATCACGGCAGCCAGGGAAGTCCTCGGCTGGGCCCCGCAGTACAACCTCGCCCAGGGCATCGACCGCCTCGCCAACTGGATCGACGTCCAGCCCGACGTCCAGCCGGCCTGACGGGGACGCCAGCGTGCCCGCGACTGCCGCCGTCGTCTCCCTTTTCAACCCCACCGGAAGCGTGCTGGCGAACACCGCCGCCCTGCTCGCCCAGGTTGACTCGGTGGTGGTGGTCGACGACGGCAGTCCGCAGGACCCTGCCGGGGTCCTGACCGACCTCGCAGCCCAGGGCTGCACGGTCGTCCGGCTTCCGCGGAACTCCGGGATCGCCGCTGCCCTGAACGCGGGAATCTCGCAGGCCCTCACCGCCGGGCAGAAACCGGACTACGTCCTGACCATGGACCAGGATTCCCTGCTGGACCCCGGATATGTGGACGCGCTGCTGTCCGCTGCCGCGGCGGCCGGGCAGGCCGGCGTCGCCACCGGAATGGTGGCGCCCGCGGCCGGCCGGGGGCTGCCGGTCCGCCGCGGCCCGGTCCTGAACGGCATCCAGCTCGGCGGCGAGCCGATCCAGTCCGGGCTGCTCATCCCGGTGCCGGTGCTTGAGCGGCTGGGCCTGTTCCAGGACACCTTGTTCATCGATGGCGTGGACAGCGAATTCTTCCTCCGCTGCGAGGCCCAGGGACTGCGGACCGTCATTGCGCCGGAGGCGGCGCTGGACCACTCGCTGGGCAGCCAGTCCGCGGCCAGCGTTTTTGGCAGGGAAGTCTCGGCCGGCGGCCGGACGCTCACCATCCGCACTGCCGCGGACTGGCGCTACTACTACCTGTTCCGGAACCGGCTCCTGCTGGCGCGGCAGTACGCCCGGCGCTTCCCGGTGTGGACCGCCAAGGGCTTTTTGGCCGACTACCGCCACCTGGCGATCGTCACGCTCCTGGCGCCCGGACGGCGTGTCCGGCTCGCCAATGCAGTACAGGGGATCGCCGACGGCGTCCGCGGCATCTCCGGGCCGCGCCCGCAGCGCTAGGCTCCCGGGGCAGGGGCGCTAGGCGCTTTTCTTTGCCCGCCGCATAACGGGCCGCTCCACGAACAGCCAGCTGGCTGCTGCCAGCGGAATCGTGCAGAGCGTTGCCGCCACGGTAAACCACCAGACGCCCCAGTGGTACGCGCCGAACACGGCCAGCAGCTGCTGGACGGGGAACGCGTAGATGTACGCGCCGTAGGAGATGTCGTGCCGGGCCACGATCGCCGGCTGGGGCAGCCAGGTGGAAATCCACAGCAGGCCGTAGGCAATGAACGGCGCGGCCAGCTGGCCGCCGAAGCCGTCAATAAAGACAATGGACAGCCCGGCGAGCACCAGCGAGAGAAGGCCGGCGATCCGGTGGATGCCGATCCGGTGGCTAAGCACCTGCACCACGGCGCCGCCGAGGAAGAACGGAACGAGCCGCGCGGCGAGTTCAAAGTCCAGGTTTGACTGCAGGAACGGCTTGAGCAGGCCGATGTTGGCCCAGACCAGGACGCTGGCGGTGAACGCGGCAACCACTGGCCACGGGGTTTTCTTGAAGAGGGGGACGAAGCCCATCAGCCCGACCAGGAGGTAGCACATGAACTCGAAATAGAGGGTCCAGAGCGAACCGTTCCAGGCACCGGGGTACGGCACGCCGGCCGGTGTTCCGGCGATGTCGTAACTGACGATCCGCAGCGACAGGTTGGCGAACACCGAGTTCAGCGGGGTGGTCGGGGTATGCAGGAAGCCCTGCAGCGAGCCGTGCTGGATCGCGTACGCAATCGGGGCGAACACAAAGGCCATGACCAGCAGGCACACAATGAAGGCCGGGAAGATCCGCGCGGCGCGGTGGACCAGGTACGGGCCGATCCGGTTGCCGAAGCGGCTGGCCGTAATAAGGTAGCCGCTGATGCCGAAGAAGCCGGCAACCGCCCAGCCGCCGAGGTTTTCGCCGCGGAAGCCCCAGCCGGCGCCGTCGCCGACGATGTGCCAGCTGTGGGCGAGGAGCACCGAGAAGGCCAGGACAAGCCGGATCAGGTTCAGGCTGTTCCGCCGGGGATCCAGCCGGCTCCCGATGCCGGGGGCCGGAAGTGCATTCTGTGTCAGTACCGCTGCGCTCAAATCCCGGGCTTCCTTCATCAGTTGGTCCAGCCCACAATTCTACCCCGTGAGACCCTGCCCGGTTTGCTGTGGCGGCTCCCGTACGGGAAGATTGGGCCCATGCGTGGAATAATCTTGGCCGGCGGGACCGGATCCCGGCTTCACCCGATCACCCTCGGAATCAGCAAGCAGCTCGTACCCGTCTATGACAAGCCCATGATCTACTATCCGCTGTCCACGCTGATCCTGGCCGGCATCCGGGACATCCTCATCATCACCACGCCCCATGATGCGGAACAGTTCAAGCGGCTCCTCGGTGACGGGTCGCAGTTCGGCGTCAACCTCACCTACGTCCAGCAGCCCTCGCCGGACGGCCTGGCCCAGGCGTTTGTCCTGGGTGCGGAGCACATCGGCAACGAGACCGTGGCGCTGGTCCTGGGCGACAATATCTTCTACGGCCAGGGCATGGGAACCCAGCTCCGCCGGCACGCCGACATCGACGGCGGCGCGGTCTTCGGCTACTGGGTCAGGGACCCGAAGGCCTACGGTGTGGTCGAGTTCGACGACGACGGCAAAGCCCTCTCGCTCGAAGAGAAGCCGGAGAAACCGCGCAGCCACTACGCCGTCCCCGGCCTTTACTTCTACGACAACGACGTCATCGAAATCGCCCGGAACCTCAAGCCCTCAGCGCGCGGGGAACTGGAAATCACCGACGTCAACCGCACGTACCTTGAACGCGGCAAGCTGCACGTCGAGATCCTCCCCCGCGGCACCGCCTGGCTGGATACCGGAACCTTCGATGACCTCAGCGACGCCTCCAACTTCATCCGCACGGTGGAAAACCGGCAGGGCCTGAAAATCGGTTCCCCGGAGGAAATCTCCTGGCGCCTTGGCTTCCTGACCGATGACGAACTGCGCCAGCGCGCGGAACCCCTCGTCAAGGGCGGCTACGGCGCCTACCTGCTGGGGCTGCTCGACCAGACCATCTGACCGTGCCCACTTTCCGTGAGCGGCGCCTCAGGTGTGCCGACGCTACGTTGCGGCCGAATCCTTGAGCTGGCTGCAGACGATCCCCTTCATCCTGGCCGCTGCCCTCTTCCTGCTCCTGCCCGGCGGTCTAGTGACCGTGGCACTGGGACTGCGCGGGCTGCCGGCCGTGGCCGTGGCCGCCCCGGTCACGGTCTCCATCGCGTCCGTGCTGGCTGTCCTGCTGCCTTTTGCCGGGCTGCCCTGGTCCGCCGCCGCGGTGCTGGCCGGCGGCGTGGCGTTGGCGGCCCTGGTCCTCGCGTTCCGGCGGGTCCGGGAAGGCACCAGCCTGCGCGGCGCCCTCGCGGGCATCCTGCCGCGGCGGGGTCCGGGCCGGGACCGGACGGCCGGTCGGGTTGCCGCGGCCTTCGCTGCGGGCGCCGTGCTGATCATTGCCGAACTGGCCCTGGCGTTTGTCACGCCGGAAAGCCTCTCGCAGACGTTCGACAACGTGTTCCATCTAAACGGCCTGCAGTACGTCCTTGACACCGGCAGCGCATCGTCGTTGACGATGTCGAAGATGACCAGCGGCGATTCGGCTCCCTATTTCTACCCCGCCGCGTGGCACGCGCTGGCCGCCGCCCTGATCCAGTTGACCGGCCTTCCGATCACCGTGGCAGTCAACGTCCTGAACATGGCCATTGCGGCCCTCGTGTGGCCGCTGGGCTGCATGCTGCTGACCCGGACGGTGGCGGGAAACCGGCCGGTCGCCGTCGGCGCTGCCGGGATCCTGTCCGCGGCGTTCGCGGCGTTCCCGATCCTGCTGTTGGATTTCGGTGTCCTCTATCCCAACTTCCTGGCCATCAGCATGCTGCCCGCGGCACTGGCCGTCATCGCGGTGCTGTTCCGGGTCGCACGCCATCTGGAATGGCCGCCCCTGCCCAGGTTCGCCCTGCCGTTGCTGATCATTCCGGGCCTGGCCCTGGCCCACCCCAACGGCTTCATGTCCCTTGTGGTCCTCTCCGTGCCGGTGGCGTTGCAGGCCTATTCCCGCTACCTCTGCAGCCGCGAGTACCGCGCCCGGCACCGCACCGCCTGGCTCATCGCCACTGCCGGCCTGGCCGCCGGCGGCGTGGCCCTTTACGCGCTGTGGACGAACATCCGGCCGCCCGAGGATGCGGCGTTCTGGCCGCCGCCGCAGACGCCCCGCGGTGCGGTCTTCGACGTCGTGGTGAACGGCGCTGTTGACCGCCCGGCAGCCCTCGGCGTCAGCGTCCTGATGCTGCTGGGGCTGTTCCTGTGCTGGCGGCGCGGCGGCAGGACCTGGATGCTCGCCGGCTTCGTCATCGTCGCAGTGCTGTACGTGATTGTCTCCGGCACCCTGAAGGGCGATGTCCGCAGCGCCCTGACCGGTGTCTGGTACAACGACAGCAATAGGATCGCCGCGCTCCTGCCGCTGGTCGCGCTGCCTTTCGCCGCCGTCGCCGTCGACTCCCTCGCCGTCTGGCTGCGGCGGAAAACCAACCGGCTGGCGGAGTTCCGCGCGGCCGGCGGCCCGGGCACCGGGAACCGCGGGCGGCTTGCCTTCAGGATCGTCTGCGTGCTGCTCGTGGCGGCGTTCGCTGTGGCCCAGGTCCCGTCGATGCGGACCGCGATCGGGTCGGCGCAGAAGAACTACCGCGTGACGGACCATTCCTTGCTCCTCACCGCCGCCGAGCGGCGCGTCATCGACCGGCTGGACGAAATCGTCCCCGCGGACGCGGCCATCGCTGTCAACCCGTGGACGGGCGGGGCGCTGGCCTACGCCCTGGCCCACCGGGAAACCACGGCCAAACACATCCTCACGGCGAACACGGCCGACGTCGAGACGCTGAACCGGAAACTGCGCGACGCCGACACCGATCCGGCCGTCTGTGCCGCCCTGGCCGCCACGGGCGTCCGGTACGTCCTGGATTTCGGCGCGAACGAGGTCCACTTCGGGAACCATCCCTTCCCCGGCCTCCGGAACCTGAACAACTCGCTCGCCGTGAAGCTGGTGCTGGCGGACGGCCCTGCCCGGCTGTACGAAGTGACCGCCTGCCGCTGACGGCGGACCCCCGCGGCCGGATCATCAGCCGAGCGGGGCGAGCGCGGCCAGCTTGTCCTGCGGGTTCTCCGGCGCCGCAGTAGCGGCCGGAAGGGCCAGCGTCACGCGCACGACGGTCAGGCCGTCCAGCACTTCGAGGACGTACTCGGTGGTGTCCGTGAGCCGGTTGACCGAATACCACGCTTTGCTGCCCAGGCCCGGAACCGGCTCAGGCGCCATCATCAGCCGCGGCAGCCCCAGCCGGTCAACCGGGGCCGGGTCCGTGGCCGTGGTCCTCGACACGATGAGGGAATTCCCCGGGTCCGCCGACTGGCCGGCGCCCGCGGGAGCCAGTCCGAACGTGCAGTCGAGCACGGCAAGGCCGTCCTTCGACGACGCCTTCACCTCGGCCGGCTGCACGGCCCGGGCCAGCTCCCCCAGCACGCGCCGGACGTCCGGCAGCCCCGGCTGCGCGCAGTCGCCGCCCGCGGAAGGCAGCACCGTGCGCCCGTCGTGGGTGAGCGGATCGCTGCCGGGGGCAACACCGGACGTGCCGGTCGGTGTCGGGGCCGACGTCGGCGCAACAGTGGACGCGTCCGGCGCCGGCGGCGGCGCGGCCGTGCAGGCGCCGAGGAGCACTCCCCCGAGAAGTGCGACGAGGCAGCTGCGGCCGGCGGCCCGGCGGCGGTGGCTAGTTGAAGATGTCATACGCGACCCCCATGACAAAGCGGTCTCCCGGACTCGCTGTCCGCAGGTACTGCAGGAGGTCGCCGTCGTTGAGGGAGATGCAGCCCCAGGTCGGCACGTTGTTCCCGTGCAGGAAGATGGCGAATCCCGCGTTCATCCTGATGGCGGAGTCGGGAGGCCGGTTGTAGTTGATGACAACGCCCTGGCGGTAGTCGTGCGTCGGGCGGGTTGCGTAGTACCACATGTTCTCATCGGGGAAAATGTCGGAGCTGGACTCGAAGTACTTATTATAGTTTGTGTTCAGCTGGCCGCCCCAGCGGGAGTATGGGTTCAGGGTCCGGTAGGCCAGCTTGGTGCCGGGATTCCCGAGCCCGAAGGCCTCTGTCACCGTGAAGGATCCGGTGGGCGAGTACTTCTGCCACGTCGGGCCCGTGGCGGCGCCGGGGCCCGCGAAGCCCGATTCCCCGGCATGGCCCAGGGCCCCCCATTCCTTGGCGTAGGAACCGTCCGGCTGCCGGACGCAGGTGATGAAGTTGACGCGGGTGGACCGGTACTCGTCCGCGACCGCGAAGGTCACCCGTGACGCCCCGGCGGTCTGGTATTTCACCGCACCCGAGGCGATGGCCGGGCAGTAGGCGGCGGAGCTCACCCGGTAGCGGACGCCAACTCCGGGGAGCCACTGCAGCACCCCGTACTGGAACGACTGGCTGCAGAACCCGCTGCGGTCACAGGCCTCGGCGGTGACGGGGTAGCCCAGCGCACCGTTCTGGGCTTTGCGGGCGGAGTAGAACTGGCCGATGCCGCCCCAGACGGCCTGCGTGCCGGCTCCGGCCGCGTAGTAGATCCGGCCGCGCTGGAAGGGCTGGGAGCATCCGCCGCCGCGGAGCCCGCACGTCTCGGCGCCGGTGGGGTAGCCGAGGTAGCCGTAGCTGCCGCCGTGCTGGATGTGCCTGGCGTTGACGGCGCCCCAGACGGGGAAGGTTCCCGCCCCGGGGGCGAAGTAGACGGATCCGCGCTGGAACGTCTGCCGGCATGCCCCGCCGGCGAGACCGCATTTTTCGGCGCCGGTGGGGTAACCGAGGTAGCTGTCCGGTCCGCCCAGGCTGTCGTAGGCGGCACCGATGGCGCCCCAGATCTGCCAGGTTCCGCCGGGGCCGTAGTAGATCAGGCCCCGCTGGAAGTGCTGGATGCAGGAACCGGCGGCGGGCTGGCCGCACTTTTCCGCTCCCTTGGGGTAGCCGAGGTAGCCCTGGACCCCGCCGAGCGACTCGTAGGTGGCGTTGATGCCGCCCCACACCGGATAGGTCCCCGCGCCGGGGACGTTGTACAGGCTGCCGCGCTGGAATTTCTGCTGGCACACCCCGGCCGACAGGCCGCAGCGCGCCGCCCCAAGGGGATAGCCGAGGTAGCTTTCCACCCCGCCGTACTTCAGCCAGGCCGCCTCGATGGCTCCGCTCAGGAGGCGGGCGCCCGTGGCGTCGGTCCACACGATCGTGCCGCCGGTGAAGGTCTGGAGACAGCCGCCGCCGGGCAGGCTGCACTCCTGTTTCGCGGTCGCCGGACCCACGGCACCCGCGGCGCCGCCCAGGCGCTTATATTCGACGCCGATGGCCCCGGGGACGCTGAACGTCGCCTCGGTCAGGGCCGCGTCCTGTGTCTGCCTCGGCGACGGTGCCGCCGTCGGCTCCGCTGTGCTCTTGGGTGCGGCAGTCGCCGTGCCGCCCGGCGTGGCTTTTTCGGCCGGGGACGCCGAGGGCGACGGCGTTGCCGTCGGTGCCGCCGTCGGCGTCACGGACGGAGTGGGAGTGGGCGTGGCGGACGCCGCGCGCTGGCTCGAGGCGGGCTGCGGCGTTGCCGGATCCGTGGCGGTCTCGGCCGCCGCGGGGCCTTGCGCGAGTCCGGCCGCGATGATGCCGGTGGTGACAGAAATCGCCGCCGCCCTGGTGAGAACCTTCAGCGACACGGGCCAGCGGAACCTCCGGCGCCTGTTTCCTTGCTCGCTGGAATTAACAGCTGCCATCTTTGCTCCCGCATCCCCCAGGACGGGGCTGAGTCCCCGTTTCGGGCCTATCCTAGCGGATGCGCTCCGGGGCGGAACCGGACCACGCCGTTACAGTGATACAGACCGGCGCCGGAGTTCGCCGACGACCTCGTGCACTTCCCCGTCCATAACGATCTCGCCGTGCTCCAGGAGGACGCCGCGCTCACAGACGGTGGCGACCAGGTCCAGGTCGTGGCTGACCACGAACAGGGTCTTGCCCTTGTCCGAAAGTTCCTTGATCTTGGCGATGCACTTGCGCTGGAACGGCTCGTCGCCGACGGCGAGGATCTCGTCGATGAGGAAGACTTCCGGGTCCGTGTGCACCGCGATGGAAAACGCCAGGCGCAGGTACATGCCCGATGAGTAGAACTTCACCTCGGTGTCGATGAACTCGCCGATCTCGGAGAATTCGACGATCGAGTCGAACTTCTCGTCGATCTGCTGTTCGCTCATGCCGAGGATCGCGCCATTGAGGTAGACGTTGTCCCGGCCGCTGAGGTCGTGGTGGAATCCCGCCCCGACCTCGATCAGGCCGGCCACCCGGCCCCTCGTGCGCACGCTGCCGCCGTCGGGCTGGAGCACGCCCGAGATCAGTTTCAGGAGCGTGGACTTGCCGGAGCCGTTGAGCCCGAGCAGTGCCACGGTTTCCCCCTGCTTGACCTCCAGGGAGACGTCCTTGAGGGCCATGAATTTCTTCGACAGGTCCCCCTTGCGGCCCTTGACGAGCCAGACGAGTGCTTCCTTCAGGGACCGGGTGTGGCGCAGTACAAACTGCTTCCGGATGCTTTCGCAACTGATCGCGACGTGTCCGTGCGCTGTCATCTCAGAGCTCCTGTGCGAAGTGGATGGCGAGCCGGCGGAACGTCCACTGCCCGAGGAACAACACCGCGAGTGTGACGAGCATGGCGACCGGAAGCCAGACGGTCAGCAGGCCGGGGGGCATGGTGTCCGTCACCATCTGGTCTGCCTTGAGGGTCGGTTCCCAGAAGGCCCAATGGAAGACCTCGACCGCGACTGTCATCGGGTTCAGCTGGTAGATCCAGAACCACGGTCCCATCACGCGTTCCACCATCGACCAGACGTACAGCACCGGAGAGGCCCACGTGACGATCATGACGATCATGTCCACGATGTTCTCGGAGTCGCGGAAGTAAACGTTGATCGCCCCGAACATAAGGCCCAGGCCGGTGGCGAGTACCGCCACCATCACGAAGATCAGCACCACGGCCGCCAGCTGCACAATCGACGGCGTCCACCCCACCACGAGGCAGGCGCCAATCAGCACCAGGAGCTGCGGCAGGAAATGCGCCGCCGAGACCCACACCGTGGACACGGGGAACAGTTCCCGCGGCAGGTAGATTTTCCGGATCAGGTCGCGGTTGTCCACGATTGACCGGGTGGCGTTCGAGAGCGACTCCGTGAAGAAGTTCACCAGGACGATGCCGGCGAACAGGTAGATCGCATAGTTCGGCGTGCCCCGCTGAAGGTTCAGGAAGATGCCCAGCGCCACAAAGTAGATCAGGAACTGCACCAGCGGCTTGACGTACGACCACAGCAGGCCAAGCACGGAGCCGCGGTAGCGCACCTTGATTTCCTTGCGCACCAGCAGCTTCAGGAGGAACCGGTCTCCGTAGACGTCGAGGAGTCCGCGTCCGCTTCCGGGCTTAACGAGCTGGTCGGTCTGACCCGCCATCTAGTTGCCGTCCTGGGAATTTGCCTCGAAGGTCTGCTTCCACGCGTCAATCGAGCTGATCTCTGTCACGGCGCGGCGGTACTGCTCGGCAAGGGTGTCCCATTCGCGGAACAGCTTGGCGTGCAGCATGGCCGCCTCGGTCAACATCGATTTCAGCTTCTTCGGATCGCGCTGGTACCACGATGCACCGGTGCCCTCGGCGTTGGTCACGACGACGCTGTCGTAGTGCGCCACCCGGTACCAGCGGTTGTCGCGGTGGGCCAGGTACCCCTGGGGCCGTTCGGCGCTTTCAGATCCCGGCGCCTTGATGAGCTGCCGCGCCACGGTCTTGATGCCCCACGGAATCAGCTGCTTCTTGCTGGGCAGCCCCACGACGGTGCCGCCCATGGGTCCGCGGCCCAGTTTCGGTGCCGGGAAGTCATCCACATCTTCCTTCAGCTGCGCGTCCGGGTACTGCGCCTTGAGGGCGTTGATCTCCGGCAGCTTGGTGCCAAGCACCTTGTGGAGGTCGTCCGGGCCCTTGAGGAGGTCGCGCAGCGCATCGATGCGGCCGTGCTCGGTGAAGTACTGCATCGACACTAGGTGCTTGACGTCGGACTGGAAAGATTCGCGCAGCACCCGGCCGCCCTTGGGGTACGGGCTGTGGATCAGTGTGGTGATCAGCCGGTTGCGGGCGTGGAAGTAGGCCTGCCAGCCGACGAGGTCGTCCTTGTCGATCCAGGACACATGCCATACGGCGGCACCCGGCATCGACACCGTGGCGAAGCCGGCTTCACGGGCGCGCAGCCCGTATTCGGCGTCGTCCCACTTGATGAACAGCGGAAGCGACAGCCCGATTTCGCGGATGACCTTCGTCGGGATCAGGCACATCCACCAGCCGTTGTAGTCGACGTCCACCCGGCGGTGCAGCCACGGGGTCTGGCGCAGGTTCGAGACGCTGAAATCATGCCGCGTCTCCATGTCGGCGTGCGGCAGGGCCGGGACGATCCGGTACGGGTCGACAACCTCGCCGAAGGTATGCAGGATGCTCTGGTTGTAGAGGTCGAACATGTGGCCGCCGACAATGGTGGGCTTGCGGCAGTGGTCGGCGAAGGTCAGCAGCCGCACGATGCTTTCGGGCTCGACGACGATGTCGTCGTCAAGCAGCAAGGCATAGTCGCTGCCGTTCTCAACGGCCTCGAACATGCCGCGGGCGAAGCCGCCGGAGCCGCCGAGGTTGGCCTGGTTGATGATCCGCAGCTTGCCGCCCAGGGCGTCGCGGACTGCCGCGAAGCCTTCCTGGTCCTCGACCTTCTGCGTGCCTTGGTCCACGATCAGGATTTCCTTGACGTTTTCAAGCACGTCCGGGTTGGCCGCCAGGATCCGGGCGTTGTTCAGGCAGAAATCCGGCTTGTTCATGGTGGTGATTTCGAGGGTGACCTGACCCTTGGTGGCCGGGCCGCCCGAAGTCTCCCACTGGCCGTTTTTGAGGATCAGCTCATCCGTGCTGGCGGCCAGGTCGAACCAGTACCAGCCGCCGTCGCCGAAGGGCGTGAGCGAGAGGTCAAACGTGGAGGTGGCGTCACCGTCGACGTGCTTGCCGTCGACGCGCTGCACGGATCCGCGGGCGTTGGACTTGTAGACCGTGACCGTTCCGGGGCCGTTCGTCTCGACCACCAGGCGGACGTTACGCACCGAGGTCCACCGGCGCCAGTAGCTGGCCGGGAAGGCGTTGAAGTAGGTGCCGAAGGAGATCTGCTCGCCGGAGCGCACCCGCATGGAGTGCC
>JBKKDK010000314.1:0-3452 GCA_046708245.1 Arthrobacter sp.
GCTTCGTGATCGCCCACCGGCTCTCCACCATCCGCGACGCCGACACCATCCTGGTGATGGAAGCCGGCCGGATCGTGGAGCAGGGCCGGCACGCCGAACTCCTGGAGCTGCAGGGCGCCTACTACCGCCTGTACATGTCCCAGTTCGCCGGTGAGGACGCCGAGGCGGCCTTCTCGGACAACACGGCAGACGATGCCACGGCGGTGCACAGCTGAGCGCCGCCGGCCAGGCCGGGTCGGGCGACGCAGACCCCCAGCGCATCGAGGTGCAGGTGCCGATGCGCTGGGGCGACATGGACGCCTACGGTCACATCAACAACGTGCAGGTCGTCCGGATCCTGGAGGAAGCCCGCATCGCGGCGTTCGGTCCGCCCCGCGGCGCCGGCCTGCCCGGCACTGAGCCGCCGGTCCCGCTGTTCAGCGAGGTCCCGGAAGGCACGCTGGCCCTGGTGGTGGAGCACAAAATCCGTTACGTACGGACGCTGGAATACCGCAACATCCCGGTGCTCGTGCAGCTCTGGATCGGCGCGGTCAAAGGCGCAAGCTTCGACATCCACTACGTCGTGCAGGACCCCGTGACCCTGGAGGCGTGCGTCCGCGCCACAAGCCACCTCGCCTTCGTGGAGGAGGCCACCGGGCGGGTGCTGCGCCTGACCCCGGAGCAGAAAGAGAAGCTCGCCCGGTTCACCCCCACGCCGCGCAGCCCTGCCGGCAGGCACCTGTAGCCTCTACCTCGGGACGGGCATCGACCCTAAAATGAATCACCCGCAGCCGATGGGTCCGAAAGTCCAGCCCGGGAAGTCCCAGCAAGCCCAGGAACGAAGTCCAGGAAAACAAGGAGCAACGATCATGGTGAACCGAAGGAAGAAGAACGCCCGGAAAACGTGGAAGGAACTTTCGCCTACGGCGAAGTTCGGCACCATCACCGTTGCCATCGTCCAGCTTTCGTTGCTGGTCGCGGCCCAGCGGGACATCACCCGGCGCCCGGCTGACCAAATCCGCGGCAGCAAGGCCATGTGGCGGGTGGCCACGCTGGTCAACTTCGTCGGGCCGGGCAGCTATTTCACCTTTGGCGTCAGGCGGCGTCCTGCGGTCAAGTAGCCGCATTCGGCGGGGCGATCGGCGCCTACTTGGCAGTAGCTTCCGGAGGCCCCAGGATGCGGGCGTTCAGCTTAAGCCTGTAAATTGAGGGGATGACCCCAACCAAAAAGCCCGCCATGCACCGCGCCCTCGGCATCTCCAAGGAGATTGAGGACGCGGCGTGGTTTGTTTTGGGGCCCGGTCTGCTGGGCAAAGCGTCGGCCCTGGACGGCCGGACCAAAACGTGGTCGGTGCAGGCCGCCGCGGAATTGTTGCAGCGCCTGGAACGCGGTGTCCCGGACCCCAAGGCGCCCATGATGACCAACCTGCGGGAAAACCTGGCGGACGCCTCGCGGGGGGCCAAGCAGCTGGCAGTTGAGCTGCTCTTCCTCCAGTCGCTGCCGCTGGCCCATGAGGTGAAATCGCTCAAGGTCAAACGTGCCCGGGTGGCCGAGGCCGCTTCCTGGCTGGAGCCGCCCCTGGAGCTCCCGGACGAGCTCTTCGCGGGCATGACGGACCACGGAGTGATCCGGGACCGCACGGCCGAATTCAACTGGACCATCTGGGATCACCTCAAGTGGCTGTGCCGGTTCGTCAAGCACGTGGCCCAGCGGCCGGCAGGCTTCGTCGCGGCGGCCGTCAAGGACCCGCAGGCCTTCCACCGGCTCGCCGCCGGCACGCCCGATGACCAGCCCGCCATTCGCCGCAGCATCGAATTCCTGGTCTGGCCCAGCTACTTCGAGCCGGTAGTGGCCGACGTCGAACGCCAGGAAATCCGCGACGCCTTTGCCTCCCTGGTGGGCGGCGCCAAGGGCGACAGCGACGAGGAAATCTCCGCGGACATCCACCGGATCCGGCTGCACCTCGACGAGCAGGCGGGCCAGCGGATCGACTGGTACTCCCGGCAGCTGGTCAGCCAGTGGCGAAAGGTCGGGGACCCCGGGCGCCGCGCCTGGCTGCTGCGCACCCACCAGGACAACGCCGACTTGCTCGGCGCCTGGCAGAGTGACGAAACGGTGACGCTCGACGTCGAACACCTCCGCCTGCTCGATCCCGGCGTCACGGCCGGGCTGGTCCAGCACGCCGTGGATGAGGACTACAAACACCTCGGCTACGTGGAGCGCGAGGACACCAAGACTGCCGTCTTCGCGTTCCTGACCGTGATGAAGCCCGGCGACCTGGCCCTGTACCAGCACTCCGGCACCGTCCGGGTGGGTGTGGTCCTCGGCGAACCGGAGCACCACGAGGACAACCGGCGGCTGCGCCGCAAGGTCCGCTGGTTCGATGAAACCCACAACATCACGGAGCTTCCCCGGCACGTGCAGCGCCAGCTGGCCGCCTCCGGGATCATCGTGGACATCACCCGCGTCATCCAGGCGCTCGAGGCCCTGCTGCCGACCGAAGCGGAAGCCGACGCCGGCGACGGCAGCGAACCGGACGCCGTCGTCGAACCCGCCTGCGAGGGTTTCCGCCCGCTGACGCCGGAATTCGCTGCCTCCCTGCACATGGACCTGGAGCCGCTGCAGGAGATCGCCGAACTCCTGGAGGAGAACCGGCAACTGGTGCTGTACGGCCCGCCCGGCACCGGCAAGACCTACCTCGCCAAGCACCTGGCGGCGCAGCTTGCCGGCGACACCACGGACGAACGGGTGAAGCTGGTGCAGTTCCACCCGTCGTACGCCTACGAGGACTTCTTCGAGGGCTTCCGGCCGGACAAAACGGATGAGGGGCAGGTGTCCTTCAAGCTCGTGGCCGGCCCGCTGCGCCGGATCGCCGAGGAGGCCGCCAAACCCGGCAACGAGAGCAAGCCGTACTTCCTGATCATCGATGAGATGAACCGGGCCAACCTCGCCAAGGTCTTCGGCGAGCTGTACTTCCTGCTCGAATACCGGGACGACAGGATCTACCTCCAGTACAGCCCCAACGAGCCGTTCACCCTGCCGGACAACCTGTACATCATCGGCACCATGAACACCGCGGACCGTTCCATCGCCATGATGGACGCCGCCATCCGCCGGCGCTTCTCGTTCATTGAGCTGCACCCGGAGACCGAGCCGGTGAAGGGCTCGCTCCTGCGGTTCCTGCAGGCCCGGGAGCTGGATACGACGCCGGCCATGCTGATGGATGCGCTCAACGCCGCAATCGACGAGTGGGACCGGGACCTGATGATCGGGCCGTCCTACTTCATGAAGAAGTCCGCCCAGACGCCCAAGGGGCTGCGCCGGATCTGGAAGTACGAGCTGATGCCGCTGCTCGAGGAGCACTACCATGGCCAGCTCAACCGGGCCCAGCTGGAGGAACGGTTCGGCCTGGACCAACTGCTCGCCCGCCTTGGACAGGCCTAGCCCCGGCGCGGCCGGGCCGCGGCCCGGC
>JBKKDK010000315.1:0-9205 GCA_046708245.1 Arthrobacter sp.
GGGCGAAGACGGACCGACCCACCAGCCGGTCGAGCAGCTCGCGTCGCTCCGGGCCATCCCGGGCCTGGACGTCGTGCGCCCCGGTGACGCCAACGAGGTCGCCGCGGCCTGGAAGGTCATGCTGGAAAACCACGAGAACCCTGCGGGAATCGTGCTGACCCGGCAGAACATCCCGACGTATGCCCGCGGCGCCGGCGACGCCGAGGCCGACACGTTCGGCTCCGTCGCCGGCGTCGCCAAGGGCGGCTACGTCCTGGCCGAAGCCTCCGCCGACGGCGCCACCGCCGAGCCGAAGGTCATCCTGATCGGCACCGGTTCCGAGGTCCAGCTGGCCGTCAACGCCCGGGCAGCGCTGCAGGCCGAAGGCATCCCCACCCGGGTCGTGTCCATGCCCTGCGTCGAATGGTTCACCAAACAGGACCCCGCCTACCGCGAAGCGGTCCTCCCCGCGGCAGTCAAGGCACGGGTATCGGTCGAAGCCGGACTCGCGCTGGGCTGGAAGGAATTCGTCGGCGACGCCGGCCGCTCCATCTCCCTGGAGCACTTCGGTGCTTCCGCCGACTACAAGCGCCTCTTCCAGGAGTTCGGCATCACCACCGAAGCCGTCACCGCCGCGGCCAAGGAATCCCTCGCCGGCCTCACCGCCTGATTCACATCTCGTTTTCCGGGCCGCCGCCCCAACTGACGGCGGCGGCCCCAGACTTCAGGAGTTAAACATGACCACCACCCCCAGCTCCACCCCCACGCAGCAGCTCTCCGACGCCGGTGTCTCCATCTGGCTCGACGACCTCTCGCGCGGCCGCCTGAACACCGGCACGCTGCGCAAGCTGATCGAGGAGAAGAATGTTGTCGGTGTCACCACGAACCCCAGCATCTTCCACGCCGCCATCACCGCCGGACACGACTACGACGCCATCATCGCCGCCCAGGCCGCGGCCGGCGCGACCGTTGAAGAGACCGTCTTTGAAATCACCACCACCGACGTGGCCGACGCCTGCGAGCTGTTCGCTCCCGTCGCCGCCGCCACCAAGGGTGTCGACGGCCGCGTGTCCATCGAAGTGGATCCCCGCCTCGCCTGGGACACCGCCGGAACCATCGCCGAGGCCAAGCACCTCTACAAGAAGGTCAACAAGGACAACGTCCACATCAAGATCCCGGCAACCCTTGAAGGCCTCGAGGCCATCACAGCCACCCTGGCCGAGGGGATCAGCGTCAACGTCACCCTGATCTTCTCGCTGGAGCGCTACCGCGCCGTCATCAATGCCTTCCAGTCGGGCCTGGAGCAGGCCAAGGACAACGGCCACGACCTCGCCAGGATCCACTCCGTCGCGTCGTTCTTCGTCTCCCGCGTGGACTCCGAAATCGACAAGCGCCTCGACGCCATCGGCACCGACGAGGCCCGCGCGCTCAAGGGCAAGGCCGGCGTGGCCAACGCCCGTCTGGCGTACCAGGTGTACGAGGACCTCTTCTCCACCGAGCGCTGGGCCGTCCTGGCCGGCGCCGGCGCGCTCCCCCAGCGCCCGCTGTGGGCCTCCACCGGCGTGAAGGACCCGGCGTACCCGGACACCCTCTACGTCACGGAACTCGTGGCCCCCGGCGTCGTGAACACCATGCCGGAGAAGACCCTCGACGCCACGTTTGACCACGGCACCGTCACCGGCAACACCATCACGCGCGGCTACGACGACGCCAACGCCACCCTCAACGCGCTCGACGCGCTGGGCATCTCCTACAACGAGGTCGTCGCGGTACTCGAGTCCGAAGGCCTCGACAAGTTCGTGGCCAGCTGGAAGGAACTGCTCGCCGACGTCGAGGGAGCCCTCGCCGCTGCACGGAAGGACGCCTAGTCCACCATGACGACACTCAGCTACGACGCCACGGGCGCTGCCCGCCAGGCCCACGACCAGCACCTCCCGGCCCTGCTGGAAGACAAGGTTGCCACCCGGATTTTCGCCAAGGACGCCACCCTGTGGGGTCCCGACGCCGAAGCAGAGGCTTCGGTCCGGCTCGGCTGGGTTGAGGCGGCCACCGTCTCCCAGCCGCTTGTGGGGGACATCCTCGCGCTCCGCGATGCGCTCCGCGCAGAGGGCGTCAGCCGGATCGTGCTGTGCGGCATGGGCGGTTCCTCGCTGGCCCCCGAGGTCATCGCCGGAACCGCTGGCGTCGAGCTGACGGTGCTGGACAGCACCGATCCCGAGCAGGTCGCGGCCGCCCTGGCGGACCGGCTGGCTGAAACCGCGATCGTGGTGTCTTCGAAGTCCGGCTCCACCCTGGAAACAGACTCACAGCGCCGGATCTTCGAGCACGCCTTCACCGAGGCGGGCGTCGACGCCAAGAGCCGGATCATCATCGTCACGGATCCTGGCTCCCCGCTGGACCAGTCCGCCCGCGCGGCCGGCTACCGTGCCGTCTTCAACGCGGACCCGAACGTCGGCGGCCGTTATTCGGCCCTCACCGCGTTCGGGCTGGTGCCCTGCGGCCTGGCCGGAGTGGACATCCAGTCGTTCCTGGACGAGGCCGAGGAAGCCGCGGAGGTCCTGAACGAGGACTCCGAGGACAACATCGGCCTTGCCCTGGGCACGGCGCTGGGCGGCACCAACCCCTTGCGCAACAAGATCGTCATCGCCGAGGACGGCTCCGGGATCGCAGGCTTCGCCGACTGGGCCGAACAGCTCATCGCCGAATCCACGGGCAAGCTCGGCACAGGCGTGCTGCCCGTGGTCGCCGGGCCGAAGTCACCGGAAGCCACCCTCGGCGCTCCCGACGTCCTCGTCATCCGCCTCGTGTCGGCCGACGCCGACGTCGAGCTCGGCGAGAACGAGGTCGCGATCGCCGGCGGCCTCGCCACCCAGATGATGGCCTGGGAGTTCGCCACTGTTGTGGCCGGCCGCCTGCTGGGCATCAACCCCTACGACCAGCCCGACGTCGAGGCTGCCAAGGTGGCCGCCCGCGGCCTGCTGGACGCCCAGCCGGAGCCGACCCCGGCCAACTTCACCGACGGAGCCATCGAGGTCCGCGGCGGGGAATGGCTTGGCAGCGCCGGCACGGCAGCTGAAGCGGTCAGCGCCCTGCTCGCCGAGCTGGGCCCGGACAGCTACCTGAGTGTCCAGGCGTACTTCGACCGGCTCGCCTTCGCCTCCCTCGAAGGCACCCGGGACCAGCTGGCGGCGCTCAGCGGCCGCCCCGTGACCTTCGGCTGGGGCCCGCGGTTCCTGCACTCCACCGGCCAGTTCCACAAGGGTGGCCCGGCCATCGGTGTGTTCCTGCAGGTCACAGCCGCCTCCGCGACGGACCTTGCCATCCCGGACCGTCCGTTCACCTTCGGTGAGCTGATCTCCGCCCAGGCCGCCGGCGACGCCCAGGTCCTGTCCGAACACGGCCGCCCGGTCCTCCGCCTGCACCTCACGGACCGCCCGGCGGGCGTCCGGCAGCTGCAGGAACTGGTCTCAGCCCTGGCCGGCCAGGCTGCACCCTCCACCGAAAGCTAAGGCACCCACGCAACCATGCCAGAAACACTCAACGGCGGCCGCAAGTCCGCAACGCGTTCGGGAAGGCCTGTCGGCAACCCGCTCCGGGACCCGCGGGACCGCCGCCTGAATCGTATTGCCGGACCGTCTTCGCTGGTCCTCTTCGGGGTCACGGGGGACCTCGCCCGCAAGAAGCTCATGCCGGCGGTGTACGACCTCGCCAACCGGGGTCTGCTGCCGCCGAGCTTCGCCCTGGTCGGCTTCGCCCGGCGCCACTGGGACAACGAGGACTTCGCCTCCGAGGTCAAGGACGCGGTGAAGGCCTACGCCCGCACCCCGTTCGATGAGACGGTGTGGAAACAGCTTTCCGAGGGAATCCGCTTCGTGCAGGGCGAGTTCGACGACGACGAGGCGTTCTCGCGGCTCAGCGCCACGATCGATGAGCTGGATGAGCAGCGCGGCACGCGGGGCAACCACGCGTTCTACCTGTCCATTCCGCCCAAGGCGTTTGAGCTGGTCTGCCGTCAGCTGTCCAAGCACGGCTTGGCGCAGGCCGACGGCGACAAGTGGCGCCGCGTGGTGATCGAGAAGCCGTTCGGGCACGACCTCGAATCGGCCCGGCAGCTCAACGACATCGTCGAGTCGGTCTTCCCGCCGGACGCCGTCTTCCGGATCGACCACTACCTGGGCAAGGAGACGGTCCAGAACATCCTGGCGCTGCGCTTCGCGAACCAGCTGTTCGAACCGCTCTGGAACGCCAACTACGTGGACCACGTCCAGATCACCATGGCCGAGGACATCGGCACCGGGGGCCGGGCCGGCTACTACGACGGCGTCGGCGCGGCGCGCGACGTCATCCAGAACCACCTGCTGCAGCTCCTGGCCCTGACCGCGATGGAGGAGCCCATTTCCTTCAATGCCGACGACCTGCGGGCCGAAAAGGAAAAGGTCCTTGCCGCCGTCAGGCTGCCTGAGGACCTCTCCACCCACTCGGCCCGCGGGCAGTTCACCGGCGGCTGGCAGGGCGGCGAGGAAGTCGTGGGTTACCTGGAGGAAGAGGGGATCCCGGCCGACTCCAAGACCGAGACGTTCGCCGCCATCCGGGTGGACATCAACACCCGGCGCTGGAGCGGTGTGCCGTTCTACCTCCGCGCCGGCAAGCGGCTCGGCCGCCGGGTGACGGAGATCGCCGTCGTCCTCAAGCGGGCACCGAACCTGTTGTTCACCGATCACGGCGAGGACGACTTCGGCCAGAACGCCGTGGTGATCCGGGTACAGCCCGATGAGGGCGCGACGATCCGGTTCGGTTCCAAGGTCCCCGGCACGCAGATGGAAGTCCGGGACGTCACAATGGACTTCGGCTACGGACACTCCTTCACGGAGTCCAGCCCGGAAGCCTACGAACGGCTCATCCTGGACGTGCTGCTGGGCGAGCCGCCGTTGTTCCCCCGGCATGCGGAAGTCGAGCTGTCCTGGAAGATCCTGGATCCGTTCGAGGACTACTGGGCCAGCCTTGATGAACAGCCCGAACCGTACGGGCCCGGCAGCTGGGGCCCCGCCTCCGCCGATGAGCTGCTTGCCCGCGACGGACGAACCTGGAGAAGGCCATGATTGTAGATCTTCCGGACACCACCACCTCCAAGATCTCCAAGAAGATCATGGCCCTGCGAGAGCAGGGCGGCGTGATTGCCCTGGGCCGGGTGCTGACCCTCGTGGTGGTCACCAAGTCCGGCCTGGAGGAAGAGGCGATCGAGGCCGCCAACGAGGCCAGCCGGGAACACCCCTGCCGGATCATCGTGCTGGCGGACGCCGGCGCCGCGGCCCCGACGCGGCTTGATGCGCAGATCCGGGTCGGCGGCGACGCCGGAGCCTCCGAAGTGATCCTGCTCCGCGGCTACGGCGAACTTGCCGAGGAAAGCGAGTCGCTTGTTGCGGCCCTCCTGCTGCCGGACGCCCCGATCGTGGCCTGGTGGCCGCACGGGGCGCCGAAGAACGCCTGCGAGACCTCGATCGGGCGGATTGCGCACCGCCGGATCACGGACTCCGCGAACGAGGCCGATCCGCAGCAGGCGCTGGCCAACATCCGCCGGACCTACAAGGCCGGCGACACGGACCTGGCCTGGACCCGGCTCACCAACTGGCGGATCCAGCTCGCGGCAGTGCTCGACCAGGTCGATGACTCGCCCGTGACGGCTGTTGCCGTCGAGGGAGCCTCGGACTCCCCCAGCACCATCCTGCTCGCGGCCTGGCTCACCCTGGCCCTGGACGCCCCGGTCACGATCGTCGCCGATCCCGCCGGCACCGGCATCCGCCGTGTCCGGCTGACCCGGGCCGGCGGCGACGTCCAGCTGTTCCGGCCGGGACTTACCATCGCGGAACTGACCCAGCCGGGGCAGCCGGCGCAGCGCATCTCGCTGCCGCGCCGGGACCTGAAGGATTGCCTCGCCGAAGAGCTCCGCCGCCTGGATCCGGACGAAGTCTTCGGTGAAGTGATTACTATTGGACTGCCCCGTACCAATCTAAGGAGTGTACGTCCCAGTGAGCGCTGATCCCAGAGTAAGCATCCATCCCGACTCGACTGTCCTCATGGCCGCGATCGCGGCCCGCCTGATCACCAAACTGGTGGATATCCAGGACAAACACGGCGAGGCTACGGTGGTGCTTACCGGGGGAACAATGGGAATCGGCTCACTCAAGGCTGTCGCCGAGTCGCCCGCGTCCCCTGCGGTGGACTGGTCCAAGGTCAATTTCTGGTGGGGCGACGAACGCTTCGTCGCCGCCGACGACGCCGACCGGAACGCGCGCCAGGCGCACGAGGCCCTGCTTTCGCACATCCCGGTGGATCCCGACCGGGTGCACGTCCCGGGGTCCACGGACGAGTTCGGCTCCCCGGAGGAGGCCGCCGCGGACTACGCCCGGCGGCTGGCGGAGGCGGCCGGTGCCGAGCACGCGGCCGACATGTCCGATGACCGCCCGGAAACCCCGGGGGCGCTCCCCCGCTTCGACATCGTCCTGCTGGGCGTCGGGCCGGACGCGCACGTGGCGTCGCTGTTCCCGGAGCAGGCCGGCATCCGCGAGAAGGAACTGACCGTCGTGGGTGTTCGCAGTTCGCCCAAGCCGCCGCCGGCGAGGGTCTCGCTCACCTTGCCGGCCATCAACACGGCCTCGGAGGTGTGGATGGTGGTCGCCGGCGAGGACAAGGCCGGCGCGGTGGGGCTTGCCCTCGCCGGCGCCAACCCCGTGCAGGTTCCGGCGGCTGGTCCCCGCGGCCGGGACCGTACCCTGTGGCTGATCGATGAGAACGCCGCGGCCCGGGTGCCGGAGCAGCTAGTCCGGAAAGGCGCGTCCGGCGCGTAATCGTTCGAGCGCTCCAGCCAGCACGTCTTCGGCGTCCTGGCTGGAGCGCCGTTCTTTAACGTATTCGAGGTGGGTTTTGAAGCCTTCGACGGGGGTCTCCTCCAACGCGAACTGCGCCTCGTCCCTTGTGGCCGTGCCGCCGCACCGGCGGCAGTCCCACACCCCGGGGATCTGGTCCTCGGGAAGCTGCGCGAACACCAGCGCGGTTTCGTGGCCCTTGGCGCACCGGTAGGACACGCGGATGCGGGGCTGGCGCGCGGCTGCCCCGTCCAATGGCTCGTGGCGGGGGGTGGCCCCTTCGGTGGCTCCTACGCGGATGCCCTTGAATCCGGAAGCAGAATGCAGCATCGGGACCTCCTGGCGGCTGGACTGATTGGATTGTGCCTGCAATCAGCGCCAGTGTAGTTAGGAGATCCCGATGCCATCAGGGCCATAAAGCCCGGCTTATGAAGTTTTCGTGCCGTGGATCGTTTAGGAGTCGCCGCCGGCGCTGAACCGCATCAGCAGGCCGAGCGCGATGATCACTATGCCCCAGGTGACACCGAGGATGACCGTGAAGCGGTTGAGGTTCCGCTCGGCCATGCCGGAGGAGCTGAGTCCCGAGCTCATGCCGCCGCCGAACATGTCGGACAGACCGCCGCCACGTCCCTTATGGAGCAGGATGAGCAAGGTCAGCAGGAGGCTGGTGATGCCCAGGAGCACCTGCAGAATGACATGAAGAACGTCCACGACGGCCTTTCAGAAGAATTGGATTACGGGGGCCAAGCCTGTGTCCGGACTAATCCGTCAGCAGGTGACTCTCGAACCTGACAATATTAGCAAACTCGGCGGCGTCCAGGCTGGCACCGCCAACCAGCAGGCCGTCCACGTCGCGTTCCTTCAGGATCGACGCCGCGTTGTTGGCCTTCACGGAGCCGCCGTACAGCAGCCGGGTCTTGGCTGCGACGTCGGCGCCAAAGAGCGAGGACAGCTCGGCGCGAATGGCGGCGCACATTTCCTGCGCGTCTTCGGGTCCCGCGACTTCGCCGGTTCCGATGGCCCAGACGGGCTCATAGGCGACCACGAGCTCGGCGGCCTGCTCGGGGGTGAGGCCTTCGACGCCGGCACGCAGCTGCGCGAGCGTGTGCTCCACGTGGGTGCCCGCCTGGCGGATGTCGAGGCCCTCGCCGACGCAGAGGACGGGTGCCAGGCCGTGGCGGAAGGCCGCCTTGGTCTTGGCGTTGAGCACGTCATCGGTCTCGTTGTGGTGCGTGCGGCGTTCACTGTGGCCCACCAGGACGTACGTGCAGCCGAGCTTGGACAGAAACTGTCCGGAGGTGTCGCCGGTGTAGGCGCCCGAGTCGAACCGGGAGAGATCCTGGCCGCCGTAGACGATGTCCAGCTCGTCGCCCTGGACGAGGGTCTGGACGCCGCGGAGATCCGTGAACGGCGGGAAAACGGAAACTTCCACCCGGCTGTAGTCGTGCTTGGCGTCGGACAAGGTCCAGGCCAGCTTCTGCAGGAGGGTGATGCCCTGGACGTGGTCCATGTTCATCTTCCAGTTGCCTGCGATGAAGGGCTTGCGGTCGAACTTGCCGTTCGTTGACGTGGTCACATGGTCTCCCAAAAGAGGTGCGGATCAAATTAGTCAGTCAAAAGCAGCCGGCGGCGCGCCGTGGGTTGGTATCCGCGGAGTGCGGGGCGGGCGCGCTGCCGGCCGGTGTGCTTAGCGGTCCAGGACGCTCAGGCCCGGGAGATCCTTGCCTTCAAGGTACTCCAGGCTGGCGCCGCCGCCGGTGGAAATGTGGCCGAACTGGTCATCGGCGAACCCCAGGGTCCGCACTGCCGCGGCCGAGTCGCCGCCGCCAACAACCGTGAACCCGTCCGTTTCCGTCAGCGCCTGGGCGATGGCCCGGCTGCCGGCGGCAAACGCCGGGAACTCGAAGACACCCATCGGGCCGTTCCAGAACACCGTCCTGGCGCCCGTGATCCGCTCCGCGAACGCCGCTGCAGATTCCGGGCCGATGTCCAGGCCAATGCCCGTGCTGCCGAAGCTGCTGTCCTCGATCGCCTCGGCCCGGACCGTCTCATGCTCCGCGTCGGCCGCGAATTTGCCGGCGACGACAACGTCGGTGGGAACGACGAATTCGGTACCGGCGTCCGCGGCGCGCTTCAGGTACTCCTGCACGACGGGGATCTGGTCCTCTTCGAGCAGGCTGCCCGCCACCTTGTGGCCCGCGGCGGCGAGGAACGTGAACAGCATGCCGCCGCCCACCAGGATGGTGTCCGCCTTGCCGAGCAGGTTGTCGATCACGGCAAGCTTGTCCGAGACCTTGGAACCGCCCAGGACGACGACGTAGGGGCGCTGGGTATCCACGGTGAGCTTGCGCAGCACCTCGACC
>JBKKDK010000316.1:0-12687 GCA_046708245.1 Arthrobacter sp.
CCCCTGGAAATCGGACGCACCAGCTACCGGCTCACCACAACCCAGCGCCACTGGCTCCGGCTCCGCGACGGAAAATGCCCCTTCCCCGGCTGCAGCAACCACTCCCTCGACAACGACGCCGACCACCACCTGGCCTGGGCCGACGGCGGCACCACCGGCATCACCAACCTCGGACAACCCTGCCCCAAACACCACCGCCTCAAACACACCACCACCTGGACACCCACCCCCGCCAGCAAAAACCACCCGCCCGGCTGGACCTCACCCACAGGACGGCACTACCCCAGCGAACACCAGGACTGGGAACCACCCCACTGGCCCCGCGACCTTCCGGAGCCCCGCGGTGGCCCCTCCCGGGCCCGGGGCGGACAAGTTGCCTAGCAGGACCCTAGGTGCGCTGGAGTTCCACGCTCTCCTGTTCGATTTCCGTGCTGGAGCCGACGCGGGACCCCGAGGCCTGGCCGCCGTCGTTCTGTCCGCCGTCGTGCCGCTTCGCAGCGGCCGCCGCAAACACCATGACCGCCAGGCCCAGCAGGGTGATTCCCGCGCCGGCCCAGATGGGCGAGGTGTAGCCGAGGCCGGCAGTGATGGTCACGCCGCCCATCCAGGCGCCGAGAGCGTTGCCCACGTTGAAGGCACCGATGTTGGCGCCGGAGGCCAGGGTGGGGGCGGTCGTCGCATACTTCATGACGCGCATCTGCAGTCCGGGGACCGTGGCGAAGCCGAAGCCGCCCAGCAGCACCATGGACGCGATGGTCATCGGCTGGTTGCCGGCGGTGAGGGCGAAGATCACCAGGACCACCACCAGCACAGAGAGCGACACGAGCAGGGTGCGGTCCACATTGCGGTCAGCCGCCTTGCCGCCCAGGGTATTGCCGATGAAGAGGCCCACGCCAAACAGGATGAGCAGCCACGGCACAGTGGAGGCCGGGAATCCGGAGACCTCGGTGAGCGTGAAGGCGATGTAGGTGAAGGCCCCGAACATGCCGCCGTAGCCGAGGATGGTGACCAGGATGGAGAGCCAGACCTGGCCGGAACGGAAGGCCCGCAGTTCCCCGCGCAGTCCCCCGGAGGCAGAACCGGCAGCCGCATCTCCTGCCCCAGTCCTGGGCACCAGCGCCAGGATCCCGGCGAGCGCCAGCACGCCGATGCCCGTGATCGCCCAGAAGGTCGAGCGCCAGCCGGCGGCCTGGCCCAGCATTGTGCCGAACGGCACACCGAGGACGTTGGCCGCGGTCAGCCCGGTGAACATGATGGCGATCGCTGCGGCCTTCTTGGTGGGTGCGACGAGGCTGGCGGCCACCACAGCGCCGATCCCGAAGAAGGCGCCGTGCGCGAGCGCTGCGATGATGCGTCCGATCATCATCAGGCCATAGTCGGGGGCGATGGCGGAGACGAGGTTGCCGGCGATGAACAGCACCATCAGCACGGCCAGCACCGGCTTGCGCTCAAAGCGCGTCACGGCGGCAGTCAGGAGCAGGGCTCCCACGACGACGGCGAGTGCGTACCCGGAGATGAGCCAGCCCGCCACGGCCTCGCTGACCTGGAAGTCTGCAGCCACTTCGGGCAGCAGGCCCATGATGACGAACTCGGTGAGTCCGATCCCGAACCCGCCAAGGGCGAGTGCTATCAGGCCAAGAGGCATGGAGAAGCTCCTTAAAAACTGTACGGAAAGAAATGCGAGGCGTAAGCTATTAGTTGCAGACGCGTTATTTATTGTTGCACAAGCAAGTATGCCGCGCAAGCAATTAATTGGTGCTGTCCGTGTCTTCGGGTTTCCCGGGGCCGGGCACGCTGGATTCGAAGGGAAATAATTGATGGGCATCAAGGACGACGCCGTCGAGGTCCGGGCGCACGGCTGGCGGACCCTGGCGGCCCTGCACGGACTGATCGAGGCAGAGCTGGAACGCGCGCTGCAGGCCGTGGCCCACTTGTCGGTCGTAGAGTACACCGTGCTGGACGCGCTGAGCCGGCAGGACGGCTGGCACATGCGGATGCAGCAGCTGGCCCGCGCCACCGCGTTGAGCGCCAGCGCCACCACCCGTCTGGTCAACCGGCTCGAGGACCGGGGCCTGCTGACCCGGATCCTGTGTGCCGATGACCGCCGCGGGATCTACACCGAGCTCACCCCGAGCGGCATCAAGCTGCTGGAGGAGGCACGGCCCAGCCACGACGCCACGCTGGAGCGTGCGTTGGCGGAGGCGCAGGAGGTGCCGGAACTGGCGCCGCTCGTCGACGCCCTCCCCCGGCTGCACGCCGGCGTCTAGCGGCTCTGCCAGCGGCCGGACACGCACAAAGCCCTGTCCTGCGGTGGCCGCGGGGCAGGGCTTTGTGCGTGTGACAGCGGGCTGGCTACTTGGCCGCCACGGTCTTGAAGTAGTGCTCCAGGTCTTCCAGGCTCTTGTCCTTGGTCTCCGGAATGTACTTCGCGGCGAACGCGATGGCGGCAACGCCCAGCACCGCGAAGACGAAGAACGTGTTGGACAGCCCGATAGCGGCAAGGAGTTGCGGGAAGCCAAAACCTACCAGGAAGTTCACCGTCCACAGCACAAAAGCCGAGGCGCCCATGCCCACGCCGCGGATCTTCAGCGGGAAGATCTCGGAGAGCATCAGCCAGGTTACCGGGGAGATCGCGCCCTGCTGGAATGCCAGGAACGTCACCGTCAGGGCGAGGATCACGAACCCGCGGACGGTGCCTTCGGGCAGCACCAGCGAGACCAAACCGATCAGCAGCAGCGCCGCCGTCGTGCCGAACTGGCCGGTGATGAGCATCCGGCGGCGGCCCACCTTGCCCAGCAACCAGATCCCCACGAAGGTGGCCACCACGGAGATGACTCCGTTGGCGATATTCGCCGTCAGCGCGGCCTCCCGGCCGAATCCCGACTGGGCGAGGATTTGGGTGCCGTAGTACATGATCGAGTTCACGCCGGTGACCTGCTGGATGACGGCGAGGCCTATGCCCACCACAAAAATGCGGCGCAGCCACGGAACTCCAAGGTCGTGCCAGGAACCCATCTTGGACTTGTAGTCCTCCACAGCCATGGCCTTGACTTCGTCGAACTCCGCCCGGGCCTCGGACTGGGAGCGGATGCGCTGCAGCACGCTGAGGGTTTCGCCGAAGCTGCCCATTGAGGCCAACCACCGGGGGCTCTCGGGCATGAAGTTCATGCCGATCCAGAGCGCAATGGCCGGCAGCGTGGCAATGACGAGCATCCAGCGCCAGATCCCGCCCGATTCGCCGAAGGTGTTGCCGAGGTAGGCGTTGAAGATGAAGGCCAGCAGCTGGCCCGTGACGATCATCAGCTCGTTCTGGGTGACGATCCGTCCGCGGCGGGCGCTTGGCGAAACTTCGGCGAGATACACCGGAACGGTGACGGACGCGCCGCCAACGGCGAGGCCAAGAACGAAGCGTGCCAGGATCATCACCTCGGTGTTCGGGGCGAAGGTGCAGGCCAGGGTTCCGGTCAGGAAGATCATGGCCAGCACCATGATCATCTTGCGTCGTCCGTTGCGGTCCGCGAGGCGCCCGCCAAACAACGCGCCCAACGCGGCGCCAAAGAGCAACGAGGAGGTCACCAGCCCTTCGGTCAGCGGCGTGAGGCCCAGGTCCTCCTGCATGTACGGCAGTGCGCCGTTGATGACGCCGGTGTCGTAGCCGAAGAGCAACCCGCCGAAAGTGGAGATGATGGTCGCGGTGCGCAGTGCCCGTTTATGGTTTCCGGGGGCCTTCCGCTGTTGGGCGGTGGCCGGCGACGTCATACGCTCACCTTCTGGATCTGCTGTTTCATGGTTTCCAGCTGGTAGCGGGAGACCTCGGCAGCGTTGTCGTCCTCGGCGAAGACGCTGGACACCATCACGGTGTCCTCGCGGTCGAGGAAGCCGATTTCCTGCAGGCCGCCGAAGAACTCGTCCCAGTTGACGTCGCCGTCGCCGATTTTCAGGTGCTGGTGCACCCGGACCGGGTTCCCGGGCGGGTTGGTGATGTAGCGCAGCCCGTGGGACGCGTGGTGGTCCATGGTGTCGGCAACGTGGACGAGGCGGAGCTTGTCCCCCGCCGCGCGCATGATGTCCAGCGGCGCGTCCTTCATGTGGAAGCTGTGCGAGGCCACGTAGACCAGGCCGACATTCTTGGAGTTGAGGCCGCGGATCACCCGGATCGCGGCCAGGCCCTCTTCGACGAAGTCGTCCGGGTGCGGATCGATCAGCAGGTCGATTCCCTCCCGCTCGATGATGGGGAGCAGTTCCTCCATGGAGCGGTAGAACGCCCGCTCGGACTCCTCCGCCTTCTCCGGACGGCCGCTGAATTCGGTGTTCATGGTGCGCACGCCGAGGTCCACGGCGATCTGGATGGCGCGCTTCCAGTAGCGGACGGCCGCTTCCCGGGCGTCCTCGTCCGGCCCGGACCAGCGCAGCACCGGCAGGACCGAGGCGATTTCGATTCCGGCGTCCCTGCAGGCCGCCTTGAGCTGGCCCACCAGTTCGTCGTCGGCCTTCGGGTGGTTGTAGAACGGGATGAAGTCGGCGTGCGGGGTCATCTGCATGTACGTGTAGCCGAGGTCCGCCACCACCCGGGGAAATTCCAGCAGGCTGTGCGAATGGTGGAACGGCGTTGGATCAAGGGCGATTTTCACGTGGAACACTCCATTGTGGGTCAGTCAGTTGGTACCGGGGACCGGATGGGGGAAGGCGGCCGCGGCCCCCTCCCCCGGCCGTCCTAGCGGTAGAGGCCGGGCTTGGCGTTGAGCTTCACGGCGACCTTTTCGCCGTTCTTCTGCGCCTCGACGCCGGCTTCGCAGCAGGCTGCCGTGGCGTAACCGTCCCAGGCCGAGGGCCCGCCGATTTCGCCGCGGCGGGCGGCGTCCACCCAGGACTGGATCTCGACGTCGTAGGCGGCGCCAAAGCGCTCCTCGAAGCCGGGGGTGATGGTTCCGCCCCAGCGGCCGGCAGAGCGGGTGTACGGGCCCTTGTCGCCGCCGATGCTGACGATGCCGTCCTCGAAGGAGGCCTGGGTGGCCACCTCGTAGCCGAACTTGGCGTTAACGTAGATTTCAACGTCGGCCAGGACGCCGGACTCGGTCTCGACCAGCACATGCTGCGGATCGTGCTGGCCGGCCGGGGCATTCCGGGTGGGCTTGCCGAGGCGGACCTGGACGGAGGTGATTTCCTCGCCGGTGAAGTACCGGATCGCGTCGAATTCGTGGACCACGGAGTCGTTGATCAGCATCTCGTTGGTGAAACCGGCCGGCGTGCTCGGGTTGCGGTGCTGGTGGTGCAGCATCAGCAGCTCGCCGAGTTCGGCGTCGCGGATGATCTTGCCCAGGGCGGCGTATTCGGCGTCGAACCGGCGCATAAAGCCGACCTGGATGCGCTGGTGGCCCAGCTTTTCCTCGGCCTGGACGATTTTCCAGGCGGACTCGGCATCCGGGGTCAGCGGCTTCTCGCAGAGGATCGGGATGTCCTTGGCGAGCGCCTTGAACAGGATGTCCTCGTGCAGGAAGCCCGGGGTGGCGATCAGCACTGCGTTGACGTCGCCGTTGTTGAGGGCTTCGTCAGCGTCGGCCAGGGCGACGGCGCCCGGGATCCCTGCAATGGCGGCCTGGGCACGGGCGAGGTCGACGTCGACGACGGCGGCAACTTCAGCACCGTGGATGCGGGTGTTGAGCCGCTGGATGTGATCGGCGCCCATACGGCCGGCGCCAATGACAGCTACGCGGAGGGTCGTGGTCATGGTGGGTATCCTTTGGGTTCTAGTTGACGGCGGTGCGGGAGCCGCAGGAGAGCAGGTAGTTGCGGGTGCGCTTGGCGATCGGCATCGGGACGTCGAAGGCGACGGGGTACATGTCCTGTTCCACGATGCCAAAGATGGGCCGGTTCAGGGCCTCGACGGCTTCGATGACGGCGCGCAGGTCCGGCAGGCCATTCGGCGGCTCGGTCATCACGCCGGCCAGGTTGGCAGCCGCCCAGGTCATGTTCTCCTCGTTGACCTTTTTGAGGATGTCCGGGTTGATCTGCTTGAGGTGCAGGTAGCCGATCCGGTCCGGATGGTTCTTGATCAGCTCCAGGCTGGAGGCGCCGCAGTATTCCGCGTGGCCGGTGTCCAGGCACAGGTTGAGGTACTTCGGGTCCGTGGCGGCGAGCAGGGTCTCGATGTCCTCCTGCGCGCCGACGTGGGAATCGGCGTGCGAGTGGAACTGCTGCTTCAGGCCGAAATCCGCCAGCAGGGTCTGGCCGAGCCGGTTGTGGCCGGCGAAAAGGTCGCTCCACGCCTGCTCGCTGAGTTCGCCGCTTTCCACGGCCTCGCCGGTGACGTCGTCACGCCACATGGCGGGGATGACCACCATGTGTTCCCCGCCCATGGCGGCGGTGAGTTCGGCAACCTTGCGGGCCGGTTCCCACGCGGTTTCCCACTGGTCCAGGCCGCGGTGGAACGCAGTGAACACGGTGCCGGCGGTGATCTTCAAGTCGCGGGCCGTGAGCGCCTCGGCCAGCCGGGCCGGGTCGGTGGGGAGGTAGCCGTAGGGGCCGAGTTCGATCCACTTGTAGCCGGATTCGGCGACTTCGTCGAGGAAGCGTTCCCACGGGGTCTGCTTGGGATCGTCCGGGAACCAGACGCCCCACGAGTCCGGCGCGGTGCCGATGATCAGTTTGTTCTCAGTCATTGTGCGTTCCTCCTCATCGGTTGCTCCGCAGGTGCCGTTTTGGACGCTCAAAACGGCGGATACGGAGCAGTCGATGGTGGTTGTCGGGTGGGGACTAGTTGGACGGGAAGTTGTAGGAGGCGCCGGAGGCGTGCGTGGGTTCGGGCCAGCGTGAGGTGACCACCTTGCCCCGGGTGTAGAAGGACACACCCTCGGGACCGTAGATGTGCTTGTCGCCAAACAGGGAGGCCTTCCAGCCGCCGAAGGAGTGGTAGGCCACCGGCACGGGCAGCGGCACGTTGATGCCGATCATGCCCACGGTGACGGAGCGCTGGAACTTGCGGGCGTTGGCGCCGGAGGAGGTGAAGATGGCGGTGCCGTTGCCGTAGGGGTTGGCGTTGATCAGCGCGATGCCGGCGTCCAGGTCCTCGACCCGGACCACCACGAGGACCGGGCCGAAGATTTCCTCGCTGTAGGCGGTCATCTCGGTCTTGACGTGGTCCAGGACGGTGGGACCGACCCAGAAGCCGTCCTCGTGGCCGGGGACCACGAGGTCGCGGCCGTCCACCACCATCGCCGCTCCCGCGGCTTCGGCTTCGGTGACGATCTTCACGATGCGGTCCTTGGAGGCCGGGGTGATGACCGGGCCCATTTCGGCTTCGGGCACGGTGCCGTTGTTGACCTTGACGGCGAGGGCGCGTTCCTCGACTTTCTTGACCAGCAGGTCGGCGGCCTCGCCGACGGCGACCGCAACAGAGATGGCCATGCAGCGCTCGCCGGCCGAGCCGAAGGCTGCGGCGGCGAGGTGGTCTGCGGCGTTGTCGAGGTCGGCATCGGGCATGATGATAGCGTGGTTCTTCGCCCCTCCCAGGGCCTGGACTCGCTTGCCGTGCTTGGTGGCGGTTTCGTGGACGTACCGGGCGATCGGGGTGGAGCCGACGAAGGAGATGCCGTCCACGTCGGGGTGGGTGAGGAGCCCGTCCACGGTTTCCTTGTCGCCGTGCAGGACCTGGAAGACGCCGTCGGGCAGGCCCGCGTCCTTCCACAGCTTGGCCAGCAGCATCGAGGCGGAGGGGTCCCGTTCGGAGGGCTTGAGGATGAAGGCGTTGCCCGTGGCGATCGCCATCGGCGCCATCCACAGCGGCACCATGACGGGGAAGTTGAACGGGGTGATGCCGGCGACGACGCCGAGCGGCTCGCGGAAGGAGAACACGTCGATCCCGGTGGAGACCTGGTCGGAGTAGTCGCCCTTGAGCAGCTGCGGGATGCCGCAGGCGAACTCGATGACCTCCAGGCCGCGGCCGATCTCGCCCTTGGCGTCGGAGAGGACCTTGCCGTGCTCGGCGGTGATCAGTTCGGCGAGGTCGTCCACGTGGGCGGCGACAAGTTCGCGGAACTTGAACAGCACGTTGGTGCGCTTGGCCAGCGAAATGTCGCCCCAGGAATCGGCGGCGGCGCGGGCTGCGGCGACGGTGGCGTCCAGGTCCGCCCGGTTGGCCAGCCGCAGCTCTGCGGAGACGGCGCCGGTGGCGGGGTTGTAGACGGGCGGGGGGCGGTCGCCCACGCCCGCGGTCTCGGCTCCGTTAATGAAGTGGTGGATGGTCCTGGTGTCGGTGAGGGTACTCATGGGAATGTCCTTGGGGGTTGGAGTCTGGGGAAGCGGGGCCGGGTCAGCCGAGCAGCTTGCGCTGGCGGCCCTTGTGGTCGGTGTAGGTCTGGAAGGCCTGTTTGGTGGAGTCGAGCTCGGAGACCTGGGAGACCGGAACGTCCCACCAGGATTCGGAGCTGGGGGCATCCAGCAGCGGGTCGGATTCAACGTGGATGACGATGGGTCCGCCGCGTTCGGGGGCGGCCTTGGCGTCCCGGATGGCCTGTTCGAGTTCGGCGATGGCCTTCTCTCCGGGTTCGATCCGGATCACCTTCACACCGAGGCTTTCGGCGTTCAGGGCCAGGTCCACGGGGAGCCGGTCGCCGTCGTCGAAGCTGTGGTGCGCCTCGTCCAGGGCGCGGTACTGGGTGCCGAAGCGCTGGGAGCCGAGGGACTCGGAGAGCGAGCCGATGGAGGCGTAGCCGTGGTTCTGGATCAGGACTACGATCAGTTTGATCCGTTCCGCGACGGCGGTGACCAGTTCGGTGTGCATCATGAGGTAGGAGCCGTCCCCCACCATCACGACGACGTCGCGGCGCGTCCCGCCCTGCGCGGCTTCGGCCAGGGCCGCACGCTTGACGCCCAGTCCGCCGGGGATTTCGTAGCCCATGCAGGAGTAGGCGTATTCGACGTGGTATCCGAACGGGTCCCGGACCCGCCACATCTTGTGCAGGTCGCCCGGGAGGGAACCGGCGGCGCAGATGACCACGTCCTGGGCGTCCATGGCCCGGCTTGTGGCGCCGATGATCTCGTTCTGCGCCGGCAGCGGCGTGGCGCGGGTGTCAAAGGCCGCGTCCACCGTGGCGTTCCAGCGGGCTTTCTCGGCCGCGATCTGCTGTTCGAGGTCCGCGCCGATCCGGTAGCCGCCCAGTGCCTGGTTCAGCTTGATCAGGGCCTTGCGGGCGTCCGCGACGATCGGCAGGGAGGTGCCGGGTTTGTAAGCGTCGATCGCCGCGACGTTGATGTTGATGAACTTCACGTCCGGGTTCTGGAACGCTGTCCGCGACGCCGTCGTGAAGTCCTCGTAGCGGGTGCCGATCCCGATGATGAGGTCCGCCTCGGCAGCGATGGCGTTTGCCGCCGTCGTGCCGGTGGAGCCGATGGCGCCGAGGGAGAACTTGTGGTCCCAGGGCAGGACGCCCACGCCGGCCTGGGTGTTGCCCACCGGGATGCCGGTGAGTTCGGTGAACCTGGCGAGTTCCTCGTTGGCGAAGGCGTAGAGGACGCCGCCGCCGGCGATGATGAGCGGGCGCTTCGCGGCGCGGATGGCCTCGGCGGCGCGGCGGATGTCCTCGTCGTCGGCGTCCGGGCGGCGGATCCGCCATTCGCGTTCGGCGAGGAATTCCGCGGGCACGTCGAAGGCCTCGGCCTGGACGTCCTGGGGCAGCGAGATGGTCACAGCCCCGGTTTCGGCCGGGTCGGTCAGGACGCGGAGGCCGTGGTGGAATGCGGAGAAGAGCTGCTCGGGCCGGCAGACGCGGTCAAAGAACTTCGACAGTGGCCGGAACGCGTCGTTGACGGTGATGTCGTAGGCCTCGGGGCGTTCGAGCTGCTGCAGCACGGGGTCGGCGGCGCGGGTGGCGAAGGAGTCGCAGGGCAGCAGCAGGACGGGCAGCCGGTATGCGGTGGCCAGCGCCGCACCGGTGAGAAGGTTGGATGAACCGGGGCCGATCGAGGTGCTGATCGCGAAGGTCTGGCGGCGGCGGGTGTGCCGGGCGTAGCCGACAGCCTGATGGGCCTGGGCCTGTTCATTCCGGCCCTGGTAGTACGGCATGATCCTGGGATCGAGTTGCTGGTACTGCTTGAGGGCCTGGCCGACGCCGGCGACGTTGCCGTGCCCGAAGATCCCGAAGGTGCCGGGGATCAGCCGTTCCCGGTAGTCCTGGCCGCCGATCGAATCAACGGTGTACTGCTGGGACAGGTATTCCACGACAGCCTGGGCGACGGTCATTCTGCGTGTTCCAGTGGCAGTTCTGGTTCCCATGGGAAGTTACTCCGATACTTCTGCGGTGCGGGCGGATTCAGCGCGGGTGGACTGGGTGTGGTGCAGCAGAGAGGCCGCGGTTGCCACGGCCCCGGCGACGTCGCCGTCGTGCGGGTAGAGCAGGGTCCGGCCGACGGTGAGGCCCTGGACGCCCGGCAGCGCGAGGGCGTCCTGCCAGCTGGCGAAGACTTCGTCCTGGCTGCTGTCAGGGTCGCCGCCGAGGAGCACGGTGGGCATGGTGGTGGACGCCATGACGCGTTCCATCCCGGCCACCACCGGCAGTTTCATCCAGGTGTACGCGCTTGTGGAGCCGAGTCCTTCGGCGATGGCGACGGACTTGATGACGGCGTCAGTGGAGAGGTCGTTGCGGACCTTGCCGTTCTCGCGGACGGAGAGGAACGGCTCCACCATCGCGATGAGCTGGCGTTCGGCGAGGGAGTCGATGGCTTTGGCTGTTGCCTCGAGGGTGGCCACAGTGTCGGGGTCGCCGAGGCAGATGCGCGTGAGCATCTTGCCGCCGTCGGCGCCCAGGGCTTCGAGGGCGGCAGCGGTGTGGCCGGTGAAGCGGTCGTCGAGTTCGTTCACCAGCCCGGAGAGGCCGCCGCGGTTCATCGAACCGAAGAGGAGCTTGCCGTCCAGCGCGCCAAGCAGGAGCAGGTCGTCCATGATGTCCGGTGACGCCAGCACGCCGTCCACGTCCGGGTTGGCCAGGGCGATTTGCAGCCGGTCCAGCAGCTGGCGGCGGTCTGCCATGGCCACGGGATCATTGCCGACGGCGAGGGCGCCGCGGGCCGGGTGGTCGGCGGCGACAATGAAGTTCTGTTTACCGGCCTTGACGCCGGGGTGGCGGCGGCGGGCTTTGGCGGCCCGTGAGATCGCAGCGGGATCCTCGAGCCGGATGATGCTCAGGTGTTCGTAACGGCGGGGGTCGTCGTCCACACTGAGGGCGGCCGCAACTGGTGTCACACTCACAGGGTTACTCCTTCGGTGGCGTAGGTGCCTGGCACAAGGCGGCCGCGTTCGGCGAGCAGCGCGGTGACTTCCGCCGGCGTCGGCATCGCATCGGCGCAGGAGAGCCGGGAGGCGACGAGGGCGCCGGCCGCGTTGGCGAAGTCGAGGACCTGGGCGAGCGGCCAGCCGGAGAGCAAACCGTGGCAGAACGCCCCGCCGAAGGAGTCCCCGGCGCCGAGTCCGTTCACGGTTTCCACCGGGACCGGGGCGGAGACAACACGTTCGGTGCGGGTCTTCGCCATCACGCCCTCGGGGCCGAGTTTCACGACGGCGATTTCGACGCCGGCCGCGAGCAGCCGGTCCGCCTGCTCGTCCGGGGTGCCCTCGCCGACGGCGACGGCACACTCCTTGTCGTTGCCGATCGCCACGGTGACGTGCGGCAGGATCCCTGCCACCTGTTCCCGGGCGTCCGCTTCGGAGGCCCAAAACATGGGCCGGTAATCGAGGTCCAGGATGGTGAACTGGCCCGGTTTCAGGGATGTGCGGGGCCGGGCCTGGTGCGCTGCGAGGTGGGCCGCGCGGCTGGGTTCCTGGCAGAGGCCGGTGACCGTGGACCAGAAGATGCCGGCCCCGCGGATGGCGTCAAGGTCGAGCTCCCCGGCCTGGATCTGCAGGTCCGGCGCCGTGGGAAAGCGCCCGTAGAAGTAGAGCGGGAACTCGTCCGGGGGCTTGATTGCGCAGAAGGTCACCGCGGTAGGCCATTCCGGCACTGCGGTCACAAAGGAGTCGTCCACCTTGAACTTGCGCAGCTCGCGGTGCAGGTATTTGCCGAATGCGTCATCGCCGGTGCGCGTGATCACGGCGGTGCGGCGGCCATGGCGGGCCGCAGCCACGGCCACGTTGGACGGGGAGCCGCCCAGGTACTTTCCGAAGGACGTGACATCCTCCAGATCCACTCCGATGTCATTCGGGTAGATATCAACGCTGATGCGCCCGATCGTGAGCAGTTCGTGGATCACGGTCATCGTGGACCTTTCTGGTGTGAACTCTGTACCTTTACACAGCGGCAGCATGGCTGGATGCTCGGCCCGGACTGGGTTCCGGCGGCCCTGCAGTGAGCGGGGCCACATCGACTACTCTGCCCTAGAATCCATGTACTGTCAAAAGTTTGTACTGACATATTTACAACATGACAGGAAGCCTGGATTCTTCCGGGCCCACAACCTCCGGCGCACCCCCTTCGGCAGCCGGGGCACCCCGGAACCGACCCCGGGGGTGGCGAGTTGCCGGGCGCAGACTGGGAGCCGCTTGGGGCCGCGGCTCTGCCTGACCTCTTCGCGCACGAGAGGCACTCTCCGCTCCTCGGTACTTTGTTCTGACATACAAACAGAAAACGCAAGGATGGCGCAGGGTTTTATGACGCACAGCAACGCGGGGTCACTCGGCGCCCATCCGCCGTGCGGAAG
>JBKKDK010000317.1:0-17459 GCA_046708245.1 Arthrobacter sp.
CGCCGGAGGCGGGGTGGGGGACTAGTGTCCTGCTGAGGGCACGTAGCGCTTGATGGAAGCCTCAAGTTCGGCTTCGGCGGCGGCGCGGTCGCCCCAGCCTTCGGCCTTGACCCACTTGCCCGGCTCAAGGTCCTTGTAACGGGTGAAGAAGTGCTCGATTTCCTTGATCAGAAATTCGCTGACGTCGCTGATCTCGTTGATGTGATCGAAGCGGGCATCGGCCGGAACGCAGAGGACCTTGGCGTCGCCGCCGCCGTCGTCGGTCATGTTGAAGACGCCGATGGGGCGGGCCTCAACGATCACGCCGGGGTGCAGATCAAAGTCCTGCAGCAGCACCAGCGCGTCCAGCGGGTCGCCGTCTTCGCCCAGGGTGTTCTCGAAGAATCCGTAGTGCGTGGGGTACTGCATGGACGTGAACAGGACGCGGTCCAGGCGGACGCGGCCGGTCTCATGGTCGATCTCATACTTGACGCGTGATCCCTTGGGGATCTCGATGGTCACGTCATGCTTCATGGAATGCTCCTCGACGAATACAGGGGGTTCGCGGCACACAAAGAACCCTGCGGTGCCGCCGACTACTATTGAGGATATAGCGAGAGGCCCTGGTTTCAGGAACTATAGGGAACATTTTAGGACCGAAGGACCAACACCTGCATGAAACGCACAACCAGCGCCGCAGGCACCAACACCGTGCCCGGCCTGCTGCGGGGGACCGTCCCAATGCTGCTCCTGACCCTCCTGGTGCTGGCGCTCGCCGTTCCCGCGTTCATCGCCGTCACGCCCGCCTTCACCGGCGGCAACAGGCCCGAGGCTGCTGCCCCGCCGCCGTGGCAGCAGCTTCCCACCGACCTCGCCGGGGACGGCAACGGGGACGGGATCGGACAGCTTAGCGGCACCGCGCCCCTTCCGGAGCCCGCCGCCCTCGCCGCCCAGCTCAACGCCACCCTGAAAACCGACGGCGCCGGCTCCTTCACCGGGGTGGTGCAGGACGCCGCCACCGGAGAGCTGCTCTTCGACCGCTCCGGGGACGAGGCCAGGGTTCCGGCGTCCAACCTGAAGCTCATGACAGCCGCTGCGGCCCTGCGGACTCTCGGCCCGGACCGGCGGTTCAGCACCCGGGTCCTGGCCGGCACGGCTCCGGGCACGGTGGTCCTCGCCGGCGGGGGAGACGTGCTCCTGGGCGCGGCTGAATCCGCTCCGGGCGCCGTCCTGGGCCGCGCCGGACTCGCAACCCTGGCGCAGCAGACCGTCCGGGCCCTCCAGCAGAACGGCACCGCCGGCACACTGACCGTGCTGCTGGACGATTCCCTCTTTACCGGACCTGCCCTCAACCCGGCCTGGAGCCCCGAGGATGTCGCGGCCGGCGAGATGGCCCCGCTGTTCCCGCTGGCACTGAACTCCGCCCGGTTCGACCCCGCCAAGACCACCGGGCCCCGCCCGCAGGACGCCGCGATGAGCGCAGCCGAGGCGTTCTCGGCGCAGCTCGCCGCCGCCGGAGCGCCGGCCGGACTCACCGTGGCGCCCGGCGTCGCACGGATACCCGGCGGCGCGGATTCATCGGCGCCGGAGGCCAGGGTCCTGGCCGAAGTCCAGTCGGCCACGGTAGGCCAGCAGGTGGATCTGCTCCTGCGCACCTCGGACAACTACCTCACCGAGGTGATGGGCAGGATGACAGCCCTCGCCGCCGGCAAGCCGGCCAGCAACGACGGCGCCGTCGCGGCGGTGCTGCAGCAGCTGGACGAGCTCGGCGTCGGCACGGGATCACTCCGCGCCGCCGACGTCTCCGGCCTGACCCTGGCCAACAAGGTTTCGGCCCGGCAGCTCTCCGAAGTGGTCCGCGCCATCACCTCCGGACCGGATACCCGGCTCCGGGCCGCGCTCGCCGGGTTCCCCGTGGCTGCCCTGACCGGCACGCTCGGGGACCGGTACACGGATGAGTCAACGGCCCGGGGAGCCGGGCTGGTCCGTGCCAAGACGGGCACACTGAACACCGTGATCGCCCTCAGCGGCTACGTGGTGGACGCCGACGGCCGGCTGCTGGTGTTTTCGTTCATCGGCAACGGCCTGACGCCCGGCGCCGCCAACAAGACCGCGCTGGACCGCACAGCGTCCGTCCTCGCCGGCTGCGGCTGCCGCTGACCTGCGCCCCCCGTTCGCCTCCCGACGAATTTAAGGCGCACCGCCGGGCCCTTGTGATGTGATGGACCCTATGGAGTCCTCTGCGCGCGAGACGTCTGCCCAAGCACAAGCCCTGATCAACTGGGACCTTGCCGCGTCCACCGCCGCGAGGCTGACACCCCCCGGCCCCACGCTGGACCCGGCCGGCATCGCCGCCGCGGTGGAAAACCTGCGCCTCATGGCGGACCGTTCGGTGCCCTACGTCCATGAAATCACCGGCCTTGAGGCCGCCAGGGACCTGCGGGATTCCTCGGTCCTCATCGTGGACCGGGCCTCCTGGGCGAGGGCCAACACCCAGAGCTTCGCCGTGATGCTCCAGCCCGCGATGGAAAAAATGCTCGAAGGCCGCCGCGGCACCCTGAACCCGGGCGCCGCCAGCGTCAGCGGCGCCATCACCGGCAGCCAGCTTGGCGCCATCCTGGCGTTCCTCTCCAGCAAGGTCCTCGGCCAGTACGACCCCTTCTCCGCCCTCGCCCAAAACTCCTCCGCCCCCGCCGCCGGACGCCTGCTGCTCGTGGCGCCGAACATCATCGCTGTGGAACGCGAACTCAATGTGGAGCCTGCGGACTTCCGGCTCTGGGTCTGCCTGCACGAGCAGACCCACCGCGTGCAGTTCGCAGCGGCGCCCTGGCTGCGCCACCACATGATGGACGAGATCGAAAACCTCAGCGGGCTGCTGCTGGGCAACGTCGATTCGCTGATGGAGCGTGCCTCGGCGGCAGCGAAATCGCTCAAAGACCGCACCGCGGGCGGCACCGCACCCAGCCGCGGAGCCATCCTGGACCTGCTGCAGAACCCGGAGGAAAAGGCTGCGCTGTCCCGGCTGACGGCGCTGATGAGCCTGCTGGAAGGCCACGCGAACGTGGTGATGGACGCCGTCGACGCCAGCATCGTGCCGTCCGTGAAGACCATCCGGCAGCGCTTCAACTCCCGGGACCAGGACCGCGGCGTGATCGAAAAATTCATCCGCAGCCTGCTGGGCCTCGACGCCAAAATGCGCCAGTACAGCGACGGCGCGAAGTTCGTCCGCGAGGTTGTCGCCGTCGCCGGGATGGAAGGCTTCAACAGGGTCTGGGAATCCGCCGGGCACCTGCCGACCGAGGCCGAGATCCACGACTCAAAGCTCTGGCTCGAACGGATGGGGCTCTAGCCACCGTGCCCGCCAGCCAACCCCCCTCCGCCGTGCCGGCCACGTCCCCCGCCCCGGGCGGACGACGCCGGCCCGGACGGCTGCCGCCCGTCGTCGGCACCGCACGGAAAATGCTGCAGGACGCCCTGGCCGGAGCAGACTACCCGGAACGGGTCCTGGTTGCCTGCAGCGGTGGGCCGGACTCGCTGGCCCTCGCCGCCGTCGCCGCGTACTTCGCCCGGCGCGGGCACGTGGACGGGCACCCCATCTCAGTCGGCGCGGTGGTGGTGGACCACCAGCTGCAGCCCGGCTCCGCCGAGGTGGCCGCCGGCACCGCCGAAGTCCTGCGCGGGCTGGGACTTTCGCCGGTCCAGGTCCGGGCCGTGGACGTCGCCTCCACGGGCATGGGCCCGGAAGCGGCCGCCCGGGACGCCCGCCACGCCGCCCTCGAGGAGGCAGCCGAACAAGCCGGCGCGGGTGTGATCCTGCTCGGACATACGCTCGATGACCAGGCCGAACAGGTCCTGCTGGGACTCGCCCGCGGCTCCGGCACCCGCTCCCTGGCCGGGATGCGGCCCATCCGCGGACGCCTGCTGCGGCCCTTCCTGGGCCTGCGCCGCGCCGACACCCTGGAGATCTGCGCGGCCGAGGACCTGGAGCCCTGGCACGATCCGAGCAACGCCGATCCCGCGTTCGCCCGGTCCCGGACCCGGGTTGAAGTGCTGCCCCTGCTCGAGGAAAAGCTGGGCCCCGGCGTCGCGGAGTCCCTCGCCAGGACGGCGGCCATCCTGCAGCTGGACGCCGACTACCTCGAAGACGTGGCAAACGACACCTTCGCCCGGCTGCAGGAGGGATACGGAACCGGAATCAGCCTCCCGGAGAAAGCCCTGCGCGACCTGGCCCCGGCCGTAAGGTTCCGGGTCATCGCCAAGGCCGCCGCCGCCGTCGGCGGCCAGCAGCCCAGCTACCAGCGCCTCCTCGCCGCGGAAGCACTGCTGCGCCGGCAGGGATCGGCCGGCCCCGTGGAACTGCCGGGCGGGGTCAGCGTCTACCGGCTCTCCCTGGCCCAGCTGCTCGCCGAAGACCAGTCCGGCCCCTCCGGTGTTCCCCGGGAAGGCGCCCGCTGTGGGAAGCTTGTATTCCGGCTTCACAAACCGCACCAAAAATACTCGCCCCCGCATCGACACAGGTGTTTTTGGTGGATTCAACCGACGTCCAGGCAGACCTCAAGCACGTTCTGTACTCCAAGGAGCAGATCCAGTCACGGATCACCGAACTCGCTGCCCAGATCGACAAGGACTACGAAGGCCGGGATCTGCTGATCGTCGGCGTGCTCAAGGGCGCCGTGATGGTCATGGCAGACCTCGCGCGTGCACTGCACAGCCACGTCTCGATGGACTGGATGGCCGTCTCCTCGTACGGTTCAGGGACCCAGTCCTCCGGCGTGGTGCGCATCCTCAAGGACCTCGACACCGACCTGATGGGCAAGGACGTCCTGATCGTCGAGGACATCATCGACTCCGGCCTGACGCTCTCCTGGCTCAAGACCAACCTGGAATCCCGCGGCACGGCCTCGGTGGAAATATGCACCGCCTTCCGCAAGCCCACGGCGGCCAAGGTCCAGATCGACGTCAAATACGTCGGCTACGACATCCCCAACGAGTTCGTCGTCGGCTACGGCCTCGACTACGCCGAAAAATACCGCAACCTGGACTTCGTCGGCACCCTCGCGCCGCACGTCTACGAGTAGGACGCTGCGCCCGGCCCATCGCTGGGACCTTCCTGGGCCCGCCCCGGCCCCGCTACGCCCACAGGGAACTTTTGAACTTCGCCGTGCGTGACTTACTGGGACGGTGTATAGCTAGTAGCTGATGCAGCACCACACGCGCGCAGATCGGTCGCCGTGCAGCACTACCAGGAGGGACGGGGCCAGCCCCGAACAGATGAAAGCTAAGAGTTTCTTCAAGGGCCCGGGCATCTGGATTGTCGTTGTAATCGGCATGCTCCTGCTGGCCTTTGCCACCCTTGCTCCTGGCGGCTCCGCCCGGATCGACACCGACAAGGGCCTCGCGCTGCTGGCAGACAGCGGCAAGATCGAGCAGGCCAAGATCTTCGACGCGGAAAACCGTGTGGACCTGGTCCTGAAGGACAACCTGCAGGTCGACGGCCAGGACAAGGGCAAGAACGTCCAGTTCTACTACGTCAACGCCCGCGCGGCCGACGTCGTTAAGGCTGTCACCGCCGCCAAACCGCCGAGCGGCTTCACCGACCAGCCGCTGGAAACCAACTGGTTCTCCGGGCTGTTCTCCCTCCTCGTTCCCGTGCTGCTCCTCGGTGTGCTGTTCTGGTTCCTGCTCTCCCGCATGCAGGGCGGCGGGTCCAAGGTCATGCAGTTCGGCAAGTCCAAGGCCAAGCTGGTTAACAAGGATATGCCGCAGGTCACCTTCAGTGACGTGGCCGGTGCCGACGAGGCCGTTGAAGAACTCGAAGAAATCAAGGAATTCCTGCAGGAACCGGCCAAGTTCCAGGCCGTCGGCGCCAAGATCCCCAAGGGTGTGCTGCTTTACGGCCCGCCCGGCACCGGCAAGACCCTGCTGGCCCGCGCCGTCGCCGGCGAGGCCGGCGTGCCGTTCTTCTCCATCTCCGGTTCGGACTTCGTTGAAATGTTCGTCGGCGTGGGCGCCTCCCGTGTCCGCGACCTGTTCGAGCAGGCCAAGTCCAACGCGCCGGCCATCATCTTCGTCGTTGAGATCGACGCCGTCGGCCGGCACCGCGGCGCCGGCATCGGCGGCGGCAACGACGAGCGCGAGCAGACCCTCAACCAGCTCCTGGTTGAAATGGACGGATTCGACGTCAAGACCAACGTCATCCTGATTGCGGCCACGAACCGCCCGGACGTGCTCGACCCGGCCCTGCTCCGGCCCGGCCGCTTTGACCGCCAGATTTCCGTCGAGGCCCCGGACCTGATCGGCCGCGAACAGATCCTGAAGGTCCACGCCAAGGGCAAGCCGATGGCGCCCGGCGTCGATCTGAAGGCCGTCGGCAAGAAGACCCCCGGCTACACCGGCGCGGACCTCGCCAACGTCCTGAACGAGGCGGCCCTGCTGACCGCCCGCTCCAACGCCAACCTGATCGATGACCGCGCCCTCGACGAGGCGATCGACCGCGTCATGGCCGGCCCGCAGAAGCGCAGCCGCGTCATGAAGGAACACGAGCGCAAGATCACTGCCTACCATGAGGGCGGCCACGCCCTGGTGGCTGCTGCGCTGCGGAATTCAGCTCCGGTCACCAAGATCACCATCCTGCCCCGCGGCCGTGCCCTGGGCTACACGATGGTGGTTCCGGAGAACGACAAGTACTCCATCACCCGCAACGAACTGCTCGACCAGATGGCCTACGCCATGGGCGGCCGGGTGGCCGAGGAACTCGTCTTCCACGATCCGTCCACCGGTGCGTCCAACGACATCGAGAAGGCCACCAGCATTGCCCGCAAGATGGTCACCGAGTTCGGCATGAGCGAACGCGTCGGCGCCGTCCGCCTCGGCCAGGGCGGCGGCGAGCCCTTCCTGGGCCGCGACGCCGGCCACGAGCGCAACTACTCGGACCAGATCGCCTACATCGTCGATGAGGAAGTCCGCCGCCTGATCGACGGCGCGCACGACGAGGCCTACGCCATCCTCACCGAAAACCGGGACGTCCTGGACGAGCTTGCCCTGGAGCTGCTGGAACGCGAAACCCTCAACCAGGCCGAGATCGCGCTGGTCTTCTCCAACATCCGCAAGCGCGACTTCCGCGACGTGTGGCTGTCCAAGGAGACCCGGCCGATCCAGGCCGCCGGCCCGGTGGAGTCCCGCCGGGAGAAGGCCGAACGCGAAGCCCAGGAGGAAGCCACCGAGGCGCGGCTCGAGGAGCCGCTTGACGCCATGCCCCCGCACGCCCAGGGCGTCGTCGGCGGGCAGGAGCCGTTTCAGGGCGGTGGAACGGATATCGGGCCTGATGGCCGTCCCGGCTAGGCTTCTTCCGTGACTTCTTTTTTCAACGACGACGACGACGCTCCCCCCACCGCCGATCCGGCGGGGGCGGGAGATTCCGGCAAACGACACGGCCACAAGGTGGACCGCCCCCGGATTGAGGCGGCGGTGCGCGAAATCCTACTGGCCATCGGGGAGGACCCGGACCGCAGCGGCCTCCTGGACACCCCGAAGCGGGTCGCCAAGGCCTACAACGAGATGTTTGCCGGGCTGCACCACGATCCGGCGGAGATCCTGGCGACCACCTTCGACCTGGACCATGAGGAACTCGTCCTGGTCAAGGACATCCCCTTCTACTCCACCTGCGAGCACCACCTGGTGCCGTTCCACGGGGTGGCGCACGTAGGCTACATCCCGTCGCACGACGGCAAAGTCACCGGCCTGAGCAAGCTGGCCCGGCTCGTGGACATGTTCGCGAAGCGCCCGCAGGTCCAGGAGCGGCTGACCACGCAGATCGTCGAAGCCCTCGTCACCCACCTCAAGCCGCGCGGCGCAATCGTCGTCGTCGAATGTGAACACCTCTGCATGTCCATGCGCGGCATCCGCAAGCCGGGAGCCAAAACCGTCACCAGTGCGGTCCGCGGGCAATTGCATGACCCGGCCACCCGTGCCGAAGCCATGAGCCTCATCCTTGGAAGGTAAGAACAGACTATGGACTCCCTAGCCGCAGCCCCCGGAACCGGCCCGGCAACCTCGCCCCTGCCCGTGCTGCGCAAACCGCGCCCGGCGGCGAGCTTCAACGACCTGCCCGCCGACCGGACGCTCGTGATGGGGATCCTCAACGTCACCCCCGACTCCTTCAGCGACGGCGGCCAGCACGCGACCGCGGACACCGCCATCGCCGCGGGGCTCCGGATGTTCTACGCCGGCGCGGACATCGTCGACGTCGGCGGCGAATCCACCCGCCCCGGCGCGGCCGAGGTCGGCGTCGACGAGGAAATGAAACGCGTGCTGCCCGTGATTGCGGCGCTGGCCAAGGCCGGCGCCCTCGTCAGCATCGACACGACGCACACCGCCACGGCGGCAGCGGCGCTGGACGCCGGCGCCAGCATCATCAACGACGTCTCCGGGCTGAGCATGGAACCGGACATGGCGGAACTCGTGGCCCGCTCCAAGGCGCCGTACATCCTCACCCACCGCCGCGGCAACGCCAGCACCATGGACTCGCTGACCGAATACGGCAATGTGGCCGAGGACGTGGCCGCGGAGCTCGCCGGGATCCGCGACAAGCTCTATGCAGCCGGCGTGGCGCCGGAACAGATCATCCTGGATCCGGGCCTGGGTTTCTCCAAGAACGGCGAGCAGAACTGGGAGCTGCTCCGGCACCTCGACGTCCTGCAGTCCATGGGCCACAAGGTCCTTGTGGCGGCCTCCCGCAAGCGCTTCCTCGGCAGCCTCCTGACCGTGGCCGGGAAGTCCGCGCCGCCGGCGGAGCGCGACGCCGCCACCGCCGCCGTGACTGCCATCAGCGCCTTCCGCGGCGCCTGGGCCGTCCGCGTGCACGACGTGGGCGCCAGCCTCGACGCCGTCAAGGTCGCCGCCCGCATGGCCCCGGCCGGCAACGACTGAACGGGCGGCCGGCCATGGACCAGATCACGCTGAGCGGTGTCACCGCCGTCGGCTATCACGGGGTGTTTGATTTCGAGCGCCGGAACGGGCAGCCGTTCGTCGTTGATGCCGTGCTGCACCTGGACTTCGGCAAGGCCGCCGCCTCCGACGACGTCCTGGACACCGCGCACTACGGCGAAGTCGCCGAATGCATCCGTGGCTGGATCACCGGGGAACCGCTGAACCTGATCGAGGCCTTGGCCGTCCGGATCGCCGACGACGTGCTGCAGAAGTTCGGCGTCGCCGCCGTGGACATCACCGTGCACAAGCCGAAGGCCCCCATCGAGGTCGACTTCGGTGACGTATCGGTCAGCGTGCACCGGGAGGGGCCATGAATTCGCAGTACACCAGGGCCGTGCTCGCCCTGGGCAGCAACCTGGGGGAGCGCAGCGACACCCTCTCGGCCGCCGTCGCCGATCTCGTCGACCCGCCGGAGGTGCGCCTCCTGGCCATCTCGCCGATCATCCAGACGAAGGCGGTCGGCGGGCCGCCGGGCCAGCCCGATTTCCTCAACATGGTGATTGCGGTGGAGACCACGCTGCGTCCGCTGGAACTGCTGCAGCACTGCCACGCGGTGGAACAGAAGCACCTGCGGGTGCGTGAAGTGCACTGGGGACCGCGGACCCTTGACGTCGACATCATCACCTACGGCGATCTGGCCAGCTCCGACCCGGAACTGACCCTGCCGCATCCGCGGGCCGCGGAGCGCGCGTTTGTGCTCTACCCGTGGTCACTGATTGACCCGGCGGCGGAACTGGACGGCGAACGGGTGGGCGACCTTGCCGCCAAGGCCCCGGACTTCGCAGACATCGTTCCCTTCGACGGCTTCGAAGACCTCCATGGTGTGGCCGGAGCGGCGGAGCGGCCGTGAAACCGATCAACGTCCTGCTCCTCTTCGTCATAGGCCTCGCCGTAGCCTTTGCCGGCTGGTTCGCCACGCTGCTGGCCACCCGCTACAGCCTGTCCACCCCGGTCCTGCCGCTGACGGCACTGGTGACCATGGGCGTGATCGTGGTCCTGACCCTCGTGCTGGGCATCCGGGTGCTCCGCTGGCGCAACGGCAAGAAGAAAAAGAAGATGCTCAATCCCATCCTCGCGGCCTGGACCCTGGTCCTCGCCCAGGCCTGCGCCTACACGGGCATTGTGCTGCTGGGCTGGCATGCCGGGATTTTCGTGGACCAGCTGCGGCTATGGAACGTGCGCAGCAACCAGGGCATCACCTGGCAGGCGCTGGCCATGGCCGGCGGCGGGCTGGTCATGGTGGTGGTGGGCCTCGTGGTGGAGCGTTTCTGCCGGATCCCGCCGGAGGACGGCGACACCGACGCCGCCCCCGGGCCGCAGGAAAAGCGCAAGCCCAAGACGGAGGGCGAATATGCCTACCGAGGCGATTGACCCTCCCGGCGTGACCTGGCTGCGGGTCTCGCCAAAGTACGTCACGGTCCGCATCGCCGGCTGGGCCGTAGGGAATTTCCTCCTGGTGGCTGTCTTGTCCGTGCCGCTCCTTCTTGTCCTGGCCGGCGTATGGCCGGCGTTTCCGCTCTGGCTGGCCGCCGCCGTGCCGGCCGTGGCGGCGCTCCTAGCCCTGTGGCGGCTGCTGCTCATCCCGGGGCAGGTCCGGGCGATCGGCTATGCGGAGCGGGAGGACGACCTTCTGATCCGGGGCGGCATCTTCTTCCAGCGCGTCCTCGTGGTGCCCTACGGGCGCATGCAGTACGTGGACATCGGCGTCGGCCCGGTGGAACGCAGCCTGGGACTGTGCACCCTCAAGCTGCACACCGCCTCCGCCGGAACAAACGCCCAGATCCCGGGCCTGCCCGCCGGTGAGGGCGCACGGCTGCGCGAGCAGCTCTCCGCCCGCGGCGAAGCCCGGCTGGCCGGGCTGTGACGGAAGGGCCCGACGGCGGCTGGGCGCGGGTGCACCCGGCCTCGCCGTTTGTCCGCGGCTGGGTGGCGCTGGCCGCCATCGGATTCTTCTTCGGCCGGGACACCTTCGAACGGATGCTCCAAGGCGGCCCGCTGATCGACGAGCAGGTCGCCGGCCGGGCACCGTGGCTGCTGCTCGGCGGCGGCACGGTCCTGCTGCTGACCGTGGCCGGCTACATCCTGAGCTGGTACTTTACCCGCTACCAGGTGGCGGAAGGCTACGTCCGGGTCAACACCGGGTTCCTCTTCAAACAGCAGCGCCAGGCCCGGCTGGACCGGGTCCAGGCGATCGACATCGTGCAGCCGCTGCTGGCCCGGATCTTCGGACTGGCCGAGCTCAAATTCGAGGTGGCCGACGCCGGGGAGTCCGCGGTCCGGCTCGCTTACCTCCCGATGGACCAGGCACGGCAGCGGCGGGCCACCATCCTGGCCCGCGCCGCCGGAGTGGTACCGGACCCGGAACGCCCGGACGCCGCCGCGGCGGAGGCGCCCGAAAACGCGGTGCTGACCGTGCCGCCGCCCCGGCTGGTCGGATCGCTGCTCCTGAGCGAACAAAGCGTCTTCATCCTGCTGGGCGCCGTGGCGTCCGTGGTGCTCTCCGCCGTGACCGAGAACCGCGGCTTTTACCTCTACCTGATCCCGGCCGGGCTCGGCCTCGTCGCCGCGTACTGGAACTCCTTCAACAAGGGCTACAACTTCACCGCCGCCATTTCCCCGGACGGCATCCGGCTGCGCTACGGGCTGCTGGACACCCAGGCGCAGACCCTGCCGCCGGGCCGGATCCAGGCGCTGAGGATCAGCCAGCCACCGCTTTGGCGGATATTCGGCTGGTACCGGATGCAGGTCAACGTCGCCGGCTACGGCATCGCCGGAAGCAACGGCGAGGGCTCATCCCGGACCACCCTCCTTCCGGTGGGAACCCTCGCCGGGGTCTTCAATATGCTCGCGCTGGTCCTGCCCGACCCCGGAACCCCGGAGCCAGCGCGGGTCTTCGCCGCCGGGCTCAACGGCATCGCCCCGGCCTCCGGCGCCGGCGGGGGAGCAGCAGCGGCGAACGACGGCGGCTTCGTCACCACACCGCGCCGGGCGCGGCTGCTGGCGCCGCTGGGCTGGCGGCGCAACGGTTTCACCGCCACGGACACGGCCCTGCTGATCCGCTCGGGGCGCTGGTGGCGGCAGCTGGTGGTGGTGCCGCACCAGCGCACCCAATCGATCGCGCTGCAGCGCGGTCCGCTGGCCCGCCGGTTCGGCGTCGTGGACCTCGTCCTGCACACCACGGCCGGGCCCGTCTCACCGAGGCTGATCCAGGCCGGCATCGCCGAAGGCAAGGCGCTGCTCGACGCGCAGGCGGCACGGGCCCGCGCGGCCCGCAAGCGCCAGACCAGCGAGCACTGGCTGGAGCAGGTCCAACCGCTCGTGGCCGGGACGGACCAACCGGCCGGCGCCGCCGGCCCCGAGACAAACGAACAGGAAGGCCCGCCGCATGGCTAAGCCAGGACGCCTCGGCGTCGGAATCATCGGCGCCGGCAAGGTCGGCGCCGTCCTCGGCGCCGCGCTGCGCGGCGCCGAGCACGCCGTAATCGGCGTGTCAGCAGTTTCCGACGCCAGCCGGGAACGCGCCGAGAACCTGCTTCCCGGGGTGCCGGTGCTCGACGTGCCGGACATCGTCGAGCGCGCCGAACTCGTGCTCCTCGCCGTCCCCGACGACGCCCTCGGCCCGCTCGTGGAGGGCCTGGCTAAACTCGGCGCCTGGCAGCCCGGACAGCTCGTGGCCCACACCTCGGGCCGCTTCGGCGTCGGCATCCTGCACCCCGTCCGGGCCGCCGGCGCCGTGCCCCTGGCGCTCCATCCCGCCATGACCTTCACCGGCATGAGCCTTGACCTCACCAGGGTGCTGGACTGCACCTTCGGCGTCACCGCCGACACCGCGATGCTGCCCATTGCGCAAGCCCTCGTCGTGGAGATGGGCGCCGAGCCGGTGGTCATCGCGGAAGCGGACCGGACGCTCTACCACGCGGCCCTCGCGCACGGATCCAACCACCTGGTCACCCTCGTGGCGCAGGCCTCCCAGCTCCTGCGGGAAGTCGGCGTGGAGGCCCCCGACCGGATGCTGGGCCCGTTGCTGCGCGCCACCCTGGAAAATGCCCTGGCCTCGGGCGAATCGGCCCTGACCGGCCCGGTGGCCCGCGGCGACGCCGGAACCGTGGCGGCGCACGCCGCAGCTCTCCGGGAACACGACGCCGGCACCGGCGGGGATATTCTGGAGGCGTACCTGGCCATGGCCCGGGCGACTGCAGGCAGGGCGGGAAGCCGCGGCCTGCTGAAACCGGACCAGCTCAAGGGCATCAGCCGGGCCCTGGAAGATCCGGACCACGGCCCGCATTCCTAGGAAGGGACCCCCTTTGGCGATCCAGCTCGTGACCACGGCTGCCCGGCTCCGCACCGAAAGCGCCCGCCTGCTGGCGCGGAAGGGCGGCACCGCGCAGGGGCTGGTGCCCACGATGGGCGCCCTGCACGAGGGACACGCGCAGCTGGCGCGCACCGCCGTCGCGCAGAACGACGTCGTGGTGGCCAGCATCTTCGTCAACCCGCTGCAGTTCGGCGAAGCCGTGGACCTGGAACGGTACCCCCGGACGCTGGACGCGGACCTTGCACTCCTCGACGCCGAGGGCGTCGACCTGGTGTTCGCGCCGGACGTGGAAGAGGTCTACCCCGGCGGGGAGCCGATGGTGCGGATCGCGGCGGGGCCGATGGCCGAGAAGTGGGAAGGCGCCTCCCGCCCGGGGCATTTCGACGGCGCCCTGACCGTCGTCGCCAAGCTGCTGCACTACGGGCTGCCCGGCGCGGGGACCGGCGCGGCGCTGCCGGCGTACCGGGCCTACTTCGGCCAGAAGGACGCCCAGCAGCTGGCCCTGGTCCAGCGCATGGTGGCGGACCTCAACTTCCCGGTGGAGATCGTGCCGGTACCGATCGTGCGTTCCCGGGACGGCCTCGCGCTGTCCAGCCGGAACCGGTTCCTCTCGGCCGAGGAACGCGATGCGGCCCTCGTGCTGTCCCGGGCGCTGCGGCTGATCGAGGACCGGGCGAAGGCGCACGAGCCGCTGGACCTGGAGTCCGCGCAGGCACTGGTTGCATCGCAGCCGCTGGTGGACCTCGACTACTTTGAGGTGGTGGATCCGCGGACCCTGGAGCCGCTGGCCGAGAACTGCAGGGACACCCCGTTCCGCGGCGAAGCACTGGCCATCATCGCCGCCCGGGTGGGCCCGGTGCGGCTGATCGACAACGTGCCGCTGGACACCTGAGCGCAGCGGGCGAAGTTTTTCGCCCGATCCGGGAATTACCCCGGGGAGCCGCCGGTTGCACCCTGTTGTAGCGATGACGCTCGCAGGACCCACTTCAAACTCCCTGAGGGAACCCCCATGTCTACAGATGTCACTTCCAACGCCCACGGCGACCCGGCGCCGGCACCCGCCACGGTAACCACCGGAGCGCCTGCTCCCGCGGCCCCGGCAAAGATGTCCCGCGGGTCCCTGACCATCATTGTCACGTTGCTCGTGGCCACCTTTGTGGTCATCCTCAACGAAACGATCATGAATGTTGCCCTGCAGCGGCTGATGGTGGACCTCGGGGTGGACGCCCCCACCGTGCAGTGGCTGTCCACGGGCTTTATGCTCACCATGGCCGTGGTGATCCCCACCACCGGGTTCATCCTGCAGCGGCTCTCCACCCGCGCCGTCTTCATGCTGGCCATGGGGCTCTTCTCCGGCGGCACCCTGCTCGCGGCCCTGGCCCCGGGATTCGAAGTCCTGCTGCTCGCCCGGATCGTCCAGGCCGGCGGCACGGCGATAATGCTGCCGCTGCTGATGACCACCATCCTCACCCTGGTGCCCGTCTCCCGCCGCGGCGCCGTGATGGGCAACGTCAGCATCGCCATTTCGGTGGCGCCGGCCATGGGCCCCACGGTTTCGGGCCTCATCCTTGAACACTTTTCCTGGCGCTTTATGTTCGTCTTCGTCCTGCCGATCGCGCTGCTCGCGTTCGCGATCGGCGCCAAATACCTGACCAACATCGGTGAAACCGAGAAGGCCCGGCTGGATGCCCTCTCCGTGCTGCTCACCGTCCCCGCCTTCGGCGGCCTCGTGTACGGCCTGAGCCAGATAGGCGGCGGCGAGGCCGGTCCCGGCTCGCCGGCCGTGATCGCGCTGGCCGTCGGGGCGGCGGCCATGCTGGCGTTCATCCTCCGGCAGCTGCGGCTGCAGAAGTCCTCGGCCCCGCTGCTGGACCTGCGGGCGTTCAACTTCCGGATGTTCACCGTGTCCGTGCTGCTGCTCGTCGTGGCAATGATCGCCCTGTTCGGCGCGGTGATCCTGCTCCCGCTGTACCTGCAGGAGATCCGCGGGCTGAAGTCCCTGGAGACCGGGCTGGCCCTGCTGCCCGGCGGCCTCGCCATGGGCCTGCTGGGTCCGTTGATCGGCCGCATCTTCGACAGGGTCGGCCCGATGCCGCTGACGCTCGCGGGCTCGGTCCTGCTGGTGGTTTCCCTGTTCCAGTTCTCGCTTCTGGATGCGGGCACTCCGGTGCCGTGGATCATCGCGCTGCACGTGGCCCTGAGCCTGGGCCTCGCACTGCTGTTCACGCCGGCGTTCACCACCGGCCTGAACCCGCTGCCGCCGCACCTCTATTCGCACGGTTCGGCGATCCTGAGCACCCTGCAACAGGTGGCCGGCGCCGCCGGGACCGCGCTGCTCGTCTCGATCTACGCCGTCGTCGCGGCCGCCTCCGGAATGGTCGCGGGCATGCACGCGGCGTTCCTGACGGCAGCGGTCATCGCCCTCGCCGCCGTCGTGCTCTCAGCCATGATGCGCAAGACCAACGGGACGGAGCACTCAGCTGCGGACCAGCCGGCGGCAGCTGCGCACTGACCCGTGCCGCGGCCGGCCGGGCTCAGCCTGCGAAGAAATCACTCAGTTCGGTGATGAGCTTGTCCGGTGCCTTGTTGACGCCGTCGTGCCCCATACCCGGCAGGATCGTGTAGCTCGAGCCGGACAGGACGTCGTGGATCTGCGCGCAGGCCACGCCGAAGTAGGCCGGGCTCTTCTCGCCCACAATGATCAGCGTCTCCAGCGGGAGTTCCAGGAACGGTTCGGCCGGCATGTCGGCGGCGATAATCGCCTTGATCTCCCGGACACCGGTCTGCATCAGCTCGCGCATCTGCTTGCCGATCGGGGTGCCGGCGGCGAGCTTGTTGGCCAGGGTCAGCATGGACAGCGGCATCCGGGACAGCGCGCTGCCGGTCTCCAGCCCCCTGAGCAGGACGGCCAGGGCGCGGTCGTCGTCGCCGGCCGCCGTCGCGCGCTCATACTCGGTGGTCCAGTCCGCGGTGACGCTGTGGTTCACGGACACTGCCGGGTCATACACGGCCAGGCGTTCCACCGGCAGGGTCCGCGCGGCGTGCAGGGCCACGGCGCCGCCGAAGCTGTGCCCGAAGACGTCCGTGCTGGAGGTGTGCTTCATCACCGCATCGAGGTCGCGGATGTCCACATCGAGGGTGTAGTCCTCCGGCTGCTGCGAGGACGCGCCGCGGCCGCGCCGGTTAAAGGTGTGGACCGGACGGCCCAGGGAAGCGCTGAGCTTCTGCGCGAAGCGGGTGTAGTCGGCGGCGGTTACCATCGAGGCCGGGACGGCGACGACGCCGGAACCCGCCGAGGACAGCTCGGCACCCGTGCTGAAAAGCTCGATCGTTCCGCCGTCGGGGGTTCTGATGTTCTCGCGGGTCATGGTCCGAGCCTAGCCGAGCCTGCAGCTAAGGCGTAGTGGGACAGCCGTCAGCTGCCGAGCCGGCCGCCGGAGGCTTCCAGGTAGCAGTAGCCGCACAACGATTCGTACCAGACGTCCTGGCCGTCAATGGCGACCTGGTCGCCGTCGAACACCACCTGCTGGCCCACCCGCCGGGTGTTGAAAATGGCTTTGCGGCCGCAGCGGCAGATCGTCTTGAGTTCCTCAAGGGTGTGCGCGACCTCCAGGAGCCGGAGCGAGCCCGGGAACGCCCGGGTCCGGAAGTCGGTGCGGATGCCGTAGGCGAGCACCGGGACCTGGTCCAGGACCGCGATCCGGAAGAGGTCGTCCACCTGCGCCGGTTCGAGGAACTGCGCCTCGTCCACCAGCAGGCACGCCACGGGCTTGGTATCGACGTGCTCCAGCAGGGCGTCCGGATCGTCCCCGTGCGCGTGGGCGGTGAACAGCTCGCGCGCGGACGCCCCGGCCGGGATCAGGAAGTCCACCGAGCGGGTCATGCCCAGGCGGGACACGACGTCGGAATCGCCCTTGGTGTCGACGTCGGGCTTGGCGAGCAGGACGCGCTGGCCCCGTTCCTCATAGTTGAAGGCGGCCTGGAGCAGGCCCGTCGACTTGCCGGAGTTCATGGCGCCGTAGCGGAAGTAGAGCTTGGCCAAGGGGGTCCTTTCGAAAGGTTCGCCTCCCGAATTGTAGAGGCCAGTCCGTCAGCGTCCCATTCGCAGCCGGCGGCGCCGTGCCGCGGCCGGGGGGAGGCTCCCGGTCCCGCCGAGCAGGAACCTCGCCGCGGTGAGGGC
>JBKKDK010000318.1:0-6143 GCA_046708245.1 Arthrobacter sp.
GTCCTGGTCTGCGGCGCCATCCTCTACGCGACCTACCTGTTCGCCACCGGCCGGCCCGGTACGTCCTTCCCGATTCCGGGCCTGATCCTGGCAGCTCTCGTCATCATCTACGGCTTCATCTCCTCCAAGACCATCATCGGCCGGCACATCTACGCGGTGGGCGGTAACCGGCACGCCGCGGAGCTCTCCGGCGTCCAGTCCAAGAAGGTCAACTTCCTGGTCATGATGAACATGTCGATCCTGTCCGGACTCGCCGGCATGATCTTCGTCGGCCGCTCCACGGCCTCGGGCCCGTTCGACGGCGTCGGCTGGGAACTGGACGCCATCGCGGCCGTGTTCATCGGCGGCGCCGCGGTGACCGGCGGCGTCGGCCCCGTGATCGGCTCGATCGTCGGCGGCCTGGTGATGGCCGTGCTGAACAACGGCCTGCAGCTCCTCGGCGTCGGCGCCGACCTGACCCAGATCATCAAGGGCCTGGTGCTGCTGATCGCCGTCGCGTTCGACGTCTACAACAAGACCCAGGGCAAAAAATCGATCATCGGCATGATGATGAAGAACTTCGGCCGCGGCAGCTCCGAGCTGCAGCCCGACGAAACCACGTCCACCAAAGAGGTCATCTCCAAGGGAGCCTGATCCGGTCCCCTGTTCTCATTTCACTGAGTTTCCGAACACCATCTAAAGAAAGTGAACCAAGCAATGCAACTGATTGGTAAAGCAGGAAAGGCAGCAGCGAGCGCTGCTATTGCGGCACTGGCGCTGACAGCCGGCGGCCGTTCCGAAACAGCCACCGGCGGTTCCACCGCCGGCGGCGAGGCGTTCCCGAAGAACTCCTCGATCGGCGTCGCGCTCCCGCAGAAGACCTCGGAAAACTGGGTGCTGGCGGAGAAGCTGTTCAACGACGGCCTCAACGGTGCCGGCTTCAAGGCAGATGTGCAGTTCGCCAACGGCGGCGTTTCGGAACAGCAGAACCAGATCAGCGCCATGGTCACCAAGGGCGCCAAGGTCATCATCGTCGGCGCCATCGACGGTGCGCAGCTGGGCACCCAGCTCAAGCAGGCCAAGGACGCCGGCGCCACGATCATCGCGTATGACCGTCTGCTCCTGAACACCGAGAACGTGGACTACTACGTGGCCTACGACAACTTCAAGGTCGGCGTGCTGCAGGGCGAGGCCCTGCTCAAGGGCATGCAGGCCAAGAAGCCGGCCGGCCCGTACAACATCGAACTGTTCGCCGGTTCCCCCGATGACGCCAACGCGAAGGTCTTCTTCGACGGTGCCATGAGCATCCTGAAGCCGAAGATCGACGATGGCACCCTGAAGGTGCTTTCCGGCCAGAACTCGTTCGAGCAGGCCGTAACCCAGGGCTGGAAGGCAGAAAACGCCCAGCGTCGCGCCGACACCCTGCTCAGCGGCACCTACGGCAGCGCGAGCCTCGACGGCGTGCTGTCCCCGAACGACACGCTGGCCCGCGCCGTCCTGACCTCGGTCAAGGCCGCAGGCAAGCCGCTGCCGGTCATCACGGGCCAGGACTCCGAGGTGGAATCCGTCAAGTCCATCCTCGCCGGTGAGCAGTACTCCACCATCAACAAGGACACCCGCAAGCTCGTTGAGCACGCGATCACCATGGTGGGCGACATCCAGGCCGGCAAGAAGCCCGAGATCAACGATGACAAGTCCTACAACAACAAGGTCAAGGTGGTTCCGGCGTACCTGCTGGAGCCGGTCATCGTGACCAAGGAGAACGTCAAGACGGCCTACGTCGACGATCCGGTACTCGGACCGCTGACCAAGTAGTTCCCGCCACAGGCAGAACGAGAGCCCCGGCTCCCCCGCAAGGGAGGGCCGGGGCTCTTGTGTGTGCCGGCCCGGGTGCGGCGGCCGGGCCGGGGTCCTTCACAGCCCAGGCATAGCTTGGCCGGGATCTTTGCACAGCAGGACGTACCACTGTGGGAGCAGCCGCCGGCCACCAAGGCCGGCCTGATCCCTAGGAGTCCCGTGAGCGTCCTCGCCCGGAGTATAGGCAACGCCTTTAGAAACAAGGTCAGGACCGCGTCCGTCGTGGCCGTGCTGGCCGTCGCCATCGGCCTCGCCCTTGCCATGCTCGTCGCCAACCAGGCCGTCGGTGCCAAGGTCGCCGAACTGAACGCCTCGGTTGGCACCGTGCTCACCGTCAATCCGGCCGGCGGCCAGGGCTTCGAGGGCGGCGGCGAGCCGCTGACCGCGGAGCAGGCCGCCACGGCGGCCGCGGTGCCGAACGTAAGCTCCGTCGTAGGCACCAAGGCGCTGCGCCTGCGCAATGCCGCCGCAGCGGCCCAAAGCGGAGCGGGCGGCCCCGGCGGCCAGTCCGCAACCACGGTGACCACCAGCCTCACCGCCGCCGTCGACGCCGGCACCCTCGGCTCCCGCAACGAGGCCCCCACCGGGGCCACCGGCACGGCAGCGCCGGCGTTCTCGCTGCCCGTGACCGCCACCGGCATCGGCGCCGAGGTGGACACCACCGGCAAGGCCCTGCAGCTGACCTCCGGCACGGGCCTGGGCGACTACACCGCGGCCTCCACCAGCGCCCTGCTGGGCACCACCCTGGCCGGGAAAAACGGCCTGGCGCTCGGCTCCACCTTCACCATCAACGACCAGACCTTCACCGTGACCGGCCTGTTCGACGCCGGCACGGCCTTCGGCAACAACGCCCTCTACCTGACGCTCCCGACGGCGCAGACCCTCGCGGAGCTGCCCGGCGAACTTTCCACCATGATCGTCACCGTCAACAGCATGGAGAACGTCGACGCCGCCAAGACCGCGCTGCAGGCCGCCCTCGGCACCGGCACGGCCGACGTCAGCCAGGGCCAGCGGAACCTGGAAACAGCCGTCAGCTCGCTCGGCAGCGTCAAGAACATCTCCTTCACCGCCTTCGTCGCTGCCCTGGCCACCGCCGGGCTGATCATCCAGCTGATCATGGTGATGCTGGTCCGCGAGCGCCGCCGCGAAATCGGGGTGCTGAAGGCCATCGGCGCCCGCAACCGCACCATCGGGCTGCAGTTCGTGCTTGAGGCGCTGGTCCTCGTGGCGCTCGGCAGCGTGGTGGGCGCCGCCGTCGCGTCCTTCGCCAGCGGCGGCATCGCCTCCGCCCTGATCAGTTCCAATTCATCAACGACGGCGGCGGCCACGACCGGGCGCGGCGTGCCCGGCGGAGCGGCCGGGCTGCCCGGGGGCGGACCGTTCGGCGGGGCGTCCCAGCTGCTGACGTCCGTGACGGCGAGCGCCTCCCCCGGCGTCATTGCCGCCGGCATCGCCGCGGTGTTCGGCGTCGCGATCGTCGGCGCCCTGGTTCCCGCCCTGCTGACCGCCCGCATCCGTCCCATCGAAGTCCTCCGAGGAGAGTAGCCATGATCGAAGTCAAGAACCTGGTCCGCACGTTCAAGTCCGGCGACCGGACCATCAAACCCGTCAACGATGTCAGTTTCCAGCTCGAGCAGGGCACCCTGGCCTCGATTGTGGGCAAAAGCGGCAGCGGCAAGAGCACGCTGCTGTCCCTGCTGGGCGCCCTCGACAAACCCACCAGCGGCGACGTGCTGGTCAACGGCGTCAGCCTGGCCGGCATGCCGGACAGCAAGCTGACGGACTACCGGCGCCGGGACATCGGCTTCGTGTTCCAGCAGTTCAACCTGATCCCCAACCTCTCCGCGGTGGACAACGTGATGCTGCCAATGGAGTTTGCCGGGATCCGCAGGGCCGCCCGGCTGGAGCGGGCCCGGGAATTGCTCGAACAGGTCCAGCTGGATCCGGAGAAGCATCTGCGGCGGATCAACCGGCTCTCCGGCGGCGAGCAGCAGCGGGTGGCGATCGCCCGGGCCCTGGCCAACAAACCCCAGCTCATCCTGGCGGACGAGCCCACCGGCAACCTGGACGTACAGACCGGCGAGCACATCATCGAGCTGCTCAGCTCGCTGAGCCGGAACCACAACACCACCATCCTGGTGGTCACCCATGACCGGTCGCTGGCCAACAAGACCGAGCGGCGGTTCCGGCTGCAGCAGGGCCGGCTCACGGAGGAAGCGGCCCGCAGCCATGCCGGGGCAGGGGTGGCCGGGTAGCGGTGCATCCCGGGTGAGAGGATGGCAGCATGACTGCCCTCATCGCGAAACCCTGGCTGTCCGGCCAGACGGACCAGGATCCCCGCACAGCCACCGGCGCCCGGCTGCGCTGGGGTGTGATCGCCACCGGGGGCATCGCGGCGTCGGTCACCCGGGACCTCGAGCTCCTGCCCGATGCCGAGCTGTACGCGGTCAGCTCGCGCACCCAGGCGGCCGCGGACGCGTTCGCCGCCGACTTCGGCTTTGCCCGGGCCTACGGGGACGACGCCGGCCAGGCCGGCTACGAGCGGCTGCTCGCCAACGACGCGGTCGACGTCGTCTACGTGGCCACCCCGCACGCGCACCACCACAAGATCGCGCTGGCGGCCCTGAACGCCGGGAAGCATGTTTTGTGCGAGAAGGCGCTCACGGTAAACGCCCGGGAGGCCGGTGAACTGGTGGCGCTGGCCCGGGCCAAGGGGCTGTTCCTTATGGAGGCCATGTGGAGCCGCTTCCTGCCGAGCATGCAGAGGGCCTTCGAGATCGCCGCGTCCGGCGAGATCGGCGAGGTCAAATGGGTGGGTGCCGATCTCGGCTTCCCGGCGCCGTACTCGCCCACCTCCCGGCTGTGGGCGCGCAGCGACGGCGGCGGCGCGTTGCTCGACATCACCGTCTACCCGCTGCTGTGGGCGCTCGGCACGCTCGGCTTCCCGCAGACCGTCAGCGCCACCGGCTGGGTCAACGACGACGGCGTGGACGCCCAGAATGCCCTCACCCTGGGCTACCACCACGGTGCCCAGGCCCAGCTGACCTCCTCGCTACTGGCCCACGGCCCCCGCACCGCCACCGTCGCCGGCAGCGCCGGATTCCTGCAGGCCAGCGGGTCCATCAACAACCCCAAGGAACTCCAGGTCCGGGTCGGGTTCGACGACGTCCGCAGCGAACGGTTCGCCGTCGTCGGACGGGGCTACTGCTACGAACTGCGCGAAGTGACACGCTGCATCCAGCAGGGCCTCACGGAGAGCCCGGTCATGCCGCTGGAGGACTCGTTGAACACCATGCGGCTCTTCGACGGCGTCCGCGCCCAGCTGGGTGTGAGCTACGCGAACGACGCCCGCTGACGGCGCTCCGGATGGCGCAAATTCGCCGTTTTTTCCGCGCCGATCCGCCGCTCTTTCGGTGCACTCTGGACTGACCCCGGCGGCCGGACTTACCCTGTAGGAAATCGGCGAGCTTCCGGGAAATGGGGTGTGCGCATGGACCCAGCATCAGGCCTTCTGCGCGCGCGCCGCCCGATCCGGCGGATGATTCTGGCTGGCGTCGCCGGAGTCACCTGGCTGGCGCTATCTGCGACAGCTGCCAACGCCGACGACGCCGCCACTTCGGTTGCGATGACAACCCTCGCCAGTGCGTCCGCTTCCACGGCCCGCGCGGCTCCGTCCGGCCACGCCCCGCTGTACGAGACCGCCGCCGACATCGCCGAGGAAGGGCTGACGACAGCCGCACGTCCGACGTCCTCCGCGCAGCCGGTTCCGGTCAGCACCGGTGCGGCACCAGCCCTACCCGCACCCGGCACTGAAGCGTCACGTCCCGCACCGGTGCTGACGGCGTCCCCGTCGGCATCCGAACGGGCCGCGGATCCCGCCCCGGCGCCCCCAGCCCCGAGCACGCCGGCACCCCGTCCGACCGCACCGGATCCGGACACCACCGATCCAGACACCCCGGATTCAGACACGCCGGCTCCGGTTCCTGACCCGACGCCGCCCGCCGCGGACTCCACTCCGCCCGCCTCGGACCCTGCCGCACCCGGCGGCCCGGCAGCCGAACCGGACAAGAATGATTCGGAGCCCACCGGGCCGGTCCCGGACCCGGACGCGGAGCCAGATCCGGCCACTCCGGCGCCGGACCCCAGCAGGCCAGGTTCCGACCCGACCGAACCGGCCTCCGACCAGCCCGCACCGGAGCCCACCAAACCCGGCGCCGATCCGACGAAACCCGCGACCGAGCCCGCCAAGCCGGCACCCGATGCGACCAAACCCGCGCCCGACGCGACGAAGCCCGCGCCCGATGCGA
>JBKKDK010000319.1:0-3526 GCA_046708245.1 Arthrobacter sp.
GCGGCCGAGGGGATCGAGGACGCGGAGCTGCTGATTCTGCTGGGAACCGATTTCCCCTACGACCAGTTCCTTCCCGCAACACGGACGGCCCAGGTGGACCGCGCCGCCCACAAACTGGGCCGGCGGACGGACGTGGACATCGCCGTCCATGGTGATGTGCTCCCCACCCTCAAAGCGCTGATGCCGCTGATCCAGGCCAAGAAGAGCCGCCGCTTCCTCGATGCGATGCTCAAGAAACACGACAGGCTGATGAACAAGGCGGTGGGCGCCTACACGCGGAAGGTGGAAAAGACCGAGCCGATCCACCCCGAATACGCTGCCTCACTGCTGGACCAGGTGGCGGCGACGGACGCCGTCTTCACCGCCGATACCGGGATGTGCAACGTGTGGACCGCGCGGTACATCAACCCGCTCGGCACCCGCAGGCTGATCGGGTCCTACCTGCACGGGTCCATGGCGAACGCGCTGCCCCACGCCATCGGCGCCCAGTTCGCCTACCCCGGCCGCCAGGTGATTTCGGTATCGGGCGACGGCGGCCTGTCCATGCTGCTGGGCGAGCTGATCACCGTCGCCGCGCACCGGCTGCCGCTGAACGTCGTGGTCTTCAACAACTCCACCCTGGGCATGGTGAAGCTGGAAATGCTGGTGGACGGGCTTCCCGATTTTGGCGTGGACGTGCCGGACACCAACTACGCCGCGGTGGCCCGGGCACTGGGGTTCCACGCCGTCCGCGTCAGCGACCCTGCCAAAATCGCGGACGCCTACCGGGCAGCCTTCGCCCATCCCGGCCCGTCGCTGGTGGAACTGATCACGGATCCCAAGGCGCTCTCCCTCCCGCCCAAGATCAAGGGCGCCCAGGTCCTCGGGTTCGCGACCGCCATGTCCAAGGTGGTCCTGAACCGGGGAGCCGGCGAGGCCGTGAGCATGGCCCGGAGCAACCTCCGCAACATCCCGCGGCGGTGACCCGGGTGGCGCGGTGGGCGGCGCAGCGGCGTCCAGTTCGCCGGAAACGCCCGAGTTCGCCGCAAACGTCCGGCGAATTGGAGAGTTTCCGGCGAACCCGGCGGCAAACAGGACAAGGGAAGCGGTAGGCAATGAAGCAAAAAGTCGTGGCAGCAGTGGCGGCCGGGACTCTCGTGGCGCTCACGGCGTGCTCGCCGCCAGTGCCCGTGCTCCTGGAGGCCGACGGCGTGGCACGGGTCTCCGTGGACCCCGCCGCCTACGCTGCCGAACTTCAGGCATTCCGGGCGGCCGCCCTGACGTTGGGAGTAACCCTCCTGGCCGACGGCGGCGGCGGGTCCGACGGGAACGTTGTGTCGTCACCGGGCAGCCTGCTCATCGCGCTCGCCATGCTGCGGGCAGGGGCCTGCGGGGAAACCGCCGTCGAAATGGACCAGGTGCTGGGGCTCCCGGACCGCAACCGGGACGCGGCCATGAACGCCCTGCTCGCGTCCCTGGCGGCGTACGACGGCGACCCCGGCTCGGTCGACGAAACGAATCCGCCCCGGAAACCGGTCATGCACGCGGCCAACGGCCTGTTTGTGGACAAGGGCGCCCCAACCGGCAAGGCCTTCCTGGAAACCATCGCCGGGCATTACGGCACCGGAGTGTATCCCGTGGCTTTCCGCGATGAGGCCGCCACGAGGCCCGCCCTGGATGCCTGGGTGGACAGGAACACGGGCGGCCGGATCACGAAGGCACCCACGGAGTACGATCCCGACAACACCTTCAGCCTCCTCAATGCCCTGTATTTCGCCGCGGCGTGGCAGTCGCCGTTCGACCCCAACGACACCTCGGATTACCCCTTCACCAAGTCCGGCGGCGAGGAGATCATGGTGCCCACGATGCGCCACGAGCTGGAGTTGGCCTATGCGGAGGGAGCCGGCTGGCGGGCCGTGGACGTGCCGTACGCAGAAGGATTTGTTATGCGGCTGGTGCTGCCCGGTTCCGGTGACGGGCCGGCGACGCTCACGGACGCCAAGCTGGCGGAGGTTGCTCAGGCGCTGGAGACGGCCGCGGAGGTCACCGTGCAGATCGCCTTGCCCAAATGGGACCACAAGAGCAGCTTCGACCTCCGGGAGGTGCTTGGATCACTCGGGCTGGCCAAGACCCTCGTCACCACCGAGGATTTTGACGCCATCCAGGCCGGACTCGCCATCACCCAGGCCGCGCAGGCTGCCAACATCACCGTGGCTGAGAAAGGAACGGTGGCCGCGGCCGTGACGCAGATTGACGGCGCCGTGACCGGTGCGCCGCACGTCCCGGACCAGACCATGGAGTTCGACCGGCCATTCCACTACCAGATCGTGCACATCGAGACCGGGCTTCCGCTTTTCATGGGGAAGGTCCTGGACCCGCGCTGATCGGCGGCACGTGCGGCACGCCGGCGCGAAACACCCGAGTCGCCGGAAATTCCCCAGTTCGCCGCAAGTTTCCGGCGACCCGGAGAGTTTCCGGCGAACTCGATGGCAGCGGGGGGCTAAGGCCTGCCCCGGCGTTCAGCCGCCAGCAGGGCCGCGGCCTGCCCGATCAGCTCGTACGGCACCGGTTTCCCCAGCGGGAACTTCAGCGTCCCCTTCGCCGTCCGGTACGCAGCGATGGACTCGCGGAAGGCGTCGTCGCCGTCGGGCACCGGGTACACCGACACGTGGTGCGCCCAGCCGGCGAAGTACACGACGTACTTGCCGCCGAGCGTGATGGTCGGGATGCCGTAGCTGATCATCTCGCCGGACTCCGGAACCGCGGCATGGCAGCGGCGGCGGATTTCCTGGAGGATCGCCTGCACATCCGCCGGAAACGACGCGATGTACCCGTCCACGGTGTCAAAGTGCTGTGCCATAAGGCCTCCTCGTGGTGAACCGGCCAACAGGCTAGCGCGGGCCGCCCTGCCACAGGGCATCGAACGGCGCCCCCGAAGCCACCCGGTTCCGGATCCCCGCGGTCACAAAGGTCTTCGCCGTCCGGGCGGCCTCCAGCGCAGTGGCGCCCTTGGCGAGCTCCGCCGTCACGGCCGCGGCCAGCGAGCACCCGGCACCGGAGACCGCCACCTCGCCCACCTTCGGGGCGGAGAGGACTTCCAGCGTCTCGCCGTCGTAGTAGACGTCGACGGCGTCGGGCCCGGCCAGGCGCACACCGCCTTTGGCGAGCACGGCAGCGCCACTGAGCTCATGGATGCGGATGGCCGCGGCTGTGAGGGATTCGACGTCGGTGATCTGCAGTCCGGAGAGCGACTCGGCCTCGAAATGGTTTGGCGTGACAAAGGTGGCCAGCGGCAGGATCTGCGCCTTGAGCGCCTGGTCGGTGTCCAGGGCGTGACCGGGCTCCTGGCCTTTGCAGATCAGCACCGGATCCAGGACAACGTGGGCGAACCCGGCGCCGGCCAGCGCCGAGGCCACGGTCGAAATCGTGGCAGGGCTGCCCAGCATGCCGATCTTCACGGTGTCCAGCACCGACGGTGCGCCGGACGCGGCACCGTAGGCCGCCGTCGTCGCCTCCAGCTGGTCGGCGATGACCTGCTGGTCCACCG
>JBKKDK010000320.1:0-44657 GCA_046708245.1 Arthrobacter sp.
AAACTTCGTCGGACTGGCCACCGGAGAGAAGGCCTGGACGCACCCGGAAACGGGCGAGGACAAGACGGGCACACCGCTGTACAACGGCACCATCTTCCACCGCATCATCAAGGACTTCATGGTCCAGGCCGGCGATCCCCTGGGCCGCGGCGTCGGCGGACCCGGCTACAAGTTCGACGACGAGATCCACCCGGAGCTCACCTTCAACGAGCCCTACAAGCTGGCCATGGCGAACGCCGGCATCCAGATGGGCCGCGGCACCAACGGCTCGCAGTTCTTCATCACCACCATCCCCACCGGCTGGCTGCAGGGCAAGCACAGCATCTTCGGTGAAGTGGCAGACGAGGAATCCAAGAAGGTTGTTGACGCCATCGAAGGTGTCCGCACGGGCACGGGCGACCGCCCCGTCGAGGACGTCGTCATCAACAGCATTGACGTAGAAAAGTTCTAAGCCCCGGCCATGAGCTACGGAATTCCGGCGGCAGAGCCGTCCGCGCAGATCCCGGTGTGCCCCCGGCACCCGGACCGGCCCGCCTATGTGCGTTGCCAGCGGTGCGGGCGCCCCGCGTGCCCCGACTGCCAGCGGGCGGCCGCCGTCGGATTCCAGTGCGTTGACTGTGTCAACGAATCGAAACGGACGACGCCGGCCGTCAAGACGGTCTACGGCGGCGCCATGGCCACCGGCAAGCCCGTAGTCACGTTCGCGATCATCGCGGTGTGCGCCGTGGTCTTCGTCCTCCAGTGGCTGGTCCCCAATGACGGGATCTACCAGGACTTCGCGTTCGCCACCGTGTATGCGTCCACCGAGTTCGGCGTTTTCGAACCCTGGCGCATGGTGACTTCGGCCTTCCTGCACTCCCAGGGGTTTATCCTCCACATCGGGCTGAACATGTACATGCTGTGGATGTTCGGCCAGGCACTGGAACCCCTGCTGGGCCGCGCCCGCTTTCTGGCGGTCTATCTTCTCGCCGCCTTCGGCGGATCTGTCGGCTACCTGCTGCTGACCCCCGGGTACGTCCCGGGCCAGCCGCTGAGCGGAGTCGTGGGTGCTTCCGGCGCCATTTTCGGCCTTTTCGGGGCCATGCTGGTGGTCCAGCGGCACCGCGGCGTCGATACCCGGCAGTTGTGGATACTGATCGCCATCAACGGTGTCATCGGATTCATGGTCCCGCAGATCGCCTGGCAGGCCCACCTGGGCGGCGCCATCACGGGCGCCCTCTGCGCCGCCGTTATCGCATACACGCCCCGCGGGCCCCGGCAGGGTCTCCTCCAGGCGGGCGGCCTGGTGCTGGTGTTCGCCCTGCTGGTCGCCGCCTCGGCCCTCCGCGTAGCCAGCTACTAAAGCCGGTACCGGGGTTATCCGGCCCCAACTCCCTGCCCTGCCACTGAGTTCCGGCGCTGCCGGCACCTAGTTCCGGTTCTGCCTGCCCCCTCCCCTAGTCCTTCCGGTGGCGCTGTCGCGTCCCTGTGCCTCCAGCCTGCGTCCCGGCCTGGACCTCCAGCCTGCATCCTCACTCCGCCCCCAGGATGTGCCCCCGCCGTCTGGCTGCCCTCGTGCACGCTTCCGCCCGGCACCGGGGCCCAAGGTTGTCCACAGGGGTTATCCACACTGTTGGTAACTTACACGGCTGTAGTTCAAGGCCGCCTCCCCGATCTGTCCGCCTGAGCTGGCGATCTTCCGGCCGGGAGCTCCGGGGATCTCCACAATTGTGGATAACTGCTGTGGGTTCCCCTGTGGTTAAGTGGACAACTCGGTTCGCTGTCCACCGGCTCCCAGGCCCGGCAGCACCGCCTTAGGACATCCTCACGCAGGGTCGCCCGCAGGGCCCGGGCGCCGCAAAGATATATATCTGATTTCAACAACCTTATGCACACTGTTAATAAGTTGATGCTACGAGTGTTGCGGGCCGGAAGCCCCATCCCGGGCGGTCAGATCGAGGCTTCGAACACCGGCGTCGCGCGTTATCCCCAGCTGTGGATAACTTGTGGGTACTCGCATGTTGTTAAGTGGATAACTGCCGCGGTCCAGGCTCCCGGCGGGGGGACATGTCCTCCCGGCCACCGCCCGGCCCGCGAGGTCGCCGGAAGCGTGCGAATTCGCCGGACTGTTCCGGCGATTCCGTGGCTTTCCCGCGACTTCGTTGCAGGCGGCGGCGTGATGGCGTAGTTACGGGTCCGTCCCGTCAGGGCCTCCCGATGGGGGGACATGTCCTTCCGGCCCGCGAGGTCGCTGGAGGCGCGCGAATTCGCCGGACTGTTCCGGGGAATCCGTGGCTTTCCCACGATTTCGCTGCCGGCGGCGGCGAAATGGGGTGGTTACGGGTCGGTTCCGCGGACTTATCCACAGACAATCCACATTGTTAATAACTTACAGAGCTGTAATTCAAGGGGGCGCAAAGTTGGGCCAGGTCCGCCTCCGCGCTGTGTGGCCGGATTTCAGCGGATTTGAGCTGGTCGGCGCCGCGCGTTTTCCACACTGTGGATAACTTGGGGCAAGTTGTGCACAGCCCTCAGTGCGGCCAGACTCCCGAGCTGCCGCGGCGGTGGCTGTCGAGCAGGTGCGTGTCCACCATGCCGATCGCTTCCATCAGGGCATACATGGTGGTGGGCCCCACAAAGACGAAACCGCGCTTCCGTAGTGCCTTGGACAGGGCAATCGACTCAGGGGACGTGGTGGGGATGTGCTCGTGCAGGGTAGGCACCGGCGTTGACGACGGCTGGAACTGCCAGACGAAATCCACGAGGCCGCCGTCGTCCCGGAGCGCGATCGTGGCCCGGGCGTTGGTGATTGCCGCCTGGATCTTGAGCCGGTTCCGGACAATCCCGGCGTCCAGCATCAGGCGTTCAACGTCTGCAGGGCCGAACGCGGCCACTGTTTCGGGATGGAAATCATGGAAGGCTGCCCGGAAGGCGGGCCGCTTCCGAAGGATGGTGGCCCAAGACAACCCCGCCTGGAATGCCTCGAGACTGATGCGCTCGTACAATCCCTGCTCATCGCGGACCGGCAGACCCCACTCCGTGTCGTAGTACTCCCGCAGCATCGGGTCGACCGCCGCCCACGGGGGACGCGCCAATCCGTCGTCGCCAATGATTGCGCCGGTGACAGCCGGGGTCATGGATCAGTCCTCTCCTGTGGTTATGCACTCCCAGCATTATCTGCCACCGGGACTCCCGGTGACACCGCGGCCCGCACCGGCCGGCCCGTCACATCCCGCCGGCATCCGACGCGAACTGGCCCGATGAATGAATCATCTGGCTTTTAGGTGGAGATTTCGCCGTCACGGGCAGGTCTGCTGTGGCCGCGTGGATAGGGTGACTTGCATGGAACCAGTTCTGAAATTTGCACGGCGTTGGGGCGCCCTTGTGGCGGCTGTCATCTTCTTCTCCCTCTGGTGTGTGGCCGAGGCGGGCCGAATGGGGGGATCCTGGCTGACATGGTCAGGGAACTGGCCGCTGGTGCTGATGACTTTGGCGATTGCCGCAGCGACCTGGAAACCGCTGGTGTCCCTGGGGTTCACGGCTGCGCTGCTGGCCGGACAGTTGAGTTCCGCCCTGCCGCCGATGTATTCCAACCACTGGGCCATCTATCTGGGCTCCTTTGTCGCTCTTGGCTTCATCTTGTGGACCGCCCCGCCGCGGCTGCGGTACATCGCTGCGGGCGCGAACGTGGCCGCCGCTGCCATCATGGCGTTCCTGATGCTCTCGTGGAGATACGGTGACGGTGTCGGCTGGTATCCGCCGGCGTACGCAGGCGACCGGTGGATGCTGCAGGACTATGGCTGGCAGCTGTTCGCGCTCCTCCTGCTCATAGCCGGGGCCTGCGCCGCCGTCGGACTTCTGCTGGCCCTGTACCAGGAACGGGGCAGCCTGTTCCGCGCCCGGGAACAGGCGCAGAGCAGCCTGAAGGAAACCGAGGTAGACCTCATTGTGGAACAGGAACGGACACGCATTGCCCGGGACCTCCACGATGTCCTCGCGCATTCCCTGGCAGTCATTGCCGCGCAGGCTGACGGAACCCGCTACCTGAGCAAGGACCAGCCCAAGGCCGTCCTCAACGCCCTGGATACGATCGCCCGGTCAGCCCGCAGCGCACTGGTGGATGCACAGCGTGTGATTGAGGGAGTCCGTGATGACGGCATGGTGACCCCCCAGCCGAGGCTGAGCGATATCAAGGCGTTGATTGAGGGCATGCAGCGCGGCAGCCTGAAGATCCAGGCCAGCGAGTCCGGGCCGCCCGTGGAGCTCTCCACAGGTCAGCAGATGGCCGCTTTTCGGATCGTGCAGGAGTGCCTGACCAATGCCCTTAAGCATGGCGGGCGCGGCACTGAAGTCCGGCTCCACATTGACTGGAGCGGACCGGGCCTGACCCTGCATGTGGCCTCGGCAATGACCGGAGCGGACCAGGGCACTGCGGAAAACCTGGCGGCTCCGCGGGCCGGCCGCGGACTTCCCGGCATGCGCGAACGTGCCCATATGGCCGGCGGCTGGATGACGGCAGGACATGACGGGGAACACTTTCGGGTGACCGTCTTTATCCCCTACGGAATTCGGGAATCCCGCCGCCCGGGAGAACCTGCCGCCGGGGACCACGGAGCTGCATCCGAACATGCGCAGCCTCAACCGATTCTGGCAGGCAGCCTTCCGCAAGCGGCAGTGCTGGAGCAGAACACCGGGCACCGTGGCTGATCCAGGATCCCGCATCACCGTGGCCCTTGTGGATGACCAGCCCCTGTTCCGCGCAGGTGTCCGCATGCTTATCGAAAGCCAGACGGACATGGAACTGTCCGGGGAAGCCGGCGACGGGGAACAGGCGGTGGCCCTGGCAACCGCACGGCGGCCTGACGTCATGCTCATGGACCTCCGCATGCCGGTCATGGATGGGGTCAGCGCAACCCGGAAAATCGTTCAGCACGCCGATGCGACCGGCGCTGACAAGCCAAAGATCATTGCGCTTACTACGTTTAACCGGGACCAGGCGGTTGTTGAGGCGGTGCAGGCGGGGGCCAGCGGGTATCTCCTCAAGAGCGCGGAACCGGAGTTCCTGCTCGCAGCAATCCGCACCGTACACTCCGGGTACTCCGTGATCGCCCCGGGATCCGTGCATTCCCTCTTCGAACACGCCGCCCGGAACGGACCCGCATCAGGGCCGGACCTGTCCATCCTGAACGTACTCTCGGCGCGGGAGCGGGACGTTTTCCTGCTTGCGGCGAAGGGCCTGAGCAACGGAGAAATGGCGGAGAGCATGTTCGTTTCCGAAGCCACTGTCAAGACCCACCTGCGGAGCGTGCTGGACAAACTGGAACTACGCACCCGGCTACAACTTATCGCCTTCGCCCACGAAAAACGCCTTCTGGGCAACTGAACAGGCCAACGCCTTAACGCAGAAGGCCCTCACCCAGAGAACGCTGGACGAGGGCCGTACGGTTCCGGGTCAGGAACGCCAGCGGGTGGTCATCAGGAATCCCACAATGGCGATGCCGAAGCCCGCCACGATGTTCCACGAGCCCCACGCGCCGACCGGCAGGGTGGCCTCGCTGATGTAGAAGGTGATGATCCATAGCAGGCCGATGATCATCAGGCCGAACATGACCGGCTTGAACCAGACCGCGTTGGGCTTGTCGGCTTGCGCGGCAGATCCCTGCTGCGACGCGCGGATGGTCCTTTTTCGCGGTTTTGACTCGGGCACGTTTCCTCCTTGGCGGGCGGGACCAGGAACGGCACCGTTGGCTTGATATCCTGCAAGAAGGAAACCGCCGGCGGTCAACGCGCTCTTGGTCACGTTTGAATTCTTATTCGCAGCCAATTCTAGCTGTAGTTCAGGCCACACCGGCGTCCGCCGCGAACGTCCAGGAGGAGACCCCCGAGTGCTGCCGCTGCAGGACAGAGCCGCTCCGGGGACCGCCGGGGCCGCCCGCCGGATCACCCGCACCCTCGGAATCCTGGGCGAACTGCTGGTCACCGCCGGAGTGGTCCTCCTGCTGTTCATCGCATGGCAGCTGTGGTGGACCAACGTCGAGTCCGACGCACACCAGCGCATTGCGGTCCGGGACTTTGCCCGCGAGTTCAACGGTCCGGTGGAGCCGACCAGCCCGGCGCCGGGAACCCCCGCCGCACCGCCGGCCCCGGGCATGGGCTACGGACCGGCACCTGTTTCCGCAGAACCGGCCGACGGCGCAACCATCGGCCTGCTGTACGTTCCCAGGTTCGGCACGGACTATGCCCGGCCCATCGTGCAAGGAACAGGGCCCGCGGTGCTCGACAGCCTGGGCATCGGGCACTACGCAGGCACGTCCATGCCCGGAGCACTCGGGAATTTCGCCGTCGCGGGCCACCGGCAGACCCACGGTGCCGTGCTGGACAACATTGATGCGTTGGTCCCCGGTGACAGGATCTACGTCCAGACCCGGGACGGGTACTACGTCTATGTGTTCCGCAACAGTGAGATCGTGCTCCCCGGCCGGACGGACGTGCTGTTCCCGGTCCCCGCGCAGCCGGCGGCAACCCCCACGGAAAGCTACCTCACCATGACGAGCTGTCATCCCCGCTACGGTTCGCAGGAACGCTTCGTTGCCTACGCGCTGCTGGAACGGTGGCAGCCAGCGTCGGCAGGGCCCCCGGCCGAAATCTCCGCCCAGGTGCAGCTCGCGATCGGGAAGGACTGAACCGTGTACGCCTGGATCTTCCGCCACCTCCCGGGCCCACTATGGCTCCGCATTGCCGTCGCGCTGGTGCTTGTCACCGGCGGGCTGGTATTGATGGTTCAGTTCCTTTTTCCCTGGATGGCACAATTCACCCAGTTCACTGATTCAACGATTGGTTCAGCAAGGCACCCATGAGCACAACCAAGATCCTCGTCGTCGACAACTACGACAGCTTTGTGTACACCCTGGTGGGATACCTCCAGGAACTCGGCGCCGAGACCACGGTGGTCCGCAACGACGACGTCACGCTCGCCGAGACGGTCGAGATGGCCGAAGCACGCGACGGCGTCCTGATCTCCCCGGGCCCGGGAAACCCCGCGGGTGCCGGCGTGTGCATCGAGCTGATCAAGTGGTGCGGGAGCCACAGCAAGCCGATGCTGGGTGTGTGCCTCGGTCACCAGGCACTCGCCGAGGCCTACGGCGGAACGGTCACACACGCCCCCGAACTGATGCACGGCAAGACGTCGCTCGTCGAGCACCACGGGACCGGTGTATTTGCCGGAATCCCATCCCCGTTCACCGCGACCCGCTACCACTCCCTGGCCGCCGTCCGCGAGAGCATCCCGGAGATCCTGGAAATCACCGCCGAGACCGCAACCGGCGTCGTGATGGGTCTGCAGCACCGCGATGCCCCGCTCTGCGGGGTGCAGTTCCACCCGGAGTCCGTGCTGACGGAAGGCGGCTACCAGATGCTGGGAAACTGGCTTGAGTCGCTTGGCATGTCCGGAGCTGCCCAGCGGGCCGCGGCGCTGAGCCCGCTCATCAAACACTGACGAACCCAACATAACGCCGGCACCTGCCCAGAGGACCCCGGACGCCCGGAGGAGCTAGGGAAGGATGTCGCCGAGCCCGACCGTCGCGTTCTCCTTGGAACCCTTCGTGGAGGTCGGGCTGGGGCTCGGTGACGGCGAAGGCGGGGGCGGGGGCGGGGCTTTGGCCACGACGACGGAAATGGTCTTCCCCTGCTCCACCAGGGCATCCGGAGCATCGCTTTGGGCGGTGACCTTGCCCGGTTCCACCTGCGAGTTTTCGACTTCCGCCACGCTGATGGCCAGCCCAAGCGCCTTCAGGGCCGCCTCAGCCTCGGCCTGCGGGAGCCCGATCAGCTGGGGCACGGCGACCTTGCCGGTGGAGACGACGAGTTCAACTGCGCTGCCGACGGCGACGGGCTGGCCGGGAGCCGGCTTTGTCGTGATCACGATGCCGGCTGGCACGGAGGGGCTGTTGTTCATGATCGTGGCCGGCGCACCGGTCAGGCCCTTTTGCCGGAGCACATCCCGGGCCGCGGCCTCAGTCCGGCCGGGCAGGTCCGCCGGGATCACCACGACGCTGGGTCCCTCGGAAATGTTGAGCGTGATCTCCGAATTGGGGTCCAAGGCAGTGCCCGCCTCCGGCAGTGTGCCGATGGCAATGCCCTTGGGCACGGTCTCGTGCTGGGACCGGCTGATGCGGGGTCTGAGGCCCGCGTTGTAGAGCTTTTGCAACGCCTCGGACTCCGTCAGGGCCGCGACGGCGGGAACGTCGACTTGGACCACCGGCGGCGGGGCCTGGTTCGCCATGTTATAGAGCCACAAGCCGCCGCCGCCGAGCACCAGCAGGGTGAGCACCACGAGCGTGGCTATCCAGGTCCGTCGGCGGGACTTTTGCCGGGTGGTGGGTTCCGGTTCGGCAGGCAGCACGAACGGGAGGCTTCCCGTGTCCGGTTCCTCGTAGGTGGCGGACGGGGCCGTCAGGGCGTCGTCCTGGCCCAGGGAATCCTGCGTCGGACGCAGCCTGCCGCTGGGGACGTCGTCGAGGAACTTCGCACCGGTCAACGGGAACGCAGCGGTCGGAGTGCTCTCACGCGCGGGCACTGTGTCGTTCGGATCGGTCGGTGCCTCGCTTGCCGCGAGCGGGGCCACCGCCACCCCGTTGCGCGCCGCGCGGAGGGCGCGGCGGAACGCCGCGGCGTCCTGGAAGCGGTCTGCCCGATTCTTCTGCAGGGCCTTCATGAGCACGCTGTCCAGGGCATCGGAAATTTCCGGGTTCAGGCTGCTGGCAAGTTCCGGGATCTCCCGGACATGCTGGTAGGCCACGGAAACGGGGCTGTCCCCGACGAAAGGCGGACGTCCGGTCAGCATCTCGTACAGCAGGCACCCTGCGGAATAGAGGTCGCTGCGGGCGTCCACAGTTTCGCCGCGGGCCTGTTCCGGCGAGAGGTACTGGGCCGTCCCCACAACCGCCTGGGTCTGTGTCATGGTGGCGGAAGAATCGGCCATGGCCCGGGCGATACCGAAGTCCATGACTTTGATGCTGTTCGAGTCCGGGCAGAACATCACATTTGCCGGCTTGATGTCGCGGTGGACGATTCCGGCCTTGTGGCTGTAATCCAGGGCCGAGAGGACGCCCAGCGTGAAGTCGATCGCCTGGTCGATGCTGACTTCCTTGGCCCGGGCAAGGTCCCGGATGGTCTTGCCGGAAACGAACTCCATAACGATGTAGGGCACCCTGACGCTGTCGTCGTGGTCACCCGGGACGGTGTGGTCCCCGGTGTCGTAGACGGCCACGATCGAGGGGTGGTTCAGTGCGGCCACGGCCTGCGCCTCGCGCTTGAAACGTGCCTGGAACTGGGGGTCCCTCGCGAGGTCGGGGCGGAGCAGCTTGATGGCCACGGTGCGCCCCAGCCGCGTGTCGGTGCCGCGGAAGACATCAGCCATGCCGCCGCGTCCGATCAACTCACCCAGCTCATAGCGCCCACTGAGGACGCGCTGCGTGTTCACGGGGCCGCGGTCCTCCCTGTGCGACGGCGTGCGGGATGAATTAGACACGGTGACCTACGGTGCCTTTGATGCGGAAGGGCTCGGGGAAGCGGCCTTGGCGGCCAGGTGGTAAGTCACCACGGAGCCGGACGCCACCTTCTGCCCCTGGGCAGGTTCTGAGCTGACGAACGTTCCGGGATCCTCTTTCTTGCCGGTCGGTGCGACGTCGGCGCCCTTGACCCAGCGGAGTCCGGCGCCTTGGATGGCCCGCTGCACCTCGGCTTCCGAAGAGCCGGACGGGATCGCGGGAACCGAGACCATTTCCGGTCCCTTGGAGTAGCTCACCGTGATGGTTTCGCCCGGCTGGACAGGCCCGGACGGATCGATGTCGATGACGGTCCCGGGGGCTGCGGCGTTGGCGACTTCCAGGCCCTTGACCTGCAGGTTCATCCCGATCAGTTCGCTGCGGACGTCGTTGTACTGCCGCCCGCGGTAGGCGTCCGGGATCAGGTTGATGGCCGCCGGCGTGGACTCGGTGGGCGTGGCAGAACTGGCGGTGGGGCTGGCGCTCTGGGTGGTGGGCGAGGTGGTGGGGCTCGAGGCGATGGGGCTGGCGCTTGTGGATGCGGCGTTGCTGGTGGCGGGCGCCTGCGGGGGGAAAAGGATCCCCGCCTGGGTGAGGATCACGCCGACCAGGGAAAAGAGCACCAGCAGGATCAGGGCAATGAGCGGCCAGGTCCACGGGCTCCGGCCGCGGCGGGCCGGTTCATCGACCGGTTCGTCGAAGTCATCCTGTTCCTCCTGCACCCACTGGCGTTCCGCCGCGAGGGCATCGGCGCGGGAGAGGGTGTTGCGCGCGCCATAGGCGCTGGCCGCTGCCGCACCGGCTGCGAGCCCGGCGGCGGCTCCGGCGCCGGCGGCACCGATAACCGGCAGCGCGGAGGTTGCCGACGTCGTCCGGTCCTCGGCGGCGCTGGCGCCGATCACTCCGGTTGCCGCCGTCGGGATGTCGACCGGGGCCGTGATGGGACCGGTCGCCGCCTCGAAAAGCAGCATGCCTGGAACAGCGGCATGGGCCGCAGAGATGTCGCCGTTGCGGATGGCCTCGGCGGCTTCGGAGAGCTTGATGGCATCGGCCGGACGGTTCTTCGGATCCTTGGCGAGCATCGACATCAGCAGGGCCCGGACAGGCTTGGGGAGTGTCTCCGGCAGCGGCGGAGGAGCATCGTTGACCTGGGCCAGCGCGATGGCGATCTGCGATTCCCCAGAGAAGGGCCGGTGCCCGGTGAGGCACTCGTAGCCGATCACGCCGAGTGAGTAGATGTCCGAGGCGCCGGTTGCGGTCTGTCCGGTGGCCTGCTCGGGGGCGAGGTACTGGGCAGTGCCCATCACCTGCCCGGTCTGGGTCAGCGGAACCTGGTCGGCCAGCCGGGCGATGCCGAAGTCGGTGACCTTGACCCGTCCGTCCGGGGTGATCAGCAGGTTGCCGGGCTTGATGTCGCGGTGCACAAGCCCCTGTGCGTGGGCGATTGAGAGGGCACGGGCGGTCTGCGCGATCATCGAAAGGGTGCGGTCCGGGGAGAGCACCTGTTCGTGTTCAATGATGCTGCTCAACGGCTGGCCCGGCACCAGTTCCATGACGAGGTAGGCGGACCCCTCCTCCTCGCCGTAGTCAAAGACATTGGCGATGCCCACGTGGTTCAGCAGTGCAGTGTGGCGGGCCTCGGCCCGGAACCGCTGGAGGAAGCCCGGATCGCCGGTGTACTCCTCTTTGAGCACCTTGATGGCAACGATGCGGCCAAGGATCAGGTCTTTGGCTTTCCAGACTTCTCCCATGCCGCCGATCGCAATCCGCGTGGTCAGCTGGAACCTGCCGCCGAGGGTGATTCCTGATGTAGGCCTCACTTATTCAACACCGCCTCAAAAATCTTCTTCGCGTTCGGACTGGTTAGCTTTGCGCCGGTGGTGATGTCTACGCCTTGCATGACGATCGTGACAGCCACCTGCGGGTCATTCGCCGGGGCAAACCCGGTAAACCATGAGTTGTTCAAGCCATCACCGAGTTCCGCGGTGCCGGTTTTGCCGGCGACCTGGACCCCGGACACTGCCGCGCCGCGGCCGATGCCCTGGCTGACAACGCTGGTCATCCACTCGGTGATCTGCCGGGAAATCTCCGGTGTGGTGGAGGTCCGCAGCGCCTGGGGCTTCGGCTCGCTGATCGGCCTCAGGTCAGGGGAGCGTACGGCCTTGATGAGGTTCGGCTGCATCTGCACTCCGCCGTTGGCGATTGCGGCCGTCATCGTGTTGATCTGCAGCGGCGTGGCACGGACGTCGCGCTGGCCGATAGCCGACTGCGCCAGGCCGGCGTTGTCCTGCGGCTCGGCCGGGAAGAAACTCGGTGCGGAGTCCAGCTTCAGCTGGTCGCCAAAGCCCTCCCCGAAGCCAAACTTTTCCGCCTGGTCCGAAATGGCCTTCTGTCCCAGGTCGAGGGCGATGCTGGCGAACGGCGTGTTGCAGGATTGCTGCAGGGCGAATGCGAACGACGCCGTGTCGCGGGTGTAGCAGTTTCCGCCGGCGTAGTTGGGGAGCTTGTACTGGATGCCGGGGAAAGACATCTCCGCCGGGTTGGGCAGTTCGCTGTCCTTGTTGTATTTCCCGGAGCCCAGGGCAGCGGCCGTGTCGATCAGCTTGAAGACTGATCCGGGCGCCAGCAGGGCGCCTGTAGGCCCGCTGACGTTCTGGTTCAGGTTGATCCCGGAGATTTTGTTCAGCTCGTCGAAGTTGGTGGCCTCGGCCACCGGATCCTGGGTGGCGATCAGATTGGGGTCGTACGACGGCTTGGAAACAAGCGCCAGGATGGCGCCGGTCTTGGGATTTGTTACGACGATCGATCCGCGCTGGCCGTCCGGGATGAGGTCGTAGGCAAGCTTCTGGATCTTCGGGTCCAGCGTCAGCTCCACCGAGGCCCCCTTGGGCTGGTTGCCCAGGAAGAGCTGGCCGATCCGGTCAAGGAACTGCTGGTCCGAGCTGCCCTCGAGCTCCTTGTTCATGGTCTTTTCCAGACCGGTCACGCCGTAGCTCCTGGAGAAATAGCCGGTGATCCCGGCGTACAGCTCCGGCTGCGTGTACGTGCGCTGGAACTTGCAGCTTTCCGTGGCCGGCTCCGACTCTGCGATCGGGGTGCCGCCGACGATGATGGCACCGCGGTCGTTGCAGTAGTTCTGCAGCAGGGTGCGCTTGTTCCAGGGATTGTCTTTGAGCTCGTCGGCGCCAACGACCTGCACGTAGCTGAGCGCGCCAAAGATCAGCGCAAACATCGCGATCGCAGCAATCCATGAGTTCCGGATGGCCTGGTTCACAGCTGCTTCACCGCCTCGGTGGGTGCGTCGGTACTGGTACGCGGACCCGGCGTCGGGGCCGGCTTCGACGGCATCTCGGGGATGTCCCTCCGGGCGCTCGGTGCCTGGCCGGGCGCGAGCGGAGTTGTGTCCACCGGACCACGCGCTGTGTGCGAAATCATCAGCAGCAGTCCGACAATGATCCAGTTGGCCAGCAGCGAGGAGCCGCCGGCGGCGAGGAAGGGCGTTGTGAGGCCGGTCAGCGGGATCAGCCGGGTGACGCCGCCGATCACTACGAAGCACTGCAGCGCAATGGCGAAGGAGAGGCCGCACGCCAGAAGCTTGCCGAAGGCGTCCCGGGTGCCGAGCGCGGCGCGGAAGCCGCGGGTGAACAGCAGCAGGTACATCAGGACGATTGCGAAGAGCCCGATCAGGCCCAGTTCCTCGCCGAAGGAGGCAATGATCATGTCGCTGTTGGCGAAGGGCACAAGGTTGGGCCGGCCCTGGCCGAGGCCGGTGCCGACGAGCCCGCCGTTGGCCATGCCAAACAGGCCCTCAACGATCTGCAGGCTGCCGCCGAATTCGCGGCCGTACACCTCGTCGGTGAAGGCATTGAGCCAGCCGTCGATCCGGAGCGCGACGTGGGAGAAGACGCGTGAGGCGACGAAGCCGCCGACCGAGATGAGAACGACGCCGATTATCACCCAGCTGATGCGGCTCGTGGCGACGTAGATCATGACCAGGAACAGGCCGAAGAACAAGATCGAGGAGCCGAGGTCGCGCTGGAAAATCAGCACGCCGATGCTCACGAGCCAGGCCGCGATCATGGGTCCCATGTCCTTGAAACGCGGGAACTGCAGCGGCCCGACTTTCCGGCCGGCCAGGAGGATGAGGTCCCTGTTCGAGGAAAGGTAGCCCGCGAAGAAGATGGCCAGCGTGATTTTTGCAATCTCGCCGGGCTGGAAGGTCATGGATCCGATGCGGATCCATACCTTCGCGCCCAGGATCTCGCCGGCAGAGATGCCCGGAACGAGGGGAAGGATCAGCAGCACCGCACTGACGGCCAGCGAGATGAACGTGAAGCGGCGCAGGATCCGGTGGTCCTTCAGGAACCAAATGACGGCGATCGCCACGGCCATGGCCACGAGCGTCCAGCGCAGCTGGTTGTTACCGGTGTCTTCGCCGACGCGGTCCAGGCGGTGGATCATGGCAAGGCCAAGGCCGTTAAGCGCCACCACCAGCGGAAGTATTACCGGATCGGCATATTTCGCGCGGACCCGCAGCACAAGGTGGAAAGCGAGGGCGGCGGCCGTCAGGAGGCCGGACTGGAACCAGAAATCCGTGTCAAAGGCCTTTTCCCGGTCCACACCGACCAGGGCGTTGGCCCCGATGCCCACACTGAGCGCCAGAATCAGCAGGACCAGTTCCGCATTACGACGCGGCTTGGGCGTCGACTCGATCTGTGTCATTGGCCCCCCTCACAAGTTGGTGCTGTCTGCGTGGGCGCGGCCGACGGCTGGGCTGTACTGCTCGCCCCGGGGCTGGGTGTCTCGGCCGCGGCAGTTGCAGTGGCCGTCGGGGAGGGGGTTAGGCATTCGTCCGCCGGGGCAGTGGTGCCGGTGCGCTCGAGGTTCTTGACGATCCGCTGGGCGTCGTAGAGGTCCCGGGCGGGCACGGTCTGGCGGACACGCTGCTGGGAGAATTCGGGCAGGTCTGACATCCGGATATCGGTCACCGCTTCGAGGGTGGAAAGCTGGATGGGTCCCAGGCGTTGCGAGACCCCGTTGAAGATGGCGACATGCTGATCGTGCTCTCCGATGTAGTAGCGCGTTTGGGTCCACGCGTAGCCGAGCCAGAGGCCGACCGTAAGGACCGCGACGATTGCCGCGGCAATGGAGATGGTCAGCCAGCGCCGGGGGCGGACTGCCGGCCGGTATTCCTCGGCGTCCTCCCGGGCCTGCTCTGACTTGTGGGTCAGGACGGTCGCTGCCCGGCGCGCCACGGTGCGTCCGGCGATGGACGGAATGGAGCCTGATTCCGCGGCCGCCGCTGCGGCGCCGACGAGCTCGTGCGGGCGGGAGGAGAGTTCTTCGCGCAAAACTTCGGCCGAAAGGTGCTCGCCGAGATGCGGGTCGGTGGTCGGCTCGGGTTCGTTCGTGGCACTGTCCCCGGTTGTGTTCCCCGAGCTGCTCCCGTCGGCGGCCGGGGACTTGCCGTTGCCGGCCGCAGACCCTGCGGCGGCAGGGAACTTCATCCCGGCGTCGGAATTCGCACCGTTGCCCGGCTTGGTCCCGTTTGTCTCCTTGGTGGGAGTCCCGGCGTCCTGCTTCAGGGTTCCGGGAACGCCGTAGGTGCTTCCGGTGCGCTTCCCGACAGTAGCGGCGACCGCGGCGGCAGTTGCCGGCTGCGGCGGAACGATGTCGACGGCGGCGGTGCGCACATCGTCCGTTGTCTGTTCGGCGATGTCCACCATCACGACCGTGACGTTGTCCGGCGAACCGGCTTCGAGGGTGAGGTCCACCAGGCGTTCGACGCACTCGCGCAGGTCCTTGGTCTCACGCACCGTCCGTTCCACGACGTGCCCGGCAACGTAGTTCAGGCCGTCGGAACACAGCAGCCAACGTTCACCCGCCTGGACCTCGAGGGCGGCGAGGTCCAGCTCGGGGCTCGCGTCCACGTCGCCCAGGACGCGCATAAGGACGTTCTTGTGCGGATGCGTCTCCGCCTCTTCCGGACGCAGGCGGCCTTCATCGATGAGGCGCTGAACGAACGTGTGGTCGATGCTGACCTGTTCGAATTCGCCGTTGCGCAGCCGGTAGGCGCGGGAGTCGCCGATGTGGGCGAAATGCAGTTTGCCCTCGGCCAGCAGCAGTGCGGTGACCGTGGTTCCCATGCCGGCGAGCTTGGGATTGATATGGACCAGTTCGGAAAGCAGCGAGTTGGCGGTCTGGATCTCATCGGCCAGGACGGTGGCGGCGTCGCCGTCGTCGTAGTGGTCGTGATCGAGATGGATCATGTCCAGCACGGTGGCCGCGGACGCGACGTCGCCGCCGGCATGGCCTCCCATGCCGTCCGCCACGACGGCGAGGTGGCGCCCTACGTAGGCGGAGTCGTCATTTTTTTCCCGCCCGCGCCCGACGTCGGAGCGCGCGGCATAGCGCATGATGAACGGCCGCTTCGGGGCGCGCGACTCGTCTGCGGGAACTTCGGGGGCAGCCATGGCTACGGCCTCAATTCGATGACCGTCTTGCCGATTCTCACGGGGACACCAAGCTCAACCGGCAGGGCCCGGGTCAATTGCTGGTCTGCCAGATAGGTGCCGTTGGTGGAGCCCAGGTCCTCGATGAACCAACGGCTGCCTTGCGGGAACAGGCGGGCGTGCCGGCCGGAGGCATAGTCATCCTCCAGGACAAGGGTTGCTTCCTGGGCGCGGCCGAGCAGAATCGGGCTGCCGGCCAAGGCGATGGTGGTGCCCTTGAGCGGGCCCTCGGTTACCACGAGCTGCCGCGCATGCTGTTTCACCGGGGCGGGGGCGGCCTCGGCCAGTGCCGGGTTCCTGCGGACCTGCCGGGCGGTCGGGGCACCGGCTGCCGCCTTGCGCCCGATCATCAGGTCCCGGCGCATGGCCGAAACGATGCTGAAGATCAGCACCCACAACAGGAGCAGAAATCCGAAACGCAGGGCAGTGATGGTCAGTTCGCTCACGGGCGGCCGCCTGGCTTGGCGGGCAGAAGGCGGAAAATGATTTTGGTCCGTCCCATAGTGATCGCGGAGCCGTCGGTGAGATCCGAGCTGCCCACGATCTTGTGGCCGTTGACGTAGCTGCCGTTGGTGGAACCCAGGTCAACGGCCTGGGCTGAGCCCTGGCCGGTGCGGATTTCCAGGTGCCGGCGCGAGACGCCCGTGTCGTCAATAAGGATGTCTGCCTCGGATGATCGTCCGAGCACAACAAAGGGTGCGTTGAGTGAGTACCGCTGGCCGTCGATGTCCAGCACCGGCTGGAGCCGGGCCGGCTGGCGGGTTGGCGCGGCCGGCATGGCGCCGTGCGTCCCGGGGTGGACCGGAGCGGACGGGGCAGAGGCTTTCTCTGTGCGGGAGGTGATCTCAAAGTCGCCGGCGCGGCGCTCGTCGTCCCGGCGGAAGCTGATCCGGACCGGCCCCTGCAACGTGTAGCCCTGACTGCGGACGTGGTTGATGACAACATCGCACAGCTCCTCCGCGAGCGGGGTTCCCCATTCCTGGGCCCGCTGGAAGTCGTCATCGCTGAGGAGGACATCAAAAACATTGGGGGCCAGAGTGCGTCCCGCGGCGATCGTGAGCGCCTTGTGGTCCACTTCCCGGCGGAGGCGGCTGGCGATCTCGACGGGCTCAACCTGGGCACGGGAACCGGTGGAGAAGACTCCGCGGACGGCCTTTTCGATGCCGCGCTCGACTTTGTCCAGCAATCCCATGGTCCTTCTCCTTTCCTGACGGCTGCAGGGCAGCGTTCGTTCCGGAACTCGGTTTCCAACACTTGCAGAGCCCGCTGTGGACGGGCACTCCTACATCAGATACTACTGGGCGAGGCTGGGAATGGCCTTAATGGGCGCCGCCACTCCCTGCGGGAAAGTTGCCGTCGACGGGTCCTGACGTGCGGTGATGCGGCAGTGACGGCGGGGCCTAGGGTGCGGCCGCAACCTGCACCGGGGACTCGATTGGTGTTTTCCCGCCGTTGTCCGTTATGCTTGATCTCGCTGCTTTTACGAGGTTGGCGGTCCGGAAATCGGGCCCTTTCCGAATGAAAGAAGTTGCGCGCGAGTGGCGGAACGGCAGACGCGCTGGCTTCAGGTGCCAGTGTCCGAAAGGGCGTGGGGGTTCAAATCCCCCCTCGCGCACGCATTTGAACCCCGGGAAATCATTGATTTCCCGGGGTTCTTTTTTGTCGGCTTTCGCCGTTCAGCTTCTGAGCCCTACGCCGTAGTTCACCACCCGGTAGCCGGCCGGGCACCAGACCCACGCCGTCTGCTGACTCCCGGCCGCCTTCCAGTCGCTTTCGACGAACACCGAGCTGTACGGCCAGAAATTCATCTTGCACGCAGCCCAGGCCTGATAAAAGCCCGTCCCGCCGGAGCAGTAGGCAGTGGCGTAGGGGAACCAGACTCCGTCATTCGCCCAGCAGCCCGTCGGTGCCGCCGACGCCGGCGCGGCGCTCAAGGGCAGCAGCAACATGCCCAGCACAGTGGCGCAGAGCGCAATTCGCTTTGATCGTCTCTTCATCGCGGATCCCCTTGCAGGCAGGGCTGGGCTGACGGGCGTTCCCCGGGTAGGGCCATGCTAGGAGCCTGCCGGTTTTTGGGCAATAGCCCGGACAAAAAATCCGCTACGAGGTCCGCAGCGCGCCAAAACCGGCGATAAGCGCCTCGAGGCCCAGGCTGAAAGCGACGTCGGCCGGTTTCTCGTAGGCCTGCTCCGCAAGGCGGTCGACGGCGGAGCTGAAGTTCGGCGTCGACCCGGCCATGGTGCCGGAATCAAAGATGTCCGCCGGCGCCGTGACGTCGTACGCAGAGCCGAAGATAAAGGACTCCAGCGCCACAATCGCCGAGATAACGCGCTCCTGTGGAAAGCCCGCCCGGCTGAATCCGGCACTTACGGCCTCGTACATGGCCAGCGTCTTCGGAGCATCGGTCACGGGCAGCACCGCGATGACCGGAATCAGCGGTGTGTGTTTGGAGAAGACATCGCGGTAACTCCACGCCCAGTCCCGGACAGCCTGGTCCCAGGGCTCGGTCTCGAAGGCGGAGACATCCACCAGGGAGGTCAGGTGGTCCTCGACCAGAACCAGGACGTCCCGTTTGGAGGAGACGTGGTTGTACAGCGCCGATGGTGCCACGTTCAGCGTCCGGGCGAGGGCGGCCATGGTGAATCCGTCGTATCCGCTCTTGCGGATCAGCCGGAGGGCCGCCTCGGTGATGCCGTTCTGATCCAGCACCGCAGCGGCCGGCCTGCCCACCCGGCGGCGCGGTTTGGCATCTGGGCGGTGCGGGCCCGCAGGGGCACTCGTGGCTGCCGGCATTCCTGGCCTTTCTGCTGCGGTGTGCAGGGGTGACTCCATTGTGCCTTCCCTGCCCCGGCATTTCCGCCAGCGAAATTCTTTTCCGTCACTCTTCCGCGCTGCGGATGCAACGACTATAGTCGCTACTAAATGAATGGCATTCATTTAGTGGCCAGCATCACTCTTGCGGCCACAGAGAGGACAAAATGCTGGAACTTGACCGCGACGTCGTTATCGTCGGAGCCGGCCCCACCGGACTCACAGCAGCCCGCGCGCTGAAGAAGGCCGGCCTGAGCGTGGCCGTCCTGGAGGCCCGGGACCGCGTGGGCGGCCGGACCTGGACCGAAACCATCGACGGCGCCATGCTCGAAATCGGCGGGCAGTGGGTGTCCCCGGACCAGACCGAACTGCTCGCGCTGCTTGAGGAGCTCGGCCTGAAGACCTACTCCCGCTTCCGCGATGGCCAGTCCGTGTACATCGGCGCCGACGGCACACGCACCCGGTACACGGGGGACAGCTTTCCAGTCGGCGCCAGCACCGCCGCGGAAATGGCGAGGCTGACGGCGCTGCTGGACTCGCTCGCCGCCGACGTCGGACCCGCGGAGCCCTGGGCGCACCCCCGGGCCCGCGAGCTGGACACCATTTCATTCCACCACTGGCTGCGGCAGAACTCCTCCGACGAGGAAGCCTGCAACAACATCGGCCTCTTCATCGCCGGCGGCATGCTGACCAAGCCAGCGCACGCCTTCTCCGCCCTGCAGGCCGTGCTGATGGCCGCTTCCGCCGGGTCCTTCACGCACCTCACCGACGAGGACTTCATCCTCGACAAAAGGGTCGTCGGCGGGATGCAGCAGGTGTCCGTGCTGCAGGCAGCCGAACTGGGGGACGACGTCGTCCTCGGCAGCCCGGTGCGCACGATCCACTGGGCGCGGGCCTCCGCCGGAGGCAGGACCAGCGCCAGCAACGGCACCGGCGGCTACCGGGTGACCGCGGTGTCCGACCGCGCCAGGGTCAACGCGCGCTTCGTGATCATGGCGGTGCCGCCGAACCTGTACTCCCGCGTCTCCTTCAACCCGCCGCTGCCGCGCCGCCAGCACCAGATGCACCAGCACCAGTCCCTTGGCCTGGTCATCAAGGTCCACGCCGTCTACCGCACGCCGTTCTGGCGGGAGGACGGCCTGTCCGGGACCGGCTTCGCCGCCGGCGCGCTGGTCCAGGAGGTCTACGACAACACGAACCACGAGGACCCCCGCGGCACCCTGGTGGGCTTCGTCTCGGACGAAAAAGCCGACGCCGTCTTCGAGCTCAGCGCCGAGGACCGCCGCCGCGCAATCCTGGAGTCCATCGCCGGATTCCTCGGCCCGAAAGCCCTCGAGCCCGAGGTGTACTACGAGTCGGACTGGGGATCAGAGGAGTGGACGCGCGGCGCCTACGCCGCGAGCTACGACCTCGGCGGCCTGCACCGCTACGGCAAGGACCAGCACGCGCCCGTCGGGCCGATCTACTGGTCCTCCTCCGACCTCGCCGCCGAGGGCTACCAGCATGTCGACGGCGCGGTGCGGATGGGACGCCTGACGGCGGCCCGGATCATCGCCGCAGCCGGCGCCGGCGGCCCCGAACACAAACAGCCCGCGTATGTCCCGTACCACGTACCCCCCGGAGAGGCACAGAAATGACCACCAAACACACGCTGTCGCAGGCCTCGCCGCCCGAACAGCACAACGGGCTGAGTGCCAAGGGTCTGAAGGCCGGATCCGTGGGGCTCATCGGCGCCGTCGTCATCGGCGTGTCCTGCATCGCTCCCGCGTACACCCTGACCGCGGCCCTCGGCCCCACGGTATCCGAAGTGGGGGTTCAGCTCCCCGCGATCTTCCTGGTCGGGTTCATCCCCATGCTGCTGGTGGCGTTTGGCTACCGCGAACTGAACAACGCCATGCCGGACGCCGGGACCTCCTTCACGTGGGCCTCGCGGGCCTTCGGCCCGTGGATCGGGTGGATGGGCGGCTGGGGGCTCATCACCGCGACCATCATTGTCCTCTCCAACCTGGCTGCCGTGGCGGTGGACTTCTTCTACCTCATGCTGGCCCAGCTCTTCGGGAACCCGGAACTGGCCGAACTGACCACCAACCTGCCCCTGAACATCGCCACCACGCTGGTTTTCATCGCGCTGGCCTGCTGGATCTCCTACCGCGGCATGGAGACCACAAAGGGTGTGCAGTACGTGCTGGTCGCCTTCCAGCTCCTGGTGCTCGGCTGGTTCGCCGTGGCCGCCTTCAGCCATGTCGCCAACGGCACGGCTTTCGACGCCACCGCCATCACGCCCGAGTGGTTTAACCCGTTCTCGGTCGGCTCCTTCTCCGCCTTCACCGCCGGCGTCTCGCTGTCCATCTTCATTTACTGGGGCTGGGACGTCACCCTGACAATGAACGAGGAAACCCGGAACCCGGAAAAGACCCCCGGCCGTGCCGCCACCGTCACGGTGCTGGTCATCGTTGTCATCTACATGACCGTCGCGCTGTCCACCCTGGCTTTTGCCGGCGTCGGTGAAGAGGGACTCGGCGCCGGAAACCCGGAGAACCAGGGCAGCATCTTCGCCGTACTGGCCGGGCCGGTCATGGGGCCCTTCGCCATCCTGATGTCCCTGGCCATCCTCAGCAGCTCGGCGGCGTCCCTCCAGTCCACGTTCGTTTCACCGGCCCGGACGCTGCTCGCCATGGGCCACTACAGGGCGCTCCCGGGCAAGTTCGGCAAGGTCAGTCCGACCTTCAAGTCCCCGAGCTACGGCACGATTGCGGCCGCCGCTGCCGCTGCGGCGTTCTACGTGATCACCCGCACCACTTCCGAGAACGCCCTCTGGGACACCATCACGGCCCTGGGCATGATGATCTGCTTCTACTACGGCATCACGGCCCTCGCGTGCGTCTGGTTCTTCCGGGCCGAGGCCTTCAGCGGCATCCGGGCATTCGTCTTCAAGTTCCTCGCCCCGCTGCTGGGCGGCATCATCCTGCTGGTTATGTTCGTCAAGACCGCCTACGACTCGATGGATCCGGCGTACGGTTCCGGGTCCTCTGTCGGCGGCGTCGGCATGGTCTTTATCCTCGGCATGGGGGTGATCCTGCTTGGCGTGGTCCTCATGCTGGTCATGTCCAGGATCCGGCCTGAATTCTTCCGGGGGCAGGTCCTCGCCAAGGGAAACTGAGCCCGGAAGGGCGCCGTCGTCCGCGGTTCCAGCCCTGGGAAGGTCCTCTACCCGGCAGCCCGGGTAAGTGCGCACTGGAAAGTAAGCACACTTACCAATAGGCTGGCAGGAGGGGGACCTTCCTCCGTTGCAATGAGAATGAGGTGGCAGCATGTCGGACGCCGGAAGCATCAGCAAAGTAACGGACATCATCAACGATTCGCACATTGGAATGTTCACCACCATCAACGAGGAAGGCGCCCTCGTCAGCCGGCCCCTGGCCGTCCAGGACGTCAAGGACGACGGCGACATGTGGTTCTTCACCTCGGCGAACGCCTCGCAGGTAGCCCACGTCCGGGCCAATCCGGCGGTGAACGTCTCCTTCGGCCAGCGCACCGAATGGGTCTCGGTGGCCGGGACCGCGGAAGTCGTGACGGACCGCCAGCTGATCCACCAGATGTGGAACCAGGTGGTGGAGGCCTGGTTCCCGGATGGGCCGGACACGCCGGAGGTGGTCCTGCTGCATGTCGACTCCGACTCCGCCGAGTACTGGACCAGCCCGGGCGGGACGGCCGCAACGGTGCTGCAGTGGATTAAGTCGAAAGTCACGCACAGCCGGATGAGCGTTGGCGAGAGCCGGACCGTCGAACTCTAGGCTCCCGGGCCGGCCGGCGCTGCAGGTCAGTCGATGATCTTCTGCCCGGTGGCCCAGTTGAAATTTCCGTAGGCGGGGTTGAGCTGCAGTCCCATCACGAGGAGCATGAACCCTTCGAGTTCCCGTGCGTGGTGCAGCCCGCCCACCTGGAGCGGCCGCAGGCCGGCCGCGGCGACGAACGCTGCGACGTCGTTGCGAGCTTTCTCGGAGTCCGACGCTATAAAGACATCGAGCGGCAGGCCTCCGGTGGAGCCCTGCGTTAAAGTCGCGGCAAACGTGGTGTTGAACGCCTTCACCACTGTGGCGCCGGGCAGCAGGGCGGCGATTTCTTCTGCGGCGGATGAGCCGGGCGCGACGACGAGTGAATCAAAGGTGTCCGTATTGACGGGGTTGCTGATCTCGACCACGGTCTTGCCACTGAGGGTGTCGCCGTAGTGGGTGGCGACTTCCTTCGCCGGTCCGAAGTAGAGGGCCAGCACCACAAGGTCTCCGTCGGGTACTTCGTTCAGCCCGCCGGAGGTAGTGCCGCCGCCAAGTTCAGCAGCGAGCTTGGCGGCGTTCTCGGGCGTGCGGTCCAGGATCTGGACCGTGCGTCCGGCGGCCACGGCGCGGGTGCCGATGGCGCCGGCCATGTTGCCGCTGCCGATGATGGTGAGGTCCGTCATGGTGTTCCCTCCGCTCACATGGGCCGAACGGGAGCGGAGCTGCCGGTGACAACGGCCGGGGCGCCGGCGGCGCGCTCCGCGTCAGCAAGGGCCCGCTCCAGCCGGTTTACGGCCTGTCCGTACCCGGCGTCGCGGCCGCCCCTGAGCAGCTCGGCGGCCTTCATGGCCCGAATCAGCTCCGCGGTTTCCGGCCGGGCGGGGTCGGACATTGCGGGGTAGTCGATGCAGTATCCGGGGTCCAGTTCATAGCGTTGCCAACGCGCCAGGGCGCTGCGGTGCCGTAGCTTGGCTGCATCATTGGCCGCGAGCGTCTCCCGGGCAGACCGCCGCGCCTCCTGCCAGCGGAACAGCCCGGGCGTCCACCGGTACGCGGCCCCCGCTGTGCCTGCGGCAAGCAGGCCCAGCATCAGGCCGGCCCACGGGGAAACCAGGGAGGGAAGAATCACGGCGGGCGCCACCACGGCGAGCCCGGCGAAACCGTCCCAGAACACCGCATCGGGCAACCCGGCGTCGGACGCCCGGTGCTTGCGGACCAGATAAACGGATCCGGCCACCGCGACGACGACGACGACGGCGGCCAGGGCAAGCAGCTGGGGCGCCATGAGCTGGGCTGGTTCGAACAAGTCCGGCATTGCAAACACCTCCAGGGGAAGCTGCCCGGGGCGGGCGCGGTTCCGCTGATTCCATTGGAATCCCTGCCGGGCGGCCCGTCAATGCCCCGCCGCGGCGCACCGCCGGGGCAGGTGCACATGCGGGTTCTTCCCGCGTAGCCTAGGGCTCATGCGACTGAAAATGTGCAGTATCCACGTCAAAGACCCCGCAGCAGCCCACGAGTTCTACACCGGGATCCTGGGTTTCGAGACCCTCATGGCCATGCCCGAACACAACCTGTACATCATCAAGGACCCGGCCGGCAGCGGCGGCGGAACGGCCGGGCTGCTCCTGGAACCCAGCGACAATCCGATTGGTGCCGCGTACATGAACGGGCTCCACGATGCCGGGATACCCGCGATCGTTTTCGGGGTCAGCGATGTCCGGGCCGACTACAAGCGCCTCACTGCCAAAGGCGTGATTTTCCAGGGTGAACCGAGCGACGGTCCCGGCGGCACGACCGCTGTGATGGACGACGGCTGCGGCAACTTCGTCCAGCTGCACCAGGACTGAGGTCCAGGTCCGGGCTTCAGGCTATTCGGCCTGGGCGCGGGCCTTTTTGGCGTCTTTCTTCGCGGCCTCGTCCTTGACCCGCTGGGCTTCGGCTCGGACGGCGGCGTGCGTCGAGCGCTCGGCCACGAGCCACGCCGGGGGAGCCTGCAGCAGTGCGGTGATTTCCGCCGTCGTGAGCGCTTCCTCGACCCCGCCGCGGGCCAGGCCTGCAATGGATACGTTCAGCTTCTGTGCCACCACCGGGCGGGGGTGCGGGCCGTTGCGGCGCAGTTCCGCCAGCCACTCCGGCGGGTTGGCCTGGAGCTCAGCGAAATCGGCGCGGGTGATGACCGAATCCTGGAACTCCTGGGGTGTTGCGGGCAGGTAGATGCCAAGCTTCTTGGCAACGGTGGCCGGCTTCATGGACTGGGAGTTTGCAGAGGTCATGCTTCAAGGGTATCCGGCGGGACGCCCGTAGGGCACCAGAGGAGCACCAGCGCAGTATCAGGGCAGGCACCACCCGCCGCCGGGCGGGACGTTGTGCCGGCCCGGCGGTACTGTGAACGTGTGTCCGCAGCAGAAGAAACCCCCCAGACCCCTGACGAAACCGCCGCCCCGGCCGAAGCAACAGCCCGGGAGCTGCGGTTCGCCTACGTTCCCGGGGTGACCCCCGGCAAATGGATCCGGCGCTGGGAAGAACGGATGCCGGACGTTCCGCTGCACTCTTTTATGTCCGACGACGGCGCCCAGCTCAGCGTGCTGCACGACGGCGCCGCGGACCTGAGTTTCGTCCGACTGCCGGTGGAGCGGGAAGGCCTGAGCGTCATCCCGCTCTATGAGGAGCAGCCCGTAGTGGTGGCACCCAAGGGGCACGAGATCTCGGTTTTCGAGGAAGTGGCGCTGGCGGACCTGTCCAAGGAGACTTTCCTGGACGTGGCCGAGCTCGGCGGACCGGAAATGGCGCTGCAGGTGGTGGCTTCCGGCGCCGGCCTGGTGATCTTGCCGATGTCCGTGGCCCGCCACTTCAACGTCAAGGACACCGTGGCGCGCAAGCTCACCGGGGCGGCAACCACCGAGATCGCCCTGGCCTGGCCCAGCGATGCCACGGATGAAGTGATCGAGGAGTTTATCGGGATTGTCCGCGGCCGCACCGCGGCGAGCTCCCGGCAGCCCTCGTCCCAGCAGGAAAAGCCCAAGCGCGAACCGAAGCCGGACCGGCGCGGCCCTGCGGTCAAGAAGCCGAAGGTGGCGCAGCGCTACGCACCGAACCCGGACAAGGGCCGCGGCAAGGGCTCACGAAAAAAGGGCAAACGCTAAAGCGCGGCGGGGCCGGAAAGGCTAGGCGGCGCAGGCGTCCTTGAGGGCCTTCACGGACTCGGCCGGGACCTGGTCGCCGGAGTCGGCGATCTGCCGCAGCGGGGTGGTGATGTCCGAGGGAACACCTGCCGCCTCCGCGCCGGCGACCAGTCCGCCGAGCAGTTCCTTGTCTTGAACACTGACGAGGCCGTCCTCGACGAGGGCGCAGGCCTGCTTTTTCACTTCACCACCGGCCGCGGTGGCAACCTGTGACGCGCCGTCGCTGACGGCCTTGTTGGCGGCGTCCTGCACCTGGCCGCAGCCGGTCAGCATCAGCAGAAGGGTTGTAGCGGACAGGACGGTCAGGGCGGGTTTCATCCATCCAGCCTAACAAGCTATGCAGGCAGCTCCAGTTCCCAGTCCTTGACGTTCGCCACCGGCGCGAACAGCCTGGTGTCGAGTTCGTCGAAGGCGAGGTTGTTGCGGACGCGGTGCGGCCAATTCCGGTTGGCCAGCGCAGCCTTGCCGAGGGCCACGACGTCGGCGGCCCCGTCCCGCAGCAGGGAAACGGCAGTCTCCGGATCGTCCAGGTTGCCGTTGGCGATCACGGCAACGCCGGAGTGCTCCTTGGCCAAGGCGGCCAGGGATGGCGTACCGTCCTCGAACGCTGGCGCGATAGCACGGTATTCGGTGGTGTGGACAAAGTCGATGCCGGTTGCGCCCAAGGCGGCGAAGATGGCCTTGGCCTCCTCGGTTCCTCCGCGCCAGCGGTGGTCGTTGTCGCTGACCTTGGACTGCGAGATTCGGATTCCGACAGTCAACTCGGGGCCGACGGCCTCTCGGACTGCGCGGCAGATCTCCGCGGCGAAACGCACCCTGTTCTCCGGCGACCCGCCGTAACTGTCGGTGCGCTTGTTCAGGTAGTCCGTGAGGAACTGGTCAAGGAGGTACCCGTTGGCACCGTGGATTTCGACCCCGTCAAAGCCCGCCTCCTTGGCGTGCAGTGCCGCCGTCACGAAGCCTCGCCGGACCTCCTCCATTTGAACGGCGGTGATCTCCGCGGGCACGGGGTACGGACCTTCGCCGCGGTAGAACCCCAACTGCTCGCCCTTTGGCGGAACCGCGGATGGACCCACGGAGGACGCCACGAAGCGGTTGCCCTGGGCCTGGGCCCCGGCATGCATGAGCTGAGCGAAAATTTTGGCGCCGTTAGCGTGGACACCGTCAACGACCGTGGCCCAGGACCGCGCCTGTTCCTTGGTGGCGATGCCCGGCTGGAACAGATAGCCCTGGCTGTACGCCGTGTCCGTATAGATTCCCTCGGTGACCAGCAGCCCGAAGCCTCCGCGTGCAAAAGCTTCGTAGTAGGAGGCCATTTTCCCGGTCGCGTGTCCGTCCTCCGTTGCGCTGATCCGCGTCATGGGTGCCAGGGCTACGCGGTTTTCCAGTTGGGTGGAACCGATTCGGACCGGTGACCAGAGAGGTGTGAAATCGGGCATGAATCTCCTTCATAGTGGCTCAGGGAGGAGGAGGCCGGCCGCAATGGCACGTGCTCCCTTGAGGCGTAAACGGCAAATGTGAGACTTAAATTTCGTGCCAACGTGCCGGAACGTCAACGGGTGAGGCCGAGGGCCGCCCAGGCATTCTCCTTGCGCTCGGCAAGTTCCCGGCGCGCCACGAGGGCCTCGGCCTGGCTGACGGCGACAAAACTGGTGATGGTGCCGGGGGCCGCACGGCCCACGAGATCCATGTCGGCGCTGATCACCGTGCCCACCATGGCGTAGCCACCTCCGGACACGGCGTCGCGGTGCAGGATGATGGGCTGCGTACCGCCAGGAATCTGGATGGAGCCCACCGCGTAACCGGCATCCACAATGTTCGACGGATCCGAGCCGGCGCCAAAAGGCTGCTCCCGCTCTTTCCAGGTCACGCCGGGACCTGAGTAACGCAGCCCCATCCGATCGGCCACCGGGGTCAGTTTCCATTCCTTGCTCAGAAGGTTGGCCAACCCTTCTTCGGTCAGGCGGTGATCGTACAGGCCCAGGACGATCCGGACGGTTTGTTCCTTTGCGTACGAGGGGCGGAAGTCCTCCGGAAGGGAGTCGCCGTCGGGGAGTTTCCGGCCGGTGAGCGGGCTGCCGACCGGAACCAGGTCGCCCGGCTCAAGCTTTCGGCCCTGGAAACCCCCAATTGCCCCCAGGCTGTAGGTGGATCGGCTGCCGAGCACCTCGGGTACGTCGATTCCGCCCTGGACCGCGATGTAGTAGCGCGTACCGCCCTGAATGACTCCGAAGCTGAGTTCGTCGCCAGCACGGAGCTGCAGCCGGGCCCACTGGGGCCGGGATTCCCCGTTGACCTTTACCTCCACGGGGGCTCCGGTGACCGCGACGACGGCGTCCCGGTCCGTAGCGAGCACCGGTCCGAGATAGGTGCACTCAAGGACCGCCTCGTTGGCGGTGTTTCCCACCACCGCATTGCCGAGTTCCGCCGAGTACTGGTCCATAGACCCGCTCTGCGGGATGCCCACGTTGTAGTGTCCGGTGCGACCCCGGTCCTGGACCGTAGTGGCCAGCCCGGGGCTCTTGATTTCAAATGCCATGGAGTGCCTCCATCAGTTCCCGGTTATAGAGCTCGGGGTCCGCCAGGGCCCTGGCCAGGTCGAATGTGACGGGCACCTGCCGGTAGCGGAATGTTCCGTCGGAGATCTGCGTCTGGATCTCCTCATAATCGGTTTCCGTGACCGGCTTGAACTTGACGATGTCCCCGGGGCGGAAGAACACCATGAAGTCCTTGAAGTCCGCCAGGGCCTGGGCCGGATCGAAGATGGGGGCGGCCGCGACACCGAACATCTGGTAGCCGCCGGCGCCGCGCACGGAGTAGATGCAGCCGAAGCATCCGCCGTGGCCTACTGTCAGTTTTGGGGTGTCGGTGCGGGGGCTCAGGTACTTCGGCACTTCCAGTTGTTTCTCCCGTTCCACCAGCTGGAAAAGGAATGGCAGGCCCGCTACGAAGCCCACCATGGAAACAAGCCAGGGCTGTTCGTGGTGCCGCTGGATGAATTCCGCCGCGTCCTTGAGGTTGTTGACCTTCGCCGCGTAGTCAATGTCGGTGCCTCCGGGCTCCTGGTGGAACCCTTCGCGGAAGCGCTGCGCAACTTCCGCGGTGAAGGGGTCCTCGTACCAGACCGGGACCTCGATGATACGGGTTGCCAGCGCTTGCTCCTGATGATGTGTCAGGTCCCGCTCAATTCCACGGACGGCTTTTTCCAGGGCCGGCGGTGGCAGTACATCGGGATCGAAGCGCACCAGCAGTGACGCGTTGGCGGGGCAGACGTCCACGACGCCGGGAAGGCCAGCCGCCACGAGCTTGGAGGCGACTGACATGACTTTGAAGTTCGCGGCGAGGCTCATCTCTTCGGAGACTTCGACGAACAGAAATTCGTCTCCGCCCCAGGTGTAGCGCGCTTTGGACAGCGTATTGACGTGGCTGCTCACTTTGCCTCCAACAGATCCGCAGCTGTTTCGATGAATTTCGAGTGGTGGGTGACGGTGGCAAATTCGGGACGCGCCAAGAGTTTCCTGTGCACCGGAATGGTGGTTTTGACCCCCGCAATGTGGGTCTTGTCCAAAGCGGCAAGCATGGCCTGGATGGCGGCTTCGCGGGTGTCTGCGTGGACAATCAGCTTGGCCACCAGGGAGTCGTAGTACGGGCTGACCACGGATCCGGCCTCGACACCCGTGTCCACCCGGATGCCTTCGCCGGTGGGCCATTCGATGGCGCTGATGAGGCCTGGGCTGGGGAAGAAGTTGTTGTCCGGGTCCTCCGCGTTAATGCGGCACTCAATGGCGTGGCCGGTGAAACGGACGTCATTCTGCCGGATTGACATGGACCCTGTGGATGCGATGAGCAACTGTTCACGGATCAGGTCGATGCCGGTGATCTCCTCGGTAATGGGATGCTCAACCTGGATACGGGTGTTCATTTCAATAAACGCGGCTTCGTGGTTTAGCGGGTCGTAGAGGAATTCGACCGTTCCGGCTCCAGAGTAGCCGCATTCCCGGGCGAGAGCCACGGAGGAATCCCGGATGATCTGGCGAACGGCGTCGGGAAGGTCCGGGGCCGGCGCTTCTTCGATGACCTTCTGCGAGCGTCGTTGCATGGAGCAGTCGCGATCGCCAAGGTGGATGAAGTTCGTTCCGTCGCCGAGGATCTGCACCTCCACATGGCGGGCGTGCTGCACAAAGCGCTCCATGTAGACCGTAGGGTCGCCGAAGATGGAAGCTGCTTCGCTACGTACGATCTCGATGGATTCCAGGAGCTCGCTTTCGTTCCGCACAAAGCGGATGCCCCGGCCGCCGCCGCCTGCTGAGGCCTTAATCACCAGCGGGTAGCCGATGCCGCTGGCGACCCCAATCGCGTCGGCCTCAGGGTCGAGGGGGCCGTCCGAACCGGGGAGCACGGGGACACCGGCCTGCCGGGCCGATTCCCGGGCTAGGGACTTGTTGCCCATTCTTTCGATGGCGTCCGCGTCCGGGCCTACCCAGATGAGGCCGGCCGCGGCAACCCTCCGGGCGAAACCTGAGTTTTCAGACAGAAATCCGTAGCCGGGGTGGACGGCATCGCAGCCGCTGTCCAAGGCCGCGGTGATAATGGCACCCTGGTTCAGGTAGCTCGCCGGGGCAGGAGCCGGGCCCACCACCACCACTTGGTCGGCAGTGCGGGCTGCCAACGTATCAGCGTCGGGTTCGCTTGCCACCAGGACTGTCTCGATACCCATTTCGCGGGCACTGCGTGCAATTCTGAGGGCAATTTCGCCGCGATTGGCAATGAGCAGTTTCTTCATGGCTATCCCTCGCGAATAATGATGATCGCGTCGCCCGGGTTGACCATGTCGCCCTCGTTCACTTCAAAGGACTCAAGGGTTCCTGCCACATCGGACTGAATTTCAGTGAACTGCTTCATGATTTCCACAATGCCCAAGGTCTGACCCACCTCGATGGTGTCCCCTTCGTTGGCGAACGGCGGCTTGCCCGGGCCGGGCTTACGGTAGAAGACCCCGGGGAGCGGGGAGACGATGGTTGCCATTGGTTTCTCGCTTTCAGATCGTTGGCCAGAGCAGAATCAGCCGAGCACCGCACGAACGGCGGAAGCCACGGCGGGTGAGTTTGGCGCGTCGGAGTGGACGCAAATGCTTTGGAAGGAAATGTTCAGTTCCGTGCCGTCCACCGCGAGGATGGGTTGTCCGGCGATGGCCCGGCTGACGCGCTCGGCAGCGGCCGACGGGTCAGTGGGGGCCGGACGTCTTTGGATCAGCAACTCACCGGAGGGACCGTAGTTGAGGTCGACGTAGAGTTCCGCGACGAAATCGACGCCCATCTTCCGGCACACCGATTCGTGTGCCGTGCCGGCGAGGCCGTAGAAGGGAACCCCGTACTGCCGTGCCGTTCCGGCGGCGGCCTGCATCAGGTCCTCGTCGCCGGCGAGCATGCCGTAGAGAGCGCCATGGGGCTTGATGTGGTTGAGTTCAAGCCCGTGTTTACTGAGGAACGCCGCTAGGGCGCCAGTTTGGTACAGGATGATCGACTCGACCTCCTCCGGGCTGAGGACCATCCGACGGCGGCCGAAGCCAACCACGTCCGGCAGGCCGGGGTGTGCGCCGACGGCCACACCGTGCTCGGCCGCGAGGGCTACCGTCCGGTTCATGACGTCCGGATCGCCGGCGTGGTAGCCGCAGGCGACGTTGGCGACGTCGATGATACGCATGAGTTCTTCGTCATTGCCGAACTCGTGCAGGCCCAGGCCTTCGCCCATATCGGAGTTCAGAAGCACCCGTCCTGAAGTGTGGGGAGAGGTGCCCGGGGTCACATTCTTTTGCATGAGGCAACGCTACCCAACTCTGAAGGGACGCGGTATTGTGCAATCTGCTGAAACTAGAGCCAAATTTGTTTTGTTTGCACTATCGGGCGGGAAGCCCCGCCTATTTGGAGGCTTCCGTGCGCATCTCCGATCTGGTGGACGACCCCGACCTCAGAATCCGACTCCGGGTTACGGGCGGCGACGGCTGGCTGGGGCGCCCCATCACGTGGTGCGCTCCGACAGAACATATGGATCCAACACCCTTCCTGAGCGTTAATGCCCTTGTATTGACGAACGGCATGGGTCTCAATGTCAAGGACTACAGGATCTGGGACGCGTACGTCGAGAGGCTTATTTCTGTGCCCGTTGCGGGTTTGGCGTTCGGTCTCGGTGCCGCCCACCACGGGCTGCCCGCCGGCTTGGTCCAGGCCTGCGAAGCGTATGGCCTGCCGCTGCTGGAGCTCCCGCCGGAGGTGCCCTTCGTCCTGGTGATGAGGCATGTGGAGCTGGTGATCGCCTCCGAGCGGAATGCGGAGCTGCGGAAGGGCTGGGAGTTGGCAGATGAGTGTACCCGGCTGGCAGCCGACGGCCGTTCGCTTTCCGATGTGCTGGAGCGGGTGGCGCAAGCCATCGCGGCACGGGTGGCCGTGGTTGACCACAACTCGTTCGAGCTGGTCGCCGCCGGGGCCCGACGCGGCGGCACCGCCCGGACGACGCTCCGCCTCCCCAGTGGCGATCCCCACCGCTTCCAGCTGGTCATAGAGGGCATCAAGAGTAACGTGGTGCTGCAGCCCATCCTAGGTCCTGTGGCCGCTGTCATCGCCATGCAGCTGAGCTACACGCTGGGGTCGCGTTCACCGTTGCATTCGCCTGAGGCCGCCCGCTTTGTGGAAGCGCTCTACGAGGAAAGAGGAGCGTCCTCCGCGCCGCTGCGCCGCTATGCGGTCGAGTCCGGATTCGATCCGGACGGCGACTGGGGATCGGTACTCATTGGCGGTTCGGAACATGTTGCGCGCGCAAAGCTGCGGGCCATTGCTTGGCGTGCACGGGTGGGGCTCCAGGCCCGCTTTGGCACGGTAGGTTTTATGGAGGAATCCGGTCTCACGACCTTGCTGGTGCAGAATCGGAATGGCGCCGTTGACCTGCTGGAGGCTGTTCAGCAGTTTTTCACCGACGCGCCGGAACTGTCCGTTGTAGTTTCAGAATCGGGAATCCTCAGCGAACTGCCGTTGGCGATGCAGTTGGCGCGCCGCCAGGTGGGGAAGGCTGGCGTTCGCCGGGCGCCCCGGGCCGATTTGGCCGGCATTGTGCAAGGTTTACCCAGCCAGGGACTGGTTGCGATGTCGCGAAGGCTGCTGGCGCCGTTGGCCCTGGACGCCGGCGGCTCGCTGCGCGACACGCTCGACGCCTACCTCCGCCTCAGCGGTAACTCCCGAGAGATTTGCGATGAGCTCTTCATCCATCGCAACACCCTCAGGTACAGGCTCCGGAAGATCGAGGATCTTCTGCAGTTGGACCTTTCTGACGGTCAAGTCCGTGCCACCTGCCTGCTCGCCCTGGCCGTCGTGGCGGCGCACCCCTAGTCCACCATTTGGGCAAGGCAATGGCAAAGGGAAAGCCGCCGCGGAGCCCGCCAGATTACAGAGCCAGGGAAGGAGCCGCCATGGCGCTGCTTTCACGGATGCTGAGGGTCGGCTTCAACGCCACCGGGTCAACGCGTTCGCCGTCGAGTACGCGCTGAAACAGTCGGACAGCGGTCCGGCCGATGTCGAGCATCGGTGAGCGCACGGACGACAGCGGAATCGGAAGCTCTGCGGCCAGGGAAGTGTCATTGAATCCCACGACCGCCACGTCCAGCCCCACCGTGAGTCCATGCGAACGAAGCGCCCCCATGGCACCGATGGCGGCAAAGTCGTTGACGGCGAAGATGGCCGTCGGGGTTCCGTTCATCAGGATCGTTTCCGCTGCTTCCCGGCCTCCGGCCGTGTCGAAGCGGGACCAGACTACGGCATCGTCGGCGATTTCGCCCCCACAGGACCGCCAACGCTCGACGAACCCGGCAGTGCGATCCACCGCGGTGCTGGCATAGGGTTCGCCGGCGATTACTGAAACCTTGCGGTGGCCCCTGTCCCACAGGTGCTGTGCCACAAGCTCGCCGCCGAGGACATCGTCACACGTTGCCGAGGGATGGCCGGGTACCCGGCGGTTCATCAGGACGAACGGCACCCTTCGGGCCGTCAGCTCCGCCAGGAGACTCGTGCCCGAATGGGCATCTCCGATGATGAGCCCGTCCACCCGACGGGCCAACATGATGTCGATTTTCCGCCGTTGCTGGATCGGGTCATCGAGGGAATTCATAACGAACGTGGAATAGCCCAGCTCAGCTGCGGATTCTTCAATGCCCTCGTACATGGTGGCGAGGACCAGGTCCGAGAGGCGGGGGACTATGACACCCAGGAGCCGGGTCCGCCTGGTCCGCAGCCCCGTGGCTTGCGGATCCGGTGAGTAGCCGCGTTTCCGCGCCAGGTCGCGGACCCGCTCGGCCGTCGCGGCGGACGCCGCACCCCGGGCGACGTCGGAGTTGGAGTGCAGGATCCGGGACACAGTGGAGGGGTGGATGCCGAGCTCATTGGCAAGATCCTTCAGCGTGACGGTACGGCCGGCGGCCCTGCCTTCTTCCAATGCGTTCCCTTACCTAGATTTGAAAAGTCTCGTGACTCAGGGTGCAAAACCGGGGTGAGCGCTCGATCTCCGACCCTTGACGTGTCCTAGACCACATTCTATAGTCATTTCGTAGTGCTACCCAATCGATTGGGTAGCCGGATGCCGGCCAAAGCAAGATCTGTTTACCTTTCCGAAACAGGGTGCAGCAGCAGTCGGAAACATCCAAAGACTTTTAGCCAGGAACCCAATCGATTGGGTTTGGTTGCGAATCGCGTCCGATACAGATGGAGTAGGTATGCCGGTCACAGATCTGCGAGGGCCCCATGTAGTGCTCCTGGCGACGGGAGGGACCATCTCTTCCCGTGCGTCGCAGGCCGGCGGAGGTGCGGTGGCGTCGGACACGGGCGACGAGGTAGTCGCGAGCATGAAGGCTCCTGCCTTTCATCCGGTCCGCGTCGTGGATGTCTTCCGGAAAGGCTCGTACCTGCTGACGGTTGATGACATGCTCGTGATCTGCACCAGGATCAAGCAGGCACTGGCCGAACCGCAAGTCCTGGGTGTTGTCGTCTCCCACGGCACGGACACGATGGAGGAGACCGCCTACCTGGCCGACCTCACGCATGATGACCCCCGTCCTGTCGTCTTCACCGGAGCGCAACAGGCCGCCGACTCCGAGTCGCCAGACGGGCCGGACAACCTTTCCCGCGCAATCGCCGTCGCCGGTTCCCCCCAGGCCCGGAGCCGGGGGGTACTGGTCGTATTTTCCGGCAGGATCTTCCCGGCCGTCGGCGTCCGGAAGGGACACACTACAAGGCTCGACGCGTTCTCCAATCCAGACTTCGGAACGGCCGGGGGTGTTTCCGGCACCGGCGCCATCCGGCTGCAGGAAGGGCGCTCCGGTATCGGAGCCCTGCCCCTCCCGAACGCCGGAGCCGGTTCGCCGCGGGTGGATCTGGTTGCTGTCTATCCCGGAGCGGCCGCGACGCACCTGCGGGCCTCCCTCAAGGCCGGGGCGGACGGGATCGTGCTCCAGGGCACGGGAACAGGCAACGCGAACAAGGAAATCTGCACCGCGATCGCCGACGCAGTCGCTTCTGGCGTCGTCGTCGTCACCAGCACCCGGGTCGACGCAGGACCGGTGGTGCCCGTGTATGGCGACGGCGGCGGCGCAGATCTGCGCGCTGCCGGCGCCCTACCCTCCGGGCTCCTCAGACCGCCCCAGTCCCTCATCCTTCTCAGCCTTCTTCTCAGGCTGAGGACTCCGAAAGACCGCATTGCGGAGATTTTTGCCCGGCGCGGCAGAGCCCTCTGAGCGTTTCCCCGAAAGCGAAAGCAAACACCCCCAGTGAAAGGTTGATCACATGACAAAGGACATCCAAGTCGCGTTCGGCGTGGACGTTGACGCAGTTGCCGGAATGCTCGGCTCCTACGGAGGCGAGGACTCCCCGTGCGATATATCCCGAGGACTTTTCAGCGGCGAGGTCGGTGGCCCGCGTCTTATCCGGCTCTTCCAGAAGTATGCTCTGCCCGCTACGTGGTTCGTACCCGGACACTCCATTGAAACCTTCCCCGAGCTGACTCAGATGATCGTGGACGCGGGGCACGAGATCGGCGTTCACGGCTACTCGCATGAGAACCCGATCGCGATGACCCGCGAGCAGGAGACCGCCATCCTGGACCGCTCGATTGAGCTGATCGAGAAAGTCTCGGGGCGCCGTCCCACCGGCTACGTTGCACCCTGGTGGGAGTTTTCACCCGTCACCAACGAGATCCTGCTGGAACGTGGGATCAAATATGACCACTCTTTGATGCACCGTGACTTTGAGCCCTACTACGTCCGGGTCGGCGATAGCTGGAAGAAGATCGACTACACGAAGGACGCCGAAACCTGGATGGAGCCGCTGGTGCGCGGACAGGAAACCGACTTGGTCGAGATCCCCGCCAACTGGTACCTCGACGACCTGCCTCCGATGATGTTCATCAAGGCCGCACCCAATTCACATGGCTTCGTCAACCCGCGCGACATCGAGCAGATGTGGCGCGACCAGTTCGACTGGGTCTACCGGGAAATGGACCAGGCAGTCTTCACCATGACGATCCATCCGGACGTCTCGGGCCGGCCCCAGGTGCTGCTCATGCTTGAACGCCTGATCGAACACATTAACTCCCACGAGGGCGTCAGCTGGCTGACCTTCGACCAGATCGCCGATTCCTTCCTCACCCGCAGCCCCCGAAAGGAAAACCAGTAATGACCATCCAGGAACCCGCCGTCGATCTGACGCAACCCCGGCCGGACGAGAAGCGCCGCTTCCCGGTCTTCTCCAAGCGCCACACGACCACGGCCACCGTCCTGGCTCTGATGGCCTGGACCGTAGCCGTCTTCGACTTCGGACTTTTCGGCACACTCCTGCCGGCCATGCAGGAAGAGTTTGGGTGGACCGAAACCGAAGCCTACGCGATCAACACCTGGATCGCCGTCGGCACCGCCATCGTCTGCTTCGGCATCGGCCCCGTCATTGACCGACTCGGTCGCCGCAAGGGCATGATGACCACCGTCGGCGGAACCGCCATCGTCTCCGGTCTGACGGCCCTGATTCCGACTGGCATCCCGTTCCTCAGCAACGGCCTGCTGGTGGTAATCCGTTCCTTCGGCGGACTCGGATTCTCCGAGCAGGCCGTCAATGCGACCTACATGAACGAGGTTTACCAGGTCACCGAAGTTGCCGACAAGCGCAAGCGCCCCGGCTTCCACTACTCCTTCATCCAGGGCGGCTGGCCGCTGGGCTTTCTGCTCGCCAGTGCCCTCGCTCTCGCGTTCCTACCCTCCATGGGGTGGCGCGCCCTCTACTTGATGGCCACTGTTCCGGCGGCGATCATCGTCTGGGTCATCGCCAAGAAACTAAAGGAGACCCCTCAGTTCGAGCTGCACCACAAGCTGACCGAACTTGAGAAGAGCGGCAAGACCCAGGAAGCCCACTCCCTGGCCCGCGCCTACGGCGTCGAACACTCTTCCGCTGCCCCGCTCAAGCGCATCTGGGAGCCACACCTTCGCCGGAACACGATCGTCTTCTCGCTGGCATGGATCTTCAACTTCTTCGGCATCCTGATCTTCAGTATTCTCGGCAGCTCCGTCCTGAAGAACGCCAAGGGTGTTGAACTCTCGGACGCCTTCTGGATGCTGATCGTTATCAACATGCTGGCGTACTTCGGCTACGTTTTCCACGGGTGGCTCGGTGACAAGATCGGCCGGAAGCGGACCATCATCGGCGGTTGGATTCTCTCCGGCATCTCCTTCGCCATCATGCTCAGCCCCTTGGCCACGGACCCCTTCATGATCATCATCACCTATGGTGCCGGGCTGTTCTTCCTGGTCGGACCGTACGCCGCGATCCAGTACTTCATGGCAGAGTGTTACCCCGTCAGTTGCCGTGCCACGGGCACCGCCTTCATCGGCGCGATGAGCCAGCCTGGCACCATTCTCGGCGGTGCGCTGTTCACGGCAGCGGCAGCCAGCGCGGGGACCGGCGATGCAGCCCTGTGGGTCGGCGCCGCCGGAACGCTGTTCTCTGGCCTCCTGATGATCGCCGCCAAGCCGCCCGTAGAAGCCCTCCTCGAGGACCACCCGCACGAGGTCGAAGCATGACAGCGGACACAAAGGTGGCCGTGATAACCGGAGCGGCCAGTGGCATCGGACGGGCCCTCGCGGTCCACTACGCCCAACGCGGCGTGCATTCGGTGATCGGCACCTTTCCCGGCGACCCCCACGACCCAGAAGAAACCCTCCGCTTGGTGAAGGACGCCGGCGGCCTAGGAGTTATCCACGAGGTGGACGTACGCAGCACCCCATCTGTGGACGCTTTTGCCGAACGGGCCATGCAGGAATATGGACGACTGGACTACGCGGTGGCGAACGCTGGAATCCTTCGCAACTCACCTCTCGGCGAGATGACTGACGAGCGCTGGGAGGACATGCTGAACGTCGACCTCACCGGAGTCCTGCGAACCCTGCGCGCAGGCGCTGCCAAGATGGTCGACGGCGGCGCTATGGTTGCCGTTTCGTCTATCGCGGGCGGCGTCTACGGGTGGGAGGAGCATGCCCATTACGCCGCGGCGAAGGCCGGGGTGCTGGGTCTTATCCGCAGCGTCGCCGTGGAGCTTGGACCCCGCCAGATCCGCGCCAACGCCGTCATCCCCGGACTGATCGAAACTCCGCAATCCCTGGATCCCGTCAACTCCCTCGGACCCGATGGGCTTCAGCGGGCCGGAAATGACATTCCCTGGGGCCGCGTCGGGCGGCCCGAGGAGGTCGCCAGCGCCATCGCCTTCCTCACGTCAGACGATGCCCGGTACATCACCGGACAATCTCTGGTTGTGGACGGCGGCCTGACCGTCAAGATGCGTTCCTGATGTCGGAGAGGACAACGTGAGCACTCCAAAAAACGGCGGGCCGGAGCCGGGCCGTGCGGTGGTCGTCACGGGCGGCGCGAGCGGGATAGGCCTGGCGATCGCCGAAGCCTTCAGGGAGAACGGGGACCGGGTGGCCGTCCTCGACCGCGCCAGGGGTAAGGGGTCGATCCCTGTGGATGTTGCCGACGAAGCCAGCGTGAAGGCGGCCTTCGCAGAGGCCCGGGACCGGGTCGGTCCCATCGACATCCTCGTGAACAGTGCGGGGCTCCTTACGGAATCACCGCTGGAAAAGATGTCCTTAGCGATGTGGAACGAAACCATCGACGTCGACCTGACCGGTGTCTTCCTGTGCTGCCGGGAGGTTGTGGCGGAGATGCGCGAGCGGAAGTGGGGGCGCATCATCAACATAGCCTCCCAGCTCGCGATCAAAGGAGGGGTGGGACTGAGTCACTACAGCGCCGCCAAGGCCGGTGTCGTCGGGCTGTCCAAGGCGCTGGCCCTCGAAGTGGCGCTGGACAACGTCCTTGTCAATTGCATCGCCCCCGGGCCGATTGAAACGCCGCTCGTCGAGGGCATTTCTGAAGACTGGAAGGCCGCCAAACGTGCCGAACTCCCGCTCGGACGCTTCGGGACGCCGGCGGAGGTGGCACCCGTGGCTCTGCTGCTTGCCAGCGACCCAGGCGGAAACCTTTTCCTGGGCCAAACCCTCGGCCCGAACTCGGGCGATGTAATGCCCTAGAAAGGGGATCGCATGTGTGGTGCGTGCGGAAGGGCGACCGTGCCCGATCCGACCTTGGGTGCGGTTCGGACCCTGCGCCAACATTTGATTGTGGCGGGTGCGGTCAACAGGGTGTGCCACGGCCTGAGCGGGGCCCCCAAGGTCACGGCCCTTGCAGATGGCTGGATGGTGTCCGGACCTTCCGGGGCTACCCGGCAGTGCCGGACCGTGGAGGAACTGTGGCGTGCCGTCATCGAGCGTTTCGGCGGCACGACGGAGAAGGTCCGCCTGCTTGGACGCCTAAACCCCTTCGCGCTGGACCCGGAAAATGCCGGGCTCCCCGCCCGGGTTGCCGGCATCGGTCAGACGCTCGCCTCTGGCGCAGCAGCATCCAGGGAACCTTGAACAGCAGGCTAAGCTAATTAATAAGCAGACTTACTGATCGATCCCGGCCAGCCCCGAAAGACACCAACAAATGTTCCTACTCTTCGGATTCAAGACCATGACCAAGGAGCTGCCGGGGCGGCCCGCGAGTTGCCAGTACTGCCACGCCTTCGCGCATCACCACCTCGAGGAGCGGTCGGCCCGGTTAACCGTGTTTTTCTTCGCGGTGTTCACGACCTCCCGCTCCTACCGGATCGCGTGCTCCAATTGCGGGCGTACGTCCAGCATTAGCGCCCGGCAAAAGAACACGTTGGTCCGCCGGTAACCATGCGAACGGACTTCAGCCCCGGCGAGCTGTCCTCCCGCGACTTCTATCGGCTTCTAACGGCGGTCATCGTTCCGCGGCCAATCGCCTGGGTCTCAAGTACGTCCGTAGACGGTGTGGACAACCTCGCCCCGCATTCGTTCTTCACGGTGGCATCTGTGAATCCGCCCATCATTCAATTCACGTCGGTGGGGAAGAAGGACTCCCTGCGCAACATCGTGGCCACGGGGGAGTTTGTCGTGAACCTTGCGTCGACGAAACTCATCGAGGAGGTCAACGCGACCGGTACGAACTTCCCGCCTGACGTGAGTGAGTTCGACGCCGCCGGCCTGACGCGGGAACCAGGTTTGACGGTGCGGGTTCCCCGAGTGGCGGAATCCCCCGTGGCCCTCGAATGCAGGTTGCACAGGATTCTCGAGATGGGCGACTGCGTCCTGGTATTCGGCGAGGTGACCCATGCAGCGGTCGCCTCCGAGGTGCTGGAGGGGAGGCATCCCCTGATCGCTGAGTTGGACCCACTCTCACGGCTGGGCCGGGATGAATGGGGGACCATGGGTCCGGTTAGTGAGCTAAAGCGGATCCGAAAGGACGATTGGCCTGGGGACTTCCGCCCCGCTGACGGGCCTGGGGACTTCCGCCCCCGGCCTCGGGATTAAGACCGAGGGGTTATCGAATCAAGTTGATTCGCGGATCACCAGCTCTGTCGGGATCGTGATGGCGGCGGGACGTTCACCCGCGATCACGCCCAACAGCAGACGGACCATTTCTGTACTGATCCGTTCAAAGGGCTGCCGGACGGTGGTCAGCGACGGCGTCACCGTACGTGAGGCATTGATGTCGTCGAACCCGGCGACGGCGACGTCCTCGGGGGTGCGGAGCCCGGCCTCTTTCAAGACGTCAAGGGCTCCGAGGGCCATCAGGTCGTTCGCAGCGAAGACTGCATCGACGTCGGGGGCGCGGTCCAGGATTTCCCGCATGCCTTTGGCGCCGCTCTCGCGGCCGTAGTCACCGTAGGCAAGGAGGGTTTCATCGAAATCGGCCTGCTGGTCGTCGCGGTAGGCTTCCAGGCGCCGGATGCCGCCGGAGGTGTCCTGCGGACCGGTGATGGTCGCGATGCGCTTCCGGCCCTTGTCCCTGAAGTACCTCAGGACGTCGCGGGCTCCCTCGTAGTCATCCGCGGCAACGTAGCCCATCTTCTTTTCGAACCCCAGCGGGACGCCGCAGGCAATCGCGGGAACGCCTGCGGCGATGATCTCCGAGATGATGCCCTTCCTGGTGGCGTGCGCGGAGACCAGGAGGACACCGTCGACGTGGCCGGCTGTGAGGAATTCGGTGGCGCGGCGCTGTTCGTCGTCGGTCCCGGCCATGATCAAGATCAGCGGGATGTCGTGCTTGGCCAGGGCATCGGCGGCACCACGCATCAGGACGGCGAAGTTCGGGTCCTCGAAGAGGCGGTCATGGGTTTCGGTCAGCAGGAACGCCACGGAGTTGGCGCGGTTCGTGGCCAGGCTGCGGGCGTGCGGATTGACCCGGTAGCCGGTCTTCTTGATGGCGGCATTCACGGCCGCGAGGGCCTCCGGACTGACCCAGTGCCCGCCGTTGAGCACGCGGGACACGGTTCCCCGGGACACTCCTGCCTCGGCCGCGACGTCGTCAATCTTTGGCCTGTGCTTGGCGGGGGGCTGCGTCATGGTTAGAGCCTATCTAGGACTATGCCTTCACGGCGCCGGCGGCCAGGTCGACGCGCCAGTAGCGCTGCAGCAGCAGGAACATGATCACCAGCGGAATGATGGACAGCAGGGCGCCGGCCAGGACAAGGGTGTAAAGTGCCGGGGCCGAGGCGCCCTGGTTGAGCAGTCCGTTGAGGCCCACGGTGATGGGGAACAGGTGGTCGTCACCGAGCATGATGTAAGGCAGCATGAAGTTATTCCAGATCGCAACGAACTGGAACAGGAAGATCGTGACCAGGCCGGGAAGCATCATGGGGACGGCGATCCGGTTGAAGATGTACATCTCTTTGGCGCCTTCGGTGCGGGCAGCCTCGATGACGTCCCCGGGTACCGAGGCAGCGGCGTAGATCCGGGCCAGGTAGATGCCGTACGGGCTGATGATCTGCGGCAACAGGACCGACCAGTAGGTGTTGGTCAGGCCGGCTTGGGCCAGCATCAGGTACTGCGGGATGGCAAGGATGACGCCGGGGACCAGGACGCCCATGAGCAGGACTTTGAAGATCCCGTTCTTGCCGGGGAAATTGAACTTGGCCAGCACGTAGCCGGACAATGCCGAGACCCAGGTGGAGACCAGGGCGCCGACCCCGGCGTACAGGGCGGTGTTGAGCATCCAGCGCCAGAAGAGGCCGTCGCGGTAGGCGGTCAGTTCTACGATGTTGTCCCAGAGGTGGGTGCTGGGGGCCAGGGTAAAGGTGGAGAACAGCTCGGTGCCGTCCTTGCTGGCCGCTACGAGGACCCAGAAGACCGGGAACAGGCAGTAGAGGGCACCGAGGATCAGGATGCCGGTGGAAAGGACGCTCGGTTTCTCCCGGGTCTCCCGGGTTTCCTGGTCGCGGACGGCCCTGTGGCTGGTGGCGGTGGTGGTCACGGTCAGTTCTCCTGTCCGAAGGCCCGCTTCTGCACGACGCGCAGGAAGAGGAAGGAAATGATGAAGGTGGCGGCGGCGATGACGATGCTGGTTGCGGCGGCCGAGAAGACATCGTTGCGGGTGAAGGCATCGCGGTAGACGAGCATGAGCGGTGACCAGCTGGTGGACAAGCTGTTTGCCAGCGGCCGCAGCGTGGTCGGTTCGGCGAAGACCTGCAGGGTGGCGATCATCGAGAACAGCGCGGTCATCACCAGTGAGGGCGCAATGATGGGGATCTTGATCCGCAGGGCGGTCTGGATCTCGGAGCAGCCGTCAAGCTTGGCTGCCTCGTAGATTTCGCTGGGTACGGCCTTGAGGGAGGTATACATGACGATCATGTTGAAGCCGACTCCGCCCCACAGCGCGATGTTGCAGATCGCGAACGTCACCAGGTCGGGATCCAGGAGCGAGGGCAGCTCGACGCCGAGCTGGCGGGCCAGGAAGTGGAAGGGGCTGACGCCGGGCAGGTACAGGAAGCCCCAGAGCAGGGAGCTGATCACGGCGGGGACGGCGTAGGGCAGGAAGATCGCGGTGCGGGAGAAGTTGCCGGCCCGGGTGCGCCGGGAGTCCAGCAGGAGGGCGAAGAGGAGGGCGAAGCCGAGCATCAGTGGGATCAGGATGGCGCCATAGAGCAGGACGCGCAGGACGCTGGCGCTGAACTCCGGGTCGGTGAGAGCGCTGACGTAGTTGTCCAGGCCGGCGAAGACCTGGCTCTGGGAGTTCTTGCCCAGGCCCAGGCCGCTGACCTTTTTCTTCTGGAAACTCAGCACGAGGGTGTAGATGATGGGTGCTGCCATGAAGACGAGGAAAAGGATGATACCGGGGGCCAGCATCGCGTACGGGACGAGCACCCGGGACTTGAAGTTCTTGGGCCGCCTGGCGTGTCCTGGCGCTGCGGTCTTTGCCGCCGGGCCGGGCCTGGTCTCGGTGATTGCCACGGTGCACTTCCTTGTGGTTCAGTAACGGGCGTTCGATAACGGGTGTTGAGGGGTCCGGGAGGGCGCGGGTGCGCCCTCCCGGAATGAGTGGCTACTTTACGGTGAAGCCGGTCTTCTTCAGGTCGTCCACAGTGACCTGCTGCATGCTGGACACCGCTTCGAGGAAGCCGCTCTTCTGCTTGCTCTGGGCGGCCTTTGCGAACTGGTCGTTGTAGGCGTTGAAGGCCACGTTGACGTTCGGGCCGTAGGTGAAGGAACCGACCGTCTTCGCGGCATCGCCGACAACCTTGTAGAAATCGGGCTGGTTGCTGAAGAACGCCGGCGCTTCGGCCAGCGCTGCGTCCGCTGCAGCGGAGTCGGCCGGGTAGATTCCGGTCTCGGTGACCAGGGCCTTCACGGCCTCGGGATCTGTGTTCAGCCACGTGGCGAACTTCGCGGCGGCGTCAACGTTCTTGGACTGCGACGTCACGGCGGTCGAGGAACCGCCCCAGTTGCCGGTGGCGGGCTTGGACGCGTCCCACTGTGGCATCGGAGCGACCTTCCACTTGCCTTCGGTTGCACCGGCGTTGCCGGAGAGCACGCCCGGACCCCAGGCAGCGCTGAGCCAGCCGACCTGCTTGCCCGTGTTGAGGGCGGTGTTCCACTCGGGGGTGTACATCGGTTTGTTGTCGATGACGCCGTCCTGGACGAGGCCGCCCCAGTATCCGGCGACCTTCTGGGTCGCGTCCTTGTCGATGTTCACGTTCCAGGCCTCGCCGTCAATGCCCCACCAGGAAGCTCCGGCCTGCTGCGTCATGCCGGTGAACCAGCCGGCGTCGTTGGAAGAGAACGTCCCCAGGTAAGCCTCGGGATCGGCAGCGTGGACGGCCTTGGCGGCCTGGGCATATTCCTCCCACGTGGTGGGAACGGACAGGCCCAGCTTCTCGAAGATGTCTGCGCGGTAGTAGAAGACCATGGGGCCGGTATCCTGCGGAACCGAGTAC
>JBKKDK010000321.1:0-10313 GCA_046708245.1 Arthrobacter sp.
AGCTAACGGCGGTCGGGGTCAGCCCGGGGACTGCCGCGGTTGCCACAGCTGCCAGTTCGATTGGTTTTCTTCTCACGCTTCCACGGTAGATTGAGCGGCGCCCAAGACGGCGATGCACCACGGCGAGTCTTGAGATCGGCTCTAAATAGCGCGCGGGAACGGCGCCGGCGGTCCCGCGCCGGCACCTGCCCGCTGCCGGACGTGACGATGGCCGCAAACCCGCCGGGAAAATGTCAATTGTCAGTGGGAGTCAGTACGGTGGGTACATGAGTCTTGCGGAGCCCCAGGCGAACACGGCGCCACAGAGCGCACCACAGGTGGATCCGCCAGCCCCGCCGGCACCCGGCACCCCCGCGAACCACCTCCGGGACACCGTCCTGCCGGTGCGCCAGGCGCTGGTGGACCGCGGGTCCGCGGCGCGGATGAAGCCCGGGATGCTTGACGATCTCGTCGCATCCGGGGCCGCGCGCGCCATGATGCTCTCCGGCCGGCAGGCCCTCATCGACGCCGACCACCTGGTGCTCCTGGACGCGGCAGAACTCGCGGACCACCTCCGGGACACCGCCTACGCCCCGGAGCAGCTGGTCTATCTTGGCTCGGCCCTGCCCGGTTCGGACCTGGCGGCAGGCACCCAGCTGGTCCTCTTCGTCCTTCCCCGGCAGTTCGAGGTCCAGGCAGAGGAATTTGAAGCCCACATCGCCGGTATCCCCGGGGGCGCGCAGTGGGCCGGATTTCGGGATGTCGCGGCCCGGCTGAACCCCACGGACACCGCACTCTTCATCGAGGCCAGCGCGATCGCCAACTGGCACGCCAGCCACACCCACTGCCCCCGCTGCGGCGCCGCCACCCAGCCGGAAGCCGGCGGGTGGGTCCGCCGCTGCCCGGTGGACAGCTCCGAGCACTTCCCGCGCACGGATCCTGCCATCATCGTCACCGTGGTCGGCCCCGACGACCGCCTCCTGCTCGGCGGCGGAGGTCCCCTCGACGCCCGCAACTATTCGACCCTGGCCGGTTTCGTTGAACCCGGCGAGTCGCTTGAGCAGGCCGTGGTCCGCGAGATCGGCGAGGAGGTCGGCGTCCGGGTCACTGCAACGCAGTACCTCGGGTCCCAGTCCTGGCCGTTCCCGGCGTCGCTGATGCTCGGATTCACTGCCACCACCGAGGACACCGAGGCAAAGCCCGACGGCGTTGAGGTCACCAGGGCGCGCTGGTTCAGCCGCCGCGAGCTGCAGGAGGCGGTGCTGAGCGGCGAAATCGTCATCTCCAGCAGGCTGTCCATTGCCAGGTCCCTCATCGAACACTGGTACGGCGGCATCATCCGGGACCGCCCGGAGACCGACTAAGCAGCAGAAGTGGCGACAGAGAACTTGAACACCAGCACCTTTCCCGGCCTCCAGACCGGCGCCGGAAACCCGGGCGACGGCCCCGTTCCGGAACCGCACGCGCCGGACAGCCGGTCCCTCGAGGAGCGCATCCTCGGCGGGCTCGACGCCGAGCAGCGCGAGGTTGCCAGCACCCTGAACGGGCCGATGTGTGTGCTGGCCGGGGCCGGGACCGGGAAGACCCGCGCCATCACCCACCGGATCGCCTACGGCGTGCACTCGGGCGTCTACAGCCCGCAGCGGTTGCTGGCGGTCACGTTCACGTCGCGGGCCGCAGCCGAAATGCGCAGCAGGCTCCGGGACCTTGGCGTCGGCAACGTCCAGGCCCGCACGTTCCACGCCGCGGCGCTGCGGCAGCTCCAGTTCTTCTGGCCGCAGGCGATCGGCGGGGCCCTGCCCAACCTGCTCGACCACAAGGCGCAGACCATTGCCGAGGCGGCCCGGCGGCTCCGCCTGAGCACCGACCGGGCCTCTATCCGGGACCTGGCCTCCGAGATCGAGTGGGCCAAGGTCTCCATGCTGACGCCCGCGAACTACCTGGAAAACGCGCACGGCCGCGGGACCCCCGGCGGCTTTGACCTGACGGCCGTTGCGCGGGTGTTCCAGTCCTACGAGGACGTCAAGACGGACCGCAACGTGATCGACTTCGAGGACGTGCTGTTGATCACGGTGGGCATCCTGCAGGAGGACCCCAAAGTCGCCGCCACGGTCCGCGAGCAGTACCGGCACTTCGTTGTGGACGAGTACCAGGACGTTTCGCCGCTGCAGCAGCGGTTGCTTGAATTGTGGCTCGGCGGCCGCGACGAACTCTGCGTGGTGGGGGACGCCAGCCAGACCATCTACTCGTTCACCGGCGCCTCCCCGAAGCACTTGCTCGGGTTCAAGGCGATGTACCCGGACGCCAACGTCGTCAAGCTCATCCGCGACTACCGTTCCACGCCGCAGGTGGTGAAGCTGGCCAACGATTTGCTGGCGGGCCGCCGCAGCGGCGGACCGGTGGCGGACGCCGCGTGGGCCACACCCCTGCAGCTCTTGGCGCAGCGCCCGGCCGGCCCGGTGCCGCAATTCACCGAATGCACCGACGACGAGGCCGAGGCCGCCACGGTTGCCGTCAAGGTCCGGGAACTGCTCGACGCCGGCACGCCCGCGAGCCAGGTTGCCGTGCTGTTCCGCACCAACGGGCAATCTGAAGCCTACGAACAGGCCCTTGCCTCGGCCGGGATCGGCTACCAGCTCCGCGGCGGCGAGCGGTTCTTTGCCCGCAGGGAAGTCCGCGACGCCATCCTGCAGCTCCGGGCCGCCACCCGCGCGGTCGCGGAGACCGCCACTCCCGAACCGCTCGGCCAGCTGGTCCGCGACATCGTGGCGTCCCTGGGCTACACGGACGCCGCGCCGCACAGCGGCGGCGCGGTCCGGGAACGCTGGGAATCCCTTGCGGCCCTCGTGGCCCTGGCCGACGAACTGGTCCTCAGCCGCGGCGCGCAGTTCACCTTGTCCGACTTCGTGACCGAACTCCAGGAACGCTCGCTGGCCCAGCATGCCCCGACGGTCCAAGGCGTCACGCTGGCCTCGCTGCACGCCGCAAAGGGCCTAGAATGGGACGCCGTTTTCCTCGTCGGGCTCAGCGAAGGGCTTATGCCGATCTCCTTCGCCGACACCCCCGAATCCGTGGACGAGGAACGGCGTCTGCTGTACGTCGGGATCACCCGCGCCCGGGAGCACCTGTTCCTGTCCTGGTCCACCGCCAGGACACCGGGCGGGCGCGCCAACCGCAAGCCGTCCCGCTTCCTGGACGGACTGCGTCCGGATTCCGTGGCCAGCTCCTCGGTCCGCGGAAAAGGTGCGGCGCCGCGCCGGAAAGCTGCCGTCCCGGCCTCCTGCCGGGTCTGCGGCAGCATGCTCTCGTCCGGCGCCGAACGCAAGGTGGGCCGCTGCGGCCAGTGCCCGCCCAGCTATGAGGAACAGACCTTCGACGCACTCCGGCAATGGCGCAAGGACGTCGCCCTGGAGGCGGACGTCCCCGCGTTCGTGGTCTTCACGGACGCGACCCTGACGGCCATCGCCGAGGCCCGTCCCGAATCCTTGGAACAGCTGTCCCAGCTCGCCGGCGTGGGTCCGTCCAAGCTGGAGAAGTACGGCGAGGCCGTGCTGGCCGTACTCGTCGAAAGCACCAGCCTCTGATGTCAGGGGCTGCGGGCCGCCGATCCGTTGCCGCGACGCCGACGCCGGCGGCCGTCCCGCTGACCACGGCCGACGGCGCCCCGGTGGAGGTGCGTCGCTCCGCGCGGCGGCGCCGGACGGTCGCCGCGTTCTGGGAGAACGGCACCGCCGTGGTCGCCATTCCGGCCTCCTTCACCCGGGCTCAGGAGCGCGAGTGGGTGCACCGGATGCTTGAAAAACTCCGGCTGCAGGGGGAACGGGGGACCCGCGGTGCCGGCAGGCGCCGGCCGCGCACCGATGCCGCCCTGGCTGCGCACGCCGCCGGGCTGTCCGCGAAGTATTTCGCCGGCCGCGCCGTGCCCACCTCGGTCCGCTGGGTCAGCAACCAGAACTCGCGCTGGGGGTCCGCGACGCCGTCGGACGGAACCATCCGGCTCTCCGACAAGCTGCAGCCGATGCCGCAGTGGGTCATCGACTACGTGTTGCTCCACGAGCTGGCACACCTGCTCGTGGCCAACCACAACGCCGCGTTCTGGCGGCTGCTGGAGGCCTATCCGGAAACGCAGCGCGCCAAGGCCTTCCTGGAAGGCGTGTCCTTCGCGACGTCGCGCGGCCTGGCCCCGGGAGAGGCCGCCGCTGACCATGGCGGCGACCTCGATAACGACATCGACGACGCCGGGGCCGGCAGCGCCATGCGCTAGGGCTGGGGGTTCCCGGCCCCGCCGGGAGCGTCGTCCGGGCCCGGTCCGCCGGTGCCGTCCTCCGGCTCCTGGTCCCCGGGCTCGTCGAATCCGCCGCTGAGCAGCTTCTGCAGGGCGTCGTCCACCTCGGTATCGGATGCTTCCGCGAGTTTCCGGCGGCCGCTGAAGCCCTGCGGATCGTCCAGGTCCTCGGCCGTGGGCAGCAGATCGGGGTGCTGCCAGATCGCGTCGCGGCCGTCTATGCCGCGCTCGGCCTTGAGCGAGGCCCACAGCGTCGCGGCCTCCCGCAGGCGGCGCGGACGCAGCTCCAGGCCGACGAGGGAGGAGAACGCGTGTTCGGCCGGGCCGCCGGTGGCACGGCGCCGCCGGACCGTCTCGCGCAGCGCCCCGGCGGACGGCAGCAGCTTCTCTGTGGCGGCCCAGGTCAGTTCATCGACCCAGCCCTCCACGAGCGCGAGGGCCGTCTCCAGCTTTTCGAGCGCCTGATCCTGCGCGGGGGTGCGCTGCGGCATAAAGACGCCCTGGGACAGCGCTTCCTGGATGCCCTCGGGATTGCTCGGGTCCAGCTCGCGGGCGAGCTCCTCGATCCGGGACGTGTCGATGTGGATGCCGCGGGCGTACGCCTCGATGGCGCCGAGGAGGTGTCCCCGCAGCCACGGGACCTGCACGAAGAGCCGGGCGTGGGCGGCCTCGCGGACGGCCAGGAACAGCCGGATGTCGTTCTCCGGCAGGCTGAGACCTTCGCCGAACTTCGCGACGTTGGACGGCAGAAGCGCCATTTCCAGATCGGCGAGCGGCACCCCGATGTCCGTCGAGCTGACCACTTCGGCGGACAGGGCTCCGATGGCCTGGCCCAGTTGCATCCCGAAAATCGCGCCGCCCATGTTCTGCAGCATTGACGAGGCGCCGCCCATCATGGACTTCATCTCTTCGGGCATCTGCTCGGTCATCGCTGAGGAGAGCGCGTTGGCGATGCTGTTGGCCACCGGTTCGGTCAGCCGCTTCCACGTCCCCAGGGTCTCCTCGACCCATTCGGCGCGCGACCATGCCCGGCCGATCAGCCCCGTGGCCGGGAGCCCGGTGACGGGGTCGAGCCACAGTTCGGCGAGGCGCAGGGACTCGTCCACCTCGCGGGTCTGCTGGGCGGTCACGGACGGATCCGAGCCGCTCGCGGCGACCCGGCGGGCGTTCTCGTGCGCCAGTTCCCAATTGACGGGTCCCTCGGAAGTGGCGCTCATCATCGCCTGGACCTGAGAGAACATCTGGGCGAGGAGGTTCGGGTCGTCGGGAAGCCCGGCTGCCTTGGCGAGCTCGGCGGGGTCAATATTGCCCATGCCCTGGCCGCCCATCAGGTTCTTCAGCATCTCTGCCAGCGGATCCTTGGGTTCCTCGTCACCATTGGACGGATTGAGTGGGTTGGAGGTCATGATCCCGCCGATCGTCGGTGTGGCTGCTTCTCCACTTCACGGTACCCCGCGGCGAGAGGGCCTGTCTGCCGAAAGTGTGCCCCGTTCGCTCTAGGCAAAGACTCCCGCCGCGGGGCTGCGCGGCAGGGAGCGCGTAGTGTTAGAAGCTGGAATATTTGCAGGCGGCAGCCGCGGCTCCGGCCGCGGCGGCGGGGCGCTGTTCACGGGGGCTGCAGGGCCCCGGGCGCCGGCACGGAAGAGGTCCTTCATTGACGATTACCCAGGGCGAGCAACCCGCCAGCAAACCGGCCGCGGGCCGGTCCCTCCCCGGCGGGGGACGCCCGCAACGGAACCGCGACAAGCGGTCCTCGGCCATGCTGGTCTCGGGCCTGCTGGCGCTCGCCCTGGGCATCGCCGCCGTGAGCCTTCCCGTGCCCTACGTGGTTGAGTCTCCCGGGCCGACGTTCAACACCCTGGGCGAGGACAACGGCCGGCCCGTCATCAGCGTCACCGGACACGAGACGTTTCCCGCCAAGGGCAACCTGGACCTCACCACCGTGTACGTCGACGGCGGGCCGAACGGTCCCGTCAGCGTCTTCGAGGCGTTTTCCGCCTGGCTCGACGGCGCCAAGGCCGTCTATCCCGAGGAACTGGTCTACCCGCGGGGCGTGACGAAGGAGCAGTCCGCGCAGGAGAGCGCCGTCGCGATGACCACCTCCCAGGAGAACGCAGTCGCCTCCGCGCTCAAGGAACTGGGCATCCCGTTCGAGCAGAAGATGCAGATCGCCGGGATTCCCGCCGACTCCGCCTCGAGCGGGAAGCTGCAGGATGGTGATCTGCTGGTGTCCATCAACGGCAAGCCCATCACCGCGCTGGCCGTTGTCCAGGCGGAACTGGCCGCAGGCAACGGGGCCCCGGTGACAGTCGTCGTCGAGCGCGGCGGAAGCAACCAACCGGTCAGCATCACACCCGCCAAGGCCTCCACCGGCCGCTTCATCCTCGGCGTCATGCTCCAGTACAAGTTCACGTTTCCGTTTGACGTCAAGATTTCGCTCGACAAAGTGGGCGGTCCCAGTGCCGGCATGATGTTCGCGCTGGGAATCGTGGACACCGTGACTCCGGGGGATCTGACCGGAGGCAAACACATCGCGGGCACCGGGACCATAACCCCCGACGGCGCCGTGGGGCCGATCGGCGGCATCGGCCAGAAGATGCACGGTGCCAGGTCCGGCGGAGCCACCATGTTCCTGGCCCCGTCCGCGAACTGCGACGACGTTATTGGGCATGTTCCGGCCGGCCTGCAGGTAGTCAAAGTGGAGAATCTGGCGGAGGCGCGGAAGGCCGTGGAGCTGGCGGCGTCAGGTGCCGACACAAGCGGCCTGCCGGCCTGCCCGAACAACTAGACTGGCCGCGGAACTAAGCTCCGCCGCCACTCGTGGCAATTATGACGGCTGTCCCTGCCCTGCCGGGCGGCGCCGCTGTCGGTACAATGCAGCAACACGTCATCACCGCACCGACTGATAACTAAAACCAGCAACTCACGACCAGCTATGAGGTACCGAGTTTGTCCCGTCCCGCCAGCACCGTCCCGCCCGGAAGACCCCAGACACGCCGAGGCGCACTGACGCCGACGCTGATTGTTGTGGCCTTGATCGTCGTCGGGCTCATCTTCTTCGCCAACGTGTGGACGGACGTCCTGTGGTACCAGCAGCTGGGGTACTTTGAAGTCTTCCTGACCGAGAACCTGGCCCGCATTGCGATCTTCGTGACCGGTTTCGCCATTATGTTCGCCGCGGTCTTCTTCGCCATCCGGATCGCCTACCACGCCCGTCCGGTCTACGCCCCCGACTCGGACATCCGGGACAACCTCAACCGCTACCAGGTCCAGCTCGAACCGGTCCGCCGCGTCGTAATGATCGGGCTGCCCGTCATGTTCGGCCTTTTCGCCGGCAGCGCCGCCGCGAGCCAGTGGCAGAAGGTCCTGCTGTTCATGAACCAGGAGCCGTTCGGCCAGAACGATCCCCAGTTCGGCATCGACATCAGCTTTTACCTGATGACCCTGCCGTTCCTCGGCTTTGTCACCGGGTTCCTGATCAGCGTCACGATCGTGGCCGGCATCGCCGGCATTCTGACCCACTACCTCTACGGCAGTATCCGGATCATGGAACGCGGCATCTTCACGAGCCGCGCCGCCCAGATCCACCTCGCAGTCACCGGCGCGGCGTTCCTCCTGCTGCTCGGGGTCAACTTCTGGCTGGACCGCTACGCCGCCGTGCAGAACTCCGGCGGCCGCTGGGCGGGCGCCATGTACACGGACGTCAACGCCGTCATTCCCACGAAGTCCATCCTGGCCGTGGCCGCGGCCCTCGTCGCCGTGCTCTTCATCATCGCCGCGGTCATCGGCAAGTGGCGGCTGCCCGTAATCGGCACCGCCATGCTGGTGGTCACCGCGATCCTCGCCGGCGGCGTCTACCCCTGGGTGATCCAGCAGTTCCAGGTCCGGCCCTCGGAGCAGACGCTGGAAAAGCAGTACATCGAGCGGAACATCAACATGACCCGAGCCGCGTACGGCTTGGATAAGATCCAGGAGAAGCGGTACAACGCAACCACCAACGCCACCACCGGCGCGCTCGCCGGCGATGCCCAGACCACCGCGAACATCCGGCTGCTGGACCCGAACCTGATCTCGGACGCGTTCTCGCAGCTCGAGCAGTACCGGCCGTACTACCAGTTCCCGAGCGCCCTGAACGTGGACCGCTACGAGGTGGACGGCAAGATCCAGGACACGGTCATCGCCGTCCGGGAACTCAACGAGCAGGGCCTCGCCACCAACCAGCAGTCGTGGCTGAACCGCCATGTCGTCTATACACACGGCTACGGCGTGGTTGCCGCCAAGGGCAACAAGTTCACCGCCGACGGCAAGCCGGAGTTCCTGCAGGCCGGCATCCCGTCCACCGGCGTGCTCGGCACCGACGCGTCCTACCAGCCCCGGATCTACTTCGGCGAAAACTCGCCCGAGTACTCGATCGTCGGCGCCCCGGACGGCTCCGCGCACCGCGAGCAGGACCGCCCGGCCGGCAAGGAAGGCGACGCGGAGACGCAGTACACCTTCACCGGCAACGGCGGCCCGAACGTGGGCAGCTTCTTCAACAAGGTCCTGTACTCGATCAAGTTCCAGTCCTCCGACCTCTTGCTCTCCGACGGCGTGAACGCCGAATCGCAGATCCTCTACGACCGCAATCCGCGGGACCGGGTCGAGAAGGTCGCCCCGTACCTGACAGTGGACGGCAACGCCTACCCGGCAGTGGTCGACGGCCGCGTGAAGTGGATCGTGGACGGCTACACCACCAGCCCGTACTTCCCGTACTCGCAGCAGGAACAGCTGTCCGAGGCCACGGCCGACTCGCAGACGACCGCGGGCCGGACGGCGTCGCTGCCGAACACCTCCGTCAACTACATCCGCAACTCGGTCAAGGCCACCGTGGATGCCTACGACGGCTCGGTGACGCTGTACGCGTGGGACGACCAGGATCCGGTGCTGAAAGCCTGGCAGAACATCTTCCCGACCTCGCTGAAGCCGTTCTCCGAAATGTCCGGCGCGCTCATGAGCCACGTCCGGTACCCGGAGGACCTGTTCAAGGTCCAGCGCGAACTCCTGGGCCGCTACCACGTCACCCAGGCGGACAGCTTTTACACGAACAACGACGCCTGGTCCGTGCCGAACGACCCCACCGTCAAGGAAGAGGTCAAGCAGCCGCCGTTCTACATGTCGCTCAAGATGCCGGACCAGGAGAAGCCGGCGTTCCAGCTGACCTCCTCGTTCATCCCGCAGGTGGTTAACGGCACCGCCCGCAACGTGCTCTACGGCTTCCTCGCCGCGGACTCCGACGCCGGCAACCAGAAGGGCGTGAAGGCGGAGAGCTACGGCCAGCTCAGACTGCTGCAGATTCCGCCGGAGGCGCAGGTCCCGGGACCCGGCCAGGCGCAGAACAAGTTCAACTCGGACCCCACGGTGTCCCAGGCGCTGAACCTGCTGCGCCAGGGCGCCTCGGCCGTCCTCAACGGCAACCTGCTGACCCTTCCGGTCGGTGGCGGCCTCCTCTACGTCCAGCCCGTCTACCTGCGGTCCACGGGTGAGACCTCCTACCCGACGCTGCAGCGCGTGCTCGTGGCGTTCGGCGACAAGATCGGGTTTGCCCCGACCCTGGATGAGGCGCTGAACCAGCTGTTCGGCGGCGACTCGGGCGCCACGGCCGGCGACTCGGCCAACAACGGCCAGACTCCGGCGACCACCCCGCCCGACGGCACCACGCCGCCGGCCACGGGAACGGTTGACGCGAAGGCCGAACTGAAGGCCGCATTGGAGGAGGCCAACGCCGCCATCCGGGCGGGCCAGGAAGCGCTCGCCAGGGGCGACTTTGCCGCCTACGGCGACCAGCAGAAGCGGCTCGCAGCAGCGCTGCAGAAGGCGCTCGACGCCGAGGGCAAGCTTGCCGCCACGCCGGCGCCGGCTCCGACGGACGCCCCGACGGCCACGCCGACGCCGACGCCGAGCAGCTGACGCCGAGCAGCTGAGGCCCGGCAGTTGATGTCCGGCAGTTGATGTCCGGCAGTTGATGTCCGGCAGTTAATGTCACAGTGAGGCCGGGCCCCCGTTCCACCGG